>DASPWN010000368.1:0-4487 GCA_035637835.1 Actinomycetota bacterium | reverse complement strand
CCTCGCCCCGAGTGTCCTCACGATGGGAACTCCCAACCCGTCACGTCCGACGGAACGGCCTGTTGCGTCGAAGGTAAAGGGGTGGCGGCCGGGAACGGGACCTTTCGCCCTAGGTCATCCGTAGGTGGCGTGAATCCTCAGGGGGAGCCCATAGTCAACACAGCACCTTTGGCCCTAAGTCGGCTGGAGGTAGCGCGCATCCTCCGAGAACGCCATAATCCAACCCCCATACGGACTACGGGAGGGGAGGAAGGGCATGACTGGAAAAAGCATCTCCAAGACGATCCTGGGCACGGCAGTCCTGGCCGTGCTCCTCGCCGGTTCGGTAGCCCAGGCGAGCAACCCGACCGTCGTGACGGGTACGACCCGAGGGGACCGGATCCTAGGCATGAACGGCCCGCAGACCATCTACGGGCGGGGCGGCGCCGACCGGATCAACGGCGGCAAGGGGCCGGACATCATCTACGGCGGTCTGGGCGATGACGTCCTGACCACCGGCAAGGGGGGCGCCACCGAGGCTGCCTACGGAGGCCCGGGCAACGACGTGCTGAAGGACTTCGCCAGCGGCCAGTCGCCCGGCCTTCTCGTGGGGGGACCAGGACGCGACCGCTGCATCGGAGATAAGCACGACACGTTCCGGCGCTGCGAGGTCATCAAGCTCCGTCCGCACTGGGAGTAGGCGGCCGGCGTTCGGCTCGGGTGCCTGACGTGAAGATCTAGCCCCTGGCACCATCTCCTGCCGGTGGGGCACACTGTTCCCCGCATGCCGGAGACCGGGGACGTCGAGCTGGCAATCGACGAGCTGTTCATCGCGCCGCCTGAAGGGTTCACCCAGGCGCGGAACGCTCTGGCCAAGCGCCTCAAGGACGCGGGGGACGCCGGATCGGCCCGCCGCGTCGGCGCGCTGCGAAAGCCGGTCCGATCCGCGTGGGCCGTCAACCGGCTCATGCACGAGGACCGCTCGGCCGTGGAGGAGCTCCTCCAGGTGGGCGAACAGCTTCGGCTGGCACAGCGGCGTGCGTTGTCCGGCGGCGACGCCGAAAAGCTCCGCCGGAGATCGGAGGAGCGGCGCAAGCTGGTCACCGAGCTGACGCGGCGGGCGGCCCGCGCCCTCGGTAGGGACCCGGCCCCCGCCACAATCGAGGAGGTTGCGGCGACGCTCGAAGCCTCATCGGCCGACGAGGACGCCGCGCGCCAGGTACTGGAGGGCCGGCTGTCCAAGCCGTTCGCTCGGCCGGCCGGGTTCGGCGACGTCGCCGGCCTGAAGGTCGTTCCCGGGACGGGTGGGCCGGAGCAGCCCGGGCCGCCGGCCGAGGACGGCGCCGAGCGGGCCTCGCGCGAACGCGAGATCCGGGCGGCCGAACGCCGCGAACGCCAGATGCGCGAGCGAGCCGAGCGGATGCGCGCCGAGGTCATGGCAATGGAGGCGCGCCTGGCCGAGCGGAGAGAGAAGCTGGGTGCGGCCGAGGCCGAGGCACGAGGCGCCGCAGTGGAGCTGAAGCGGCTCCGCGGCTAGGCGTCCTGGGACCTGCGCACGACTCAGGTACCATCGAGCGCATCATGCGCAGGTACGACCCCGAAACGATCGAGCCCAAGTGGGTGGCGGCCTGGGAGGCAGAGGGCCTCTATCGGGCCGACGACGAGGATGGTTCCCGGCCCAGGTTCTACGCGCTCGACATGTTCCCCTACCCCTCTGGCGACCTTCACATGGGCCACGCCGAGGCCTTCTCCGGGGGGGATGCCGTGGCCCGGTTCGCCTGGATGCGCGGCCACAACGTCCTGCACCCGATCGGGTGGGACGCCTTCGGCCTTCCGGCGGAGAACGCAGCCATCAAGCGCGGCATCCATCCAAAGGAGTGGACGTACGCCAACATCGAGCAGCAGCGGAGCTCGTTCCGGCGAATGGGGATGTCGTTCGACTGGAGCCGCCAGTTCAACACATGCGACCCGGAGTACTACCGGTGGACCCAGTGGCTGTTCGTGAAGCTCTTCCAGCGGGGCCTGGCCTACCGGAAGCTGGCCCCGGCCAATTGGTGCCCCAAGGACCAGACGGTTCTGGCCAACGAACAGGTGATCAAGGGGCACTGCGAGCGGTGCGGTACGGCGGTGATCCGCAAGGACCTGACCCAGTGGTTCTTCAAGATCACCGACTACGCCCAGCGCCTCCTGGACGACGTGGACGAGCTGGTGGACTGGCCCGATCGCGTGATCACCATGCAGCGGAACTGGATCGGGCGTTCGGAGGGGGCGGCGGTGGAGTTCGAGATCGCCGAGACCGGCGACAAGGTCGAGGTGTTCACCACCCGGCCGGACACGCTGTGGGGAGTCACGTTCTTCGTGTTCGCTGTTGAGCATCCGTTGGTGATGAAGCTGGCCGAGGCAGGTGGGACGGCGGCGGAGGTGAAGGCCATGGCCGACGTCCTCCAGGCGACGCCGCTCACCAACCGGGAGCAGGCGGAGAGCCGGGAGGGCGTTCCGCTCGGCGTGCACGCCGTGAACCCGGTGAACGGGGAGAAGGTGCCGTGCTTCGTCGCGCCGTACGTCCTGATGGAGTACGGCAGCGGCGCGGTGATGGGTGTCCCCGCCCACGACCAGCGCGACTTCGAGTTCGCCCGAGCCCACGCGCTGCCCGTCCGGGTGGTGGTGCAACCGGAGGGGGAGCCTCGGGACGCTCAGACCATGACCGAGGCCTACGACCACGAGGGCGTCATGGTGAACTCGGGACCCTTCGACGGGGTCCGCTCGCCGGAGAGCATCGCGGCGGTGACGAGGTGGCTCCAAGAGCACCGCAAGGGACGGCCTGCCATCACCTATCGCCTCCGGGACTGGCTGATCTCGCGACAGCGGTACTGGGGCGCGCCGATCCCCATCATCCATTGCGTGGAGCACGAGGAGGTCGCCGTGCCAGAGGCTGACCTGCCGGTGTTGCTCCCCGATGACGTGGACTTCCGGCTCGGCGGGGAGTCCCCGCTCGCCCGCCACGAGGGCTTCGTGAACGTCACCTGCCCGACGTGCGGCAAGCCCGCCCGGCGGGACACGGACACGATGGACACGTTCGTCGACTCGTCCTGGTACTACTTCCGGTACTGCTCGCCGGACCACACCGCCGGGCCGTTCGATCCGGACCGGATGGCCCGGTGGATGCCGGTCGACCAGTACACCGGAGGGGTGGAGCACGCCATCCTCCACCTGCTCTACTCCCGGTTCCTCACCAAGGTCCTCCACGATATGGGCATGGTCGGGTTCACCGAGCCATTCCCCCGGCTGATGAACCAAGGACAGGTGATCTTCGGAGGAGCGTCGATGAGCAAGTCGAAGGGGAACCTGGTCGAGGCTATGCCGTTCGTCGAGCGATGGGGCTCGGACGCCTTGCGCCTGAGCATCCTGTTCGCCGGGCCGTTCGGCGACGACATCGATTGGAAGCTGATCGCCCCGGACCTGCACCGACGACCGGCCATGAACCAGTGGTTGGGACGGGTGCACGCCGCGGTGTCTGAGGCCGCGGAACGGGACGCTTCCCAGCCGGAGGAGCTGACTCGGCTCACGCATCGAACCATCAAGGCCGTCACCTAGAACCTCGATCGATTCCGGTTCAACGTGGCCATCTCCAAGCTGCAGGTCCTAACGAATGCGATCCGCTCGGCCCTGGACTCGGGCGAGGGCGCTCGCGACGCCGCCTCGGCCGTGGTGCAGATGTTGGGGCCCCTCGCGCCGTTCATGGCCGAGGAGCTGTGGCGGGAGGCCTTGGGAAACCGGACGAGTGTCCATGTCTCTTCGTGGCCGTCGTTCGACCCCGAACTCGTCCGCGACGAGCGGGTGACCCTTGTGGTTCAGGTGGACGGGAAGGTCCGGGACCGTCTCGAGGTGGACGCCGCCGCCGACGAGGCCACCTGTCGCGAGCTCGCCCTGACTTCGGAGAACGCCCGCCGGTTCCTCAACGGGCGGCAAGTCCGCCAGGTGATCGTCCGGCCCCCCCGCCTGGTCAACATCGTCACGTCGGGCTGAGCTCATGCCCCCGCAAGGAGGGGCTCACTTCGGCTCAACCCTGCCCTGCCCGGGCCCGATATCCCCTTGGGATACCCGGTTTCGGGTATCTGCCCTTTTCTCGTGACGGGTGGGGAATGAGCCAGTCCCGTACCTCCGGGGCCGGCGGTCCACGAGGGTCGCTCTCCCTCGAGGAGCGCCGGACGGAGCGCTCAATCGCGGTCGTGCGCATGGCGGTCGTCGCCGTGGTGGCCGTCATCTACCTGAGCTCGACCGGCATCCGTCCGGCCGTACGTCCGCTGGCCCCGTCGGTTCTGGTCCTAGCGGCCGTGTATGCGTTCTGGTCGCTCCTCGCCCACCCTGACGAGACCATGTCGACGAACAGGTTCCAAGCGGCCACCCTGCTCGTCGACGCGACGCTGATCACCCTGTGGTGCGTGGCCACTGGCGGGACCAACAGCGAGTACTGGACGCTGTACCTGATCGCGCTCACCGCTGTGGCC
>DASPWN010000367.1:0-1578 GCA_035637835.1 Actinomycetota bacterium | reverse complement strand
GTGGATGCTTCTATGTCAGTCAAGCCCCCAAAACGGAGGCCTCGAGAAGCTTGAACAGCCTCCGGGACAGATGCCGCTTCAGACAGCGCTTGATCTCTCGTGGACTCCGCCCCTCCGCCGTTCGTCTCGCCGCGTAGGCCTTCGTCTCCTCATGGTGAGAGAGCCGCGAAAGCACGATCGTGTGCAGCGCCCTATTCAGCTGACGGTCGCCACCTCGGTTCAGCCGGTAGCGAACCGTCCGGCCGGAGGATGCCGGGATGGGAGCGGCTCCCGCCAGGGCAGCAAAGGCTGCTTCCGAACGGATCCGCCCGGGGTGAGACCAGCTGCAGAGGATCTGACCAGCGCTGATTGGGCCGATGCCTGGCTCAGCGAGGAGACGCGGCGCGAGCTGCATGACCAACCGCTCGATCTCGCTCTCGAGATCATTGGCTTCGGCTTCCAGAAGGAGAGCCCGACGGGCTGTCGAGCGCAGGGCCACGATCGTGAAGCGTTGCTCGGCCGTCTGCGAGACAGAGGTCCTTAGCCTCGCACATCTCATGAGCTGCTCTTCAGTGCCCATATGGCGGAAATGGCTTCGCAGTTTGTCGGGGGCGCTGACGAGAAGAGCCTTCAGGTGGCCGATCGTCCTCGTGCGCGCCGCGACGGCACTTTGCCGCGTCGCCAACAGGACCCGGAGCGCCTCCCGATCACCACGCCGGCGAGGTTGGGCGAGGTGCTCTCGAGAAAGCGCCTCCATGGCAGCACGCCTGGCGTCGAGCTCGTCCGACTTCGCTCCGTTACGCCTCGCGGCTCTGACGGGTCGATCGACCTCGAGGACCCATTCGCCCTGTTCGAGCAAGGAGCTACAGAGCCCGGCCCCGAAACTGCCCGTTCCCTCGATCGCCCACGCTCGCCGGTGCGGCGCATGCTCCCGAGCGAAGGCAAGCATGCTCCGGTAGCCGAATGCGTCAGCCGGCAACGTCCGTGCCGCCAAGGTCGAGCCCGTGGTGTCAACCACCGCCGCAGTGAGGGAGTCGCGGTGCGTGTCGACCCCGATGACGTGGTCGACCTGTTCTGCCAGCATGCCCATGGCACGCTCCTTCCTGGGGCGAGCCCCCGTCGGTGACCGGCCTGGGACGAGGACACCGCGTGGCAGGACTGTGATGAGTCACGCCCTCGGGCGGACAGGCTTCTGATCAGGCCAACACTGCGATGGACCCGGGCCGGCGCCGGCGGAGCGAAACAGACAGATCCACAACAAGGCACCGCAAACCGCAGGCCAATGGAAATTCGAGTCATGCTCCCCCCGCCAGGGCCGATGTTTACACGGCTCTTGCGGATAGAGCCGCACCCCGAGTCTCACAGTGGAAGGAGCACACCAGGATCAGGTTGTCCAGTTCGGTCCGGCCCCCCCGTTCCCACCACACGATGTGATTGGGCCTGGGTGAACCGGCGAGCCCCGCACCCGGGGAAGGTGCACTCGGCGTCGCGGTACCGGAGCTGGCGGAGCATGGCTGCCGAGGGATCCCCGGACGTCCGGCCCAGGCCCACCGGGTGGCCGGTAGAGTCCTCGATCACCATCTGCACCCGCCCGTGACA
>DASPWN010000366.1:0-3543 GCA_035637835.1 Actinomycetota bacterium | reverse complement strand
TCAACAAGCTCGGGCGAATACAGCTCTCGCCTGCGTGGTCGCAGGCGTCAAAGTCCACCCATTTGACGAGACACGACCTGGCGACATGACGGCGGCCACGAGAAACTGCCCAGACGCGGCCACGAAACTGCCCACTGACGGTCACCACGCACTGCCCACCGGTGGCCACGAAACTGCCCGGTCCTGACCCGGTTTCGTCGCCGGGATCGCCCGGCGACGGCCTCCTTCGGGGGTTCACTCATCTCGCGGTGCACCTGCCGCGGCCCCGGAGGGAGGTGGGATGAAGTCGCAGGAGGAGGCCATGCACATCCTGGAGGCCTACGACCTCACCGGGTCGTTGCGCGCCGCCGCCTCGCTCGCCGGGGTGTCGCACCACACGGTGGGTCGGTACGTGGCGGAGCGAGCGAGGGCCGGGGTGAATGAACTCCCGGTCCGCAGGGACCGGCTGTCCGACCCGTACCTTGCCAAGATCGAGGAGTGGGTGGAGCGCTCGAAGGGGAGGGTCCGGGCCGACGTCGCCCACGAGAAGCTCCTGGCCCTCGGCTACGACGGATCGGAGCGGACCACCCGCCGGGTGGTGGCCGAGGCTCGCCGGACCTACCGCGCCGGCCACCGCCGGGTGTACCGGCCGTGGATCCCCGAGCCGGGGATGTGGTTCCAGTTCGACTGGGGCCAGGGCCCCAAGGTCCGGTCCCATCCCACCGAGCTGTTCTGCGCCTGGCTCGCCTGGTGCCGGTACCGGGTGGTGCTCCCGACGCTCGACCGGACCTTCGAGACCCTGGTGGCCTCGATCGACCAGACCCTCCGGCGCTTCGGGGGGACGCCCACCTACGGCCTGACCGACAACGAGAAGACCGTGACCACGGAGCACGTGGCCGGGATCGCCGTGCGCAACCGCCAGCTGGTGGACGTCTCCCGGTACTACGGCCTCACCTTCGCCACGTGCGTGGTGGCCGACCCGGAGTCCAAGGGAGGATCGGAGGCCACGGTCCGCGTGGCCAAGGCCGATCTCGTCCCCACCGAGGCCAACCTCCTGCCGGCGTACGACTCGTTCACCGCGCTGGAGAAGGCGTGCGCCGCGTTCTGCCGGGAGGTGAACGAGCGTCCTCACCGGGAGACCCGTCGCGCACCGGAGGAGATGCTCGGCGAGGAGCGACGGTACCTGCATCCCGTTCCGGAGGTCCCGTTCACCGCGGCGTTCGGGGAGACCCGCTCGGTCTCCTACACCTCCACGGTGTCCTTCGGAGGGGTCCGGTACTCCGTTCCCCATCAGCTCGTGGGGGACCACGTGTGGGTCCGCCGCCACGGAGACCAAGTGGTCATCGTGTACGTCGACCCGAAGGCCGGGCCCGTGGAGGTGGCTCGCCATGCGCTGTCCACCCCGGGGAGGCCCCAGATCTCCGACGAGCACTACCCGCCCCGCCCCTCGGGCCCGCTCGGGCGGGTGCCCCGAGCCCGAAACGCCGAGGAGGCCCAGTTCCTCTCGCTCGGGGAGGGAGCCTCGACCTGGCTGATCGAGGCCGCCGCCGTCGGCGCCCCCAGGCTCCGTCAGAAGATGGCGGAGGCCGTCGCCCTGGCCAAGCTCCACGGCACCGAGCCCGTGGACCAGGCGCTCGGGGCGTGCGCCACGTACGGACGGTTCGGCGACGGTGACCTGGCCGCCCTGGTGGGGCACCTTCGCGACGGGGCACCCGCCGAGCCGCTGCGGGCCTCCGAGGACCACACCCTGCAACCCGGCACCGGAGCCTGGGAGCGCCTCCGGTGAACGCGGCCGTTCCCGATCAACGGTTCGAGGAGCTCGCGCCGCTGCTCCGCCGACTGAAGATGCCCCACGCCCGCCGGGCTGCCCCCGAGGTCCTGCACACCGCCAGGGCCCAGCGGTGGGACCCCGCCGAGGTGCTCAAGGTCCTGCTGGAGGAGGAGGTGGCCGGCCGGGACCGCTCCGGCGCCGGGAACCGCCTGAAGGCTGCCTCCTTCCCATCGGGCAAGACCTTCGAGGCCTGGGACGAGGAGTCCTCCTCCATCCCGGCGCCGACCCAGCGGGCCCTCCGGACGCTGGAGTGGGTGGGGCGCCGGGAGAACCTCGCGGTGTGCGGGCCGTCGGGGACGGGGAAGAGCCACCTACTCGAGGCGGTTGGGCACCTCGCGGTGGAACGGGGCATGCGGGTGGCTTGGTTCTCCCTGGAGACCCTGGGCGGTCTGGTCCGGCGCCACAGGGTCGACGACTCGGTCGGCCGGGCCATCGGGAGGATCCTCCGGGCGAACCTCGTGGTGGTGGACGACGTCGGGATGCTCCCCGTCGGACCCGACGCCGCCGAGGGGTTCTACCGTCTGGTGGACGCCGCCTACGAGCGCCGCTCGGTGGCCGTGGGCTCGAACCTCCATCCCGCCGGGTGGGACGAGCTGATGCCCAAGACCCTCGCCACCGCCACGGTGGACCGGCTGCTCCATCACGCCCACGTGGTCCTCACCGGCGGGGAGAGCTTCCGGCTGGCGGCCGCCACCTCAGGGAAAGGGGTGGTGCCCCTGGCGTGACGCCGTGGGCAGTTCTGATGGCCGCGGATGGGCAGAACCGTGGCCGTCAGTGGGCAGTCTTCGTGACCGCCCCCGGGCAGGTCTCAGTGGCCATTGACAGCCAGTCACCTCGCTCGGTTCCTAACCGCAGGCGGTGACGGTGACGCCCGGCACTTGCGCGGAGCTGAGGTCGATGACGTGGCCGGAATCCCCGAACTCGCATCCGTGGGGTCTCATCCCGGAGCCTTCGGTCACTCGAGTTTCGAGCGTTGGAAACCTTCGGCCGCCACTGCTTCGAGTACACCTAGCTTCCCGGCGAAGGGTCCGGAGGCGCGAGGCCAATGCACGACCAGGTCTGTGGCACCAGCCTCCGCTGCGCGACCCGCCACGTCACGGAATGCCTCGAGAGAATCCAGCGGCCGCTCGGCACCGATCCCGCTGAGAACGAGCCGAGCAATCGTGGACTCGTCTCGCCCCTCGATGCTGCACGCCAACTCGAGCCTCCGGCGTTGGTCTCTGAACGCGGCGATCTCGGATCTCGCGCTGGGGTCTCTCGGATCGCCGAAGGTCACCCAGATCTCGGCGAATCGGGCGACCAGTCCCATTCCGCGGGGTCCGGTCGCGGCGATTGCAAGAGGCAGGCGGGGAAGCTGCACGCATCCGGGCAACTGCTGTGCCTCCCGCACCGAATAGAATCGCCCTGCAAAGGCGTCGATCGGTCCCCCAAGGAGAGCGTCGATGACCTCAACGAACTCCCCGAACCGGTCGGCCCGCTCCTGCTCCCCGATCGATGCATCGCCGAGAACGCCGGCGTCGCAGCGGCTGCCCCCCACACCGAGGCCGAGGATGAACCGTCCTTCGGAGACGTCATCGATCGCGATCGCGTCCTTGGCGAGCAGAAGGGGATGACGGAAGTTCGGTGAGGCGACGAGCGTTCCCAGACGGATGCGGCTCGTTGCGCCCGCGGCCGCCGTGAGCGTCGGGATCGCCGTGAACCAAGGTTCGCCGCCAGCTGGCCCCCACGCGAAA
>DASPWN010000365.1:0-7727 GCA_035637835.1 Actinomycetota bacterium | reverse complement strand
GCGCGCCGCCTTGCGCGGCGCGCGGCCCCGAAGAGCCAGGGGCCGCTCGTGAGGCCTGCGGCGCGGGGGGCCCGCCGCCGGCTACCTCGCTCGCGGCCCCCGGGTCATCGGCCCGGCCGGCCTCCTGCGCGGGCCCTAGATCGTGATGGGCTCGTCTTCTGCCCCATCGTTTCCCTGCAGGGCGGCTCCGGGCGTGTGGGGGTTGGCCCCTTCCATCGCGTCCGGCAGGAACACTCGATGCGATGTGACGCCTTCGCGCTTCTCCACCCACGCCCTGCAGCGATGCAGATCGGCCAGCCCGGCCAGGAGGGACATGCCGGTCGTCACCCGCTCGACGGCGTGCTTCAGCTCATCGGCCGCACGGGACACGGCCTCCCCGACGGCGACGATACGAGTGCTCATC
The DNA here is from genome assembly GCA_035637835.1 of Actinomycetota bacterium. Classification (GTDB taxonomy): domain Bacteria; phylum Actinomycetota; class UBA4738; order UBA4738; family HRBIN12; genus AC-69. Next base: position 7,324 of record DASPWN010000365.1, on the reverse strand, counting down.
TCGTCGCCGGTATCGATCTCCATCATGTCGCTCATCTCACCTCACCTCTGGGGCTGACCTGGCGTCGTCCGTGTGTTTTGGCGGCCCGGGCGATCGCCCGGTTCCGGTTGGCGTTGGACAGGCAGACCGAGGCTCCGATGCCCACGCGGAAGTCGAACGACAGGTCGTCCACCGCGCCCGTCGCTCAGGACCGGATCTCAGCACGATTCCCCCGCGGTTGCTCGCACCGTGAGTATCGGTCCACCCGTGGGTCGTGGAGCATCCGCCCTATGGCTAGAGACTCCGAAAAGACCGGTCGGCGGGGGGGCTACGACCTTCGACGGCCCGGCGCGGTAACCGGGTGACCAGGACTCGGGCGACCGGCCACCACGGCTCCTCAAGGCTGTCGGAGGAGGTCGGTAAGCTTCGCCCATGCTGTCGCTTCGAGCGGACCCTTGGATCCCCGATTTCGGCATGGGGTTTCAGGCCCGGCTGGACGAGACGCCCGCAAGGGCCGATCCCTTCGTGGAGACCGAGGATTGGAGCGTCCCCATCGTCTCCCGGGGAGTCGAACCGGGCACGGTGTGGTTCGTGGATGGTGTCCGGCGGGTGGAGCTTCGGCTGATCGCCGGGGACGAGCGCGGAGGGCACGCCCCGGGACTGTTCGGGTCGTTCGCCGTGGGCGCCGTCCGATGCGACGGTCGCGCGACATTCGCCGAGCATTCGATGGGGCGCTCGGTCGTGGTAGGAGGCGGGCTCCGGCCGGAACCCGTCGAGGTTCGAGTTGGCGGCGCGGTCCTCGTGTACCAGCCGGCCACGGAGCCGGGTGGCGACCCGGACGCTCCGCTGTTCGGCCTGCAGAAGGCGATGATGGCGCAGGAGGCGGCGCTCGCCTCGCGCATCGCCGCGGGCAAGGAGGAGCTGGTGCTGGCCGACGGACGCCTCGGCTTCCTCGACGCCACGCGGAGCCCGGTGGTCGGGGTGGTGAAGCGGTTCGTTCGCGCCTACCTCGACCCTGATGAGGACGCGCTTCTTCCGCGGCTCTCGCCCGGCGAGCGCACGCCGCTGTTCGGGTTGGTGTACGAGGGCCAACCGCTCGAGCGGTACGCGTGGTACACCCGACTGGTGCGCAGCCGGCCCGAATGGCACGACCACGCCGGCCTGGTGCGTTGCGAGGTCCGGGTCGCCATGGGCCTTGACAGTGCGAGGAGCCTGGCCGACCGGGTGAGCGCCCTCCTCCCCGGGTTCGCCGGCCGGCCCTTCGATCCCCGGTTTCCCCAGAACCTGGCTCCCGTCGCGGGCCTCGAGCGCTTCCTTCAGCACCGCCTGGGCCACCGAGGGCTGATCCGCCGGGCCTTGATCGCCCGTCTGGCGGAGGAGGCGGCCTGAGCGTGATGGAAAACGTCAGCGAGCCGGTTGGCCGGGTCCTGGGCACCGAGGACGCCACCCCGCTCACCTTCTGGGTCGGCGTCGCCCCCGATTCCTACCTCCAGCTCGACGACGCCGTCGTGGTCGACACGGAGGTCCCGGGGCGAGGTTCCCTCCGGATCGCCGGCATCGTGCAGGACGTCCGGGCCCGGCACGAGGGAGCGCAGTTCGACACCGACGTGTTCCTGGTGGAGCGCGGCGTGCTTCCGGTCGACACGGCGGTCGCTGCCCAGGTCGTGGCCACCCGATTTGAGCCCGAGGTGTTCGTCCCCCCCATGCCCGGCGTGCCGGCATTCCGGGCCCGGGGGAAGGATCGGGACGAGGCCCTGTACTTCGACCAGATGGAGCGGCGGCTCCCGGCCGGCTTGACCAGGGACGGCGAGCCGATGTTCCTCGACCTCGACTTCCTCGACGGCACCCGCGGCGCCCACGTGAACATCTCCGGCGTCTCCGGCGTCGCGACCAAGACGACCTACGCGTTGTTCCTCCTCTACGCCCTGTTCCACTCGGACGTGCTCGGGCGGTACTCGACCAACACCAAGGCCATCGTGTTCAACGTGAAGGGCGAGGACCTCATATGGCTCGATACGCCCAACGCAAAGCTCCAGCAGACCGACCGCCAGGACTACGGGCGGCTCGGACTCGATGTGGGAGCGTTCGAGAGCGTGGGGGTGTGGGCGCCGGTGCGACCGGACGCGGGCGATCAGGCGGTACCGCAGATCGAGGGGCGTTCGCGGGGGGTGACGGCGTACTACTGGACGGTGCGGGAGTTCGTCCGGGAGAAGTTCCTGCGGTTCCTGTTCGCCGAAGCTGAGGACGAGCGGTCGCAGATCGCCGACCTCGTCGCTCGGGTCGAGTCGCACCTCGATCGGGAGTGCGCCGACGACCCGGAGAGCGATGCGACCGTGTCGTTCGGGGGGTACCCCGTGGAGGACTTCGATGCCCTGTGCGAGGTGATCCGGGAGCAGGTCGAGGACGAGCATTCGCCGTGGCGCGGCCGGCTATCCGACGCGACGGTAGCCGCCTTCGTCCGTCGCCTTGATGCGGCGCGCTTTCGGATGGCGCATCTGGTCTGGGGCCGCGCCGCGGAGCGCCCGGAGCGCCACCGGATCGACTGGGAGGCGAATCAGGTCACGGTGATCGACATCCACAACCTTCACGACCGGGCCAAACGGTTCGTCACGGGCGTGGTGATCAAGCGGCTGTTCGAGCACAAGGAGCGGATGGGGCGGCGCGAGCCGCTTACGTTCCTGGTCCTGGACGAGCTCAACCGCTACGCGCCTCGCGAGGGGTGGAGCCCCATCAAGGAGGTCCTGCTCGACGTTGCGGAGCGAGGCCGCTCGCTCGGGATGATCCTGGTCGGAGCGGAGCAGACGGCGAGCGAGGTCGAGCGGCGGATCATCGCCAACAGCGCATTCCGGGTCGTGGGGCGTCTGGACACGGCGGAGGCGGCCAGGAGCGAGTACGGATTCCTGCCCGCTGTCACCCGGTCGCGGGCCTCCATCCTCAAGCCGGGGTCGATGATCCTCCAGCAACCCCACATCCCGATCCCACTCCAGATCCGCTTCCCCTTCCCGTCGTGGGCCACCCGGGCCGACGAGGCCGCGCCCTCCGGCGGGGACCCGTTCCAGCCGTTCCAGGGGGAATGAGCGCTCTGAGGTTCTTGCACACGGCGGACTGGCACGTCGGCAAGGCAATCCGAGGAAGGTCGCGGTACGAGGAGTTCGCGGCAGCGCTCGATGAAGTCGTGGGGATCGCCCGCGACGAGGCCGTCGACGCGGTGCTCGTGGCGGGGGACCTCTACGAGCACCGGGCTGCGCCCCCCGAAGCCGATGCCGTGGTGTTCGAAGCCCTCCTTCGCCTGCACGACGCAGGGATCCGGATGGTGGCCATCCCGGGTAACCATGACTCCGCCCTCCGGCTGGAGGCCCTGAGCAAGCTGCTGCGGCCGATCGACGTCCATCTGGTGCCGCGGGTGGCTCCGCCCGAGGGCGGCGGGATCGTCGAGCTGCCATCGCGGGACGGCACGGTCTCGGCCGCCGTCGCCTGCATCCCGTTCGTGCCCGAGCGGCGGTTCGGCGACGCTGCGGCGCTGTTCGAGGCCGGGGAGCGTTGGTTCCTGTCCTATGCGGAGGGGATGGGAGAGTTGCTGGTGGCCATGGCCGGAGGCTTCCGGCCGGATCGCGTCAACGTGCTCCTCGCACATCTGTTCACCGACGGCGCGATGCTCGGGGGCGGTGAACGCGAGGTCAGCATCGGGCTCCAGTACGCCATCTCACCGTCGAGGCTGCCCGGCGACGCCGCATACATCGCGCTCGGCCACGTGCACCGGCCTCAGTCGGTCAAGGGCTCGCCCGCCCCGGCCCGGTATGCCGGCTCGTTGATCCAGCTCGACTTCGGGGAGGTGGATCAGCGGAAGTCGGTGGCGATCGTGGAGGCATCTCCGGGGAAGCCGGCCCGGGTCCGGGAGGTCCCGCTCACCGCGGGCCGGCGCCTCGTGGACGTTCGAGGGACCTTCGACGAGATCGTGGCCCGGGCCTCCGACGTCGCCGATGCGTACCTCCGGGTGTTCGTGAGGACCGAGGGTCCGGTCCCGGGGTTGGCGGACAGGATCCGAGAGGCCCTTCCGAACGCCCTCGACGTGCACCTGGACTACGAGCGGCCCGAAGCCGCCTTTCAGGCCGAGCCGGTCTCCTCGCTCCGGCCGCGCGATCAGTTCGAGGCATACTTCCGCGCACAACACGGCGCGGAGCCGTCCTCGGAGATCCTGGAGGCCTTCGACGAGGCTCTCGCCCTCGAAGCGGAGGGAGCCTGATGCGCCCCGTCCGACTCGAGCTGAAGGGGTTCACGTCCTTCCGTGACGACCAGGCCATCGACTTCGATGGTCTCGACCTGTTCGCCATCGCCGGGCCCACCGGGTCTGGGAAGTCCTCGATCCTCGACGCCATCACCTACGCCTTGTACGGCTATGTCGATCGGGTGGGCAAGCAGGTCGCGCAGCTCGTCAGCCAGGGGCAGCCCCGGATGGCCGTGATGCTCCAGTTCGGCGTGGGGAAGGACCGCTACCGAGTGGCCCGGTCCACACCGGCCCACGGCGCGTCGAAGATCCTGCTGGAGCGGTGGCAGGACGGGGAGTGGCGCCAGGCCGGCGAGGGTGCTGACCGGGTCCGCGAGGCCGACGCCATGATCCGGCAGGCCATCGGCCTGGACTACCAGGCCTTCACCCGATCCGTCTTGCTCCCCCAAGGGAAGTTCGCTGAGTTCCTGGTGGGCGATGCGAAGGACCGGCGGAACATCCTCACCGAGCTCCTGGGTTTGGAGCTGTTCGAGCGCCTGGCCAAGCTGGCCGGCGAGATCAAGCGGGTGGCGTCCGCGGAGGCCGATGCGAACGAGCGACTCCTTTCCACCGAGTACGCCGGCGTGACCGATGAGGCCGTGGCCCAGGCTGCGGCCGCGGCCGCGGAGGCAGCGGCGCGCGAAGCGAGCTTGACGGGGGCGGAGGTCACGCTGCGGAAGCTGGCCGACCGGTGGGCGGAGACCGAGCGGTGGGTGAAGGAACTTCACATGTGCGCGGCGGATGCACGGCGGGCGGGTGGCATCGCGGCAGAGTCGGCGGAGGCGCTCGAGGATCTGGCCGACCGCCTGGTCGAGGCCCAGGCGGCGGCCTCGGCCGCCGCCAAGGCGGCCGAGGCCAGGGCGAAGGAAGCCCGGAAGGCTAAGGCGGCATTGGAAAAGGCGCAGGCCGGCTGGGGAGGCACTACCCAGCTGGCCTCGCTCCGGGCCAGGGCCGAGGGCCTCACCGGATCGCGGGCGGAGGTGGCGAAGGCCCGGGCGGCAGCCAAGGCGGCCCGGGCCACCATCCCCAAGCTGGCCACGAGGCTCGAAGCGGCTGAGCAGGCGGTGGCGGCCCGGGTGGCCGAGGCCGAGGCCGCCATCGCCGCCTTCGAGTCGTCGGAGGAGGCCCTCGACCGGGAGACCCACGCCGATCTCGTGGCCGCGGTTCGAAGCGGCGTGAAGGTGGGCGACCCCTGTCCGGTCTGCGGTCGGGCCATCGAGTCCCTTCCCGGGGGGCGCGGGACGCAGGCACTGGAGCGGGCGAAGGCGGCATACGCGAAGGCACGGGGAAGCGCCGAGCAGGCGAGCGAAGCCTTGCACCGCTCGCGAGCGGATCGGGACGGGGCCGAGCGTGAGGCCGGCCATGCCGAGCGCGAGGCCACCCGGATCGAGGAACACCTCGCCACGGTGATGGAGGAGCTCGAGACGGCGGAGTCCGAGATCGCTGCGGCGTTCGGCGGGAGGGTTCCCGCCGATCCGGTCGCGGTGCTCGACGGACGCCTGGGACATCTTGAGGACCTCGACCGGTCGTGCGACGGGGCCGAGCTCGCGTTGGCCGAGGCCAAAGACGAACGGGTCGTCGCCGAACGCGAGCGGGATGGCCTCATCGCTCGAGCCGCCGAGGTTCGAGGGCGGCTCGGAGGGCTATCGGTGAGTGGGTTGGCCGAGCGGGCTCGCACGCTGGCGGGCCCCGATCTCGGTCTGCCGGAGCTGCCGCAGGTGGCTCCGGTCACCGATGCGGGCGAGCTCCTGGCCGTCGCGACCGCGCTCGCGCACGGTCTCGGCTCGCTTGCCGAGAGCCTGGACGACCTGGCCTCCGCCAGCGGGAAGGGCGAGACGGTCCTCCTGGCCGAGGCCAAGGGCATCGTCGGCGGTGAGTTCGAGTCCGCCCCGAGCTTGTCGGTGCTCGTCGATGCGGTCGCCGAGGCCCGCACCGCGGCCGCCAGGGACGCGGCCACCGCCGAGCACCGCTCGGCCGCGCTCATGGCCAAGCTGGCGAACGCCAGGGACCTCATCGAGCGGGTGACCGAGCAGCGGGGACGGGCGTCGCGCTTCGACGCGTTGTCGAAGGAGCTGCGAGCAGACCGGATCATCGCTTTCCTCCAGGTCGAGGCGCTCCAGATCCTTGCCGCCGCGGGCTCCGAGCACCTTTCGACCCTGTCCGGCGGGCGGTACCGCCTCGCGTTCGACCAGGATGAGTTCTTCGTGATCGATGCCTGGAACGGCGAGGAGCGCCGGAGCGCGCGGACGCTTTCGGGAGGTGAGACGTTCCTGGCCTCGCTTGGCCTGGCCCTCGCCCTGTCGGAGCAAGTCCGGTCGCTCTCGCTCACCCGCCGTGCCGACATGGACAGCCTGTTCCTGGACGAGGGGTTCGGCACGCTCGACCCGGAGACACTCGAGGTGGTCGTCGACGCCATCGAGCAGTTGGGGAGCGACGGCAGGATGGTCGGCGTCATCACCCACGTCCGGGAACTCGCACTTCGTCTCCCTGCAAGGATCGAGGTGGACGGCTCGCCCCGGGGAAGCCAGATCCAGGTGATCGCCTAGGCCGGCATCACCACGCGATCGACCACCGTCCAGCTGCTGCCGTCCCATCTGATCGTGGTGGTGCGGAACCTGCTCGGACAGCAGTGGGAGTCGCCCGGGTCGTATTCGGCCGCGCGGATCCGAAGCGTTCCCGACGCGAGCTCGATCTGGGTATCGCACGTCGAGCGATGGAAGATGGGGGTGGCGAACCCAGCACCACTTCGCACGACCCGCCAGATGCCGCAGCCCCCGCTCCCTCCCTTGTCCTCGAAGGTGAGCGCGTCCGGGATGGCGTCGTCGGTCACGTCGCCCATGTCGAACCGCACGCCGAGGACCGATTCGGAGGGAGGATCGGTGAACGCGTAGACCACCCGCCACGGAGGTGCGTCGCCGAACAGTTGCCACAGCTCGAACCCGTGCTCCGATGAGAACGGATCGACACCTCGCGTCCACGCCAGCGCGATCTGGGGAGTCTGATCCGAGGTCGGGGGAAGCCTCCAGGCCGTGGTCACCTCCGCTCCGACCGGCACGAGGTCGGCAACCGGGACCTTGTCGG
>DASPWN010000364.1:0-7763 GCA_035637835.1 Actinomycetota bacterium | reverse complement strand
CCGATGAAGTCGGCCGAGAACTCCACGAGCCGTTCCATCCCGGTGACCTCGAACGGGTTGTCCTCGATGGTCATGTCGTTGCCGTAGTTGAAGATGCCCGCCTCCAGCCGCCGCTGGTCGGACGGGGCGATGGCCCGGATCTTGTACGGCGCTCCCGCCTCCATCACCCGATCCCAGAGTTCGAGCCCACGCGACGAGTCGCGGAGGTAGATCTCGTAGCCGACCTCGCCGGTCCATCCGGTCCGGGACACCACGACCGGGATACCGTCCACGTCGGTCTCCACGCACCAGTAGTACCGGAGGTCCATCACGAGGTGGCCGAACAGGTCTCGGACAAGCTCCTTGGACTTCGGGCCCTGGACCTGGAGCGGGGAGACGTCCGGCTCGCGCACCACGACCTCCAGGCCGGCCAGGGCCTGGACGCCCTTCGCGTACAACAGCGCGTCGGAGTCTGCCAACGACAGCCAGAAGTGATTCTCCCCCACGCGCAGCAGGACCGGGTCGTTCACGATGCCGCCGTCCGGCGCGATGAGCGGCGAGTACTTGCACTGGCCCACCGCGCACCTCGAGAGGTCCCGGCACGTGAGGAGCTGCGTGAACGCCGCGGCGTCGCGCCCCGTGATCTCGACCTGCCGCTCCACCGCCACGTCCCACAACGTCACGTGCTCGAGCAGGTGCCAGTACTCCGTCTCGTCGTCGTCGTAGAGCGTGGGGATCAGCATGTGGTTGTACAGGTCCCAGCTGGTGCACCCGGCCTCGACCGTCCGCTGCCAGTACGGCGACTTGCGGTACCAGGACGCCACGTAGAACGGGAACGAGTACGGCTCCTTCATCGCCCTCTCCGGCGGCGTCCGCGCTTTCGATCGGAACGGATCTCCCGCACGCAGTTGTACGCGGGGATCCCGGTCACGCCGCCACCCGCGTGGGTGGCGCTCGAGCACTGATAGAGGCCGGCGATGGGGGTTCGGTAGTCGGCGTATCCCGGGACCGGCCGCATGTGGAACAGTTGGTCCGCCGACAGCTCGCCGTGGAAGATGTTGCCGCCGATCAGGCCCCATTCCCGCTCCATGTCGTGGGGGCCGATCACCTGGCGCGCCACGACCGACTCCCTGAACCCCGGCGCGAGCTCCTCGTACCCGTCGATCACCCGGTCCGCGTAGGCCTCGAGCTCGTCCCGATGCGGCTCCTCCGACCATTCGTGGGGCACCCACTGCGTGAACAGGGAGATGACGTGCGCGCCCTCCGGAGCGAGCGATGGATCCAGCACGGTTGGCACGACGCCGTCGGAGAACGGGCGCGTGGCCGGGATCCCCCGACGAGCCTCCTCGAACGCCGTCTCCAGGTATTCGACCGAGTGCGCCAGCTCGATCCCGCCGGACAGGTCGGTGAAGTCCGGCGCGCCGGAGAACCGAGGGAGCTTCGACAGGGCGCAGTTGATCTTCACCACACCGCTCCGGGTCTTCCAGTGCTCGATGTCGTTCACGAACCCCTCCGGGAGCTCGCTCCGGTCGATCTGGCGGAGGAAGGTGATCTTCGGGTGGCATGCGGTGACCACGATAGGGGCGTGGAGCTCCTCGCCCCCCTCGAGCGCCACACCGTATGCGCGGCCGGCCCGCACGAGAACCCTCTCGACCCGAGCGTTGGTCCGGACCTCGGCCCCGAACGACCGTGCGCTTCGGTCGATGGCCTCGGCCACCGCGCCCATGCCGCCCTCGGGCACCCCCCATCCGCCGAGGGTCCCGCCACCGACGTTCCCGATGGAGTGATGGGCCATCACGTACCCGGTCCCGGGCTCGTACGGACCCGCCCACGTCCCGATGAGGCCGTCGATGACCCGCACCGTCTTGACCTCCTCGGACTCGAAGAACCGGTCGACGATGTCCGCTACCGACATGGTCATCAGGCGGGTGACGTCGCCGACCGTCCTGACGTCGAGGCCCCGGAAGCTCCAGGCCAGCCGGAGCTGCTCCCACACGTCGGAAGGGCGCTTGGAGCCGATCCTCGGCGGCGTGGTCATCAGGAGTGGTCCGAGGACGTCGGCGAGCCCCGAGATCCACGCGTCCCATCGTTCCGCTGCGTCGGCGTCATGCGTGGAGAACTTGGCGAACTCGTCGCGGTTCTTCGCGTTGTCGTCGTACTCGACCATCACGCGGCCGTCGGGGAACGGCACCACGTACGGGCCGACCGGGTGGACGCGATACCCGTCGCTGGAGTCGAAGGTCGCGGATGATCGTGTCCGGCATCAGGCTCATGACGTAGCTGAGCGTGGTGACCCTGAATTCGGGGTGGTCTGGCCATGGTTGGTCGGTGGCGGCCGCGCCGCCGGTCGTGTGCCGGGCCTCGCACACCACGGTGCTCGCGCCTGCCCGCGCGAGGTATGCCGCCGCCACCAGGCCGTTGTGGCCACCTCCGATGACGATGGCGTCGTACCGGTTCGCCCTCACCCCGAAGACCTCCTGAACGGCGGTTCAGCCGAACGATAGCACCGCTGAACGGCGGTTCAATGCGGCGGCACGGCCGGTCAGGTCGGGTCGCCGATCGAGGGTAGGATGCGCGGCTCGACGCGCGTCGTTTCCCGGCCTCCTCGGAGCCGGCGGGTGGTCGGCCACAGGAGCAGCGCCGCCGCCAATGAGCTCAGGCCGGCCAGCGCGTACGCCCCCTGCGGACCGAACAGGGCGAGCGCTCCCGCCGCCAGGACGTAGGCGATGGCCACCGCCACGTGGACGAGGGACTCCATCGAGGCGATCAGCCGGCTCCGCACGGCGTCGGGGGTCCGGCGCTGCCGGATGCCCTGGTCGGCCACCTCGCTCATCGCATCGCCGAACCCCATCAGGAACATCAGGCCCACGATGGGCGGGAACCACGGGGAGGCCCACGTCCCCATGGCCGCCACCCCGGCGATGACCATGCCCCCGATGAGCCACCCGGGCTCGGTTCGCTCGGTGAGCCGGCGCGCGGCGATCGAGCCGACCACCGACCCCAGGCCCCACAGGGCGACCAGCAACCCGAACCCGATGGCACCCGCGTGGAACGCGGCGGAGAGCGGCCGGTCGGCAACCTGCGCGATGCCGGCGCCGAGCACCACCACGACCCAGGCGGCGGCGATGACCCGAAGGACCCGATCGTGGAACAGGAACCGGAACCCGGCGCGCATGCCCTTGTATTCCTCTGCGTCCCCGGGGGTCCGATCCTCGGAGAATCGGGCGCGGACCGATGCCACCAGGCCGACCGAGACGACGAACGATGCTGCGTTGGCGACGAACACGACCTCGTGCCCCGCGGCCGCGACCAGCACGCCGCCCAAGAGCGGGCCCAGGGTGATGCCGGCGTTGCGGCCCGCCGTGACCAGGCTGTTGGCCCACGCGATGTCCTCGGGCTTGTCCACGACATTCGGGATGGCCGCGGCGGACGACGTCCAGAACGGGATCTCGGCGAGCGCCGAGATGAACCCCACGGCCACCAGCGCGCCGGGCTCGTGAACCAGTGCGAGCCCGAGGAAGGCCACCGAACCCGCCAGATCGGACAGGATCATCACGCGCTTGCGGTCGAACCGGTCGCCCAGGACGCCGCCGAAGGGCCCAAAGGCCCCGGCGACCCCATGGGTCAGCAGCAACGTCAAGCCCAGCCAGGCCGCGGACCCGCCGGAGCGGATGAAGACGGCGTCCAGCAGCGCGGTGTAGGCGGCGGCGCTGCCCGTCTCGGAGATGGCCCGGGCCAGGGCGAGCCGCCGGACGGCGGTCCGGGGCGGGGTCCTCATCGCGCGACCCTTCACCTCCCCGGCACGTCCCTTAGGTGAGCTCCATGGCCGGCGCGTTCACAGCGTCGGCATCCTCAGCCGTCGGGGCGTCCAGCTCAACGACCTCACGCTCAGATCCACGCCGCAGGATGGGGAGAAGGACGAAGGCCCCGATGGCCGCGGTCAGGCCGCCGATCGCGTAGACGTTCTGCGGCCCGACGGCCCGCAACACGACCCCGGCGGCGGCGAGCCCCAGGACGAAGGCGATGGACGTGAGGCCCTCCGAGGCCGCGATCACGCGGCTGCGGACGGCATCGGGCGTTCGCCGCTGCTGGATGCCCTGTTCGGCCACCAGCACGATGGCGTCGCCCACCCCCGACAGCAGGGCGACGACCAGGATCGGCCAGAACAACGGCGAGACGGCGATGGCGGCGGTGGTCACGGCGACCAGCGCGGTTCCCAGGAACAGGGCCCTGGGCTCCCGCTCCTCGTTCAGGTACCGGCCGGCGAACGACCCGGCGACCGATCCCGCCCCCCAAAACGTGATCAGCAGGCCGTAGCCGATGGAGCCGGCGTGGAAGTGCTCGACCAGCGGCACGTCGGCCACCATCACCAGGCCAAGCCCGAACACCAACCCAGTCCAGGCCAGCACCAACGTTCGTAGCACCCGATCCCGGGCGATGAACACGAACCCCGCCCGAAGCCCGCGGTGCTCGGTCGCGTCGGAACGCTCCCTGCGAAGGGCGCACGAACGGTCCACACCAGGACCGCCGAGACCGCGAACGTCACCGCGTTCAGGCCGAACACCCATGCCGGCCCAATGGCGGCGACCAGCACGCCGCCGATCGCCGGGCCGACCATGACGCCGGCGTTCCGCCCAAGCGAGATCAGGCCGTTCGCCCAGGACAACTCGGACGGCTCGACCATGTTCGGGATGGCCGCGGCCGACGCCATCCAGAACGGCGTCTCGACGACGGCCGAGACGAACGCCAGAGCGAGCAGCCACGCGGGATCGCCGGCGAACGCCATCACGGCGAAGGCCGCCACTCCCCCCAGGTCGGACACGATCATCACCCGTCGGCGGTCGAACCGGTCGCCGATCGCGCCAGCGAGCGGCGCGACGAAACCGTTCACGCCGAACGTGAGGAGCAGGGTCGCCGACAGCCACGCGGGCGAGCGCGTGCGCTCGTACACCGTGAACATCAGCGCCGTGTACGCGGCAGCCCCACCGGTGATTGAGATGAGGCGCGCCGTTGCCAGGCGGCGCACGGCGGCCTTCGGTGAGGTGTGGGTAGTCATGAAGCGACTCCTTGATTCGGTGGCTCAGGACGTGCGAGGAGGGTGAGGAACCGCCCGCCGGAGGCGAGCGAACGCGTCAGCCAGTGACGCTGGAGTTGATCACCGTGAGCCGCTTCATGGTTCGGCGAGTGTACCAGCCCGGCCGAGCCGTGGGAACCACCAGTTTCGCCGCAGCGGGGAAGGCGCTAATCCGGGAGGACCACGAACCAGGCGTCGGCGGCGCCGACGGCCGTCGAGATCTCCTCGATGATCTGCGGGGTCACCGCGCTGTCCAGGGTGAGGGCCATGAGCGCGGTCCCGCCGCGCGTGGACCGGCCCACGTCCATGGTGGCGATGTTCACGTCGTGCTGCCCCAGGATCGTGCCCACCTTCCCGATGACGCCCGGACGGTCCTCGTACGCGAAGAACAGCATGTAGGTGGCCGGCGACATCTCGACGTCGTAGCCCAGGACCTGCATCACGCGTTCGGCGTTCCGCTTGCCCACCAGGGTTCCCGCGACTGACGCCTCCTCATCCTCGGTCTGCGCCCGGAGGGCGATGAGGTTCACGTAGTCGCTCGACACCGCGGACCGCATCTCGGAGACCGCCATGCCTCGTTCACGCGCGATGATGGGCGCGTTCACGTACGACAGCGGCTCGTGGACCACGCCGCTCAGCACCCCCTTGATCAGGGCGAGGGTCAGCGCGCGCGTGTCGACCTCGGCGATGCGCCCGTGGTACTGGCACTCGATCGCACTCACCGCTCCCCGGGCCAGGCCGGTCAGTAGCATCCCGAGCTTCTCGGCGAGCGGCAGGAACGGCCGCACCACCTCCGAGACTTCCGCACCGGCCGAGACGTTCACCGCGTGGGGCACGAACTCGCCCATCAGCGCGAGCCGGACCATCTCGGCGATGGATGCTCCCGCCTTGTCCTGGGCCTCCACGGTCGAAGCCCCGAGGTGCGGCGTCACGACGACCTGGTCGAAGGCGAACAGCGGTGACTCCGTGGTCGGCTCCTCGGCGAAGACGTCGAGGGCCGCGCCGGCCAGATGCCCGTCCTCGATGGCCTTTGCCAAGGCCGACTCGTCCACGATCCCCCCGCGTGACGTGTTCACCAGGCGCGCGCCGTCTTTCATCAAGGCGAGCTCCCGCTCCCCGATGAGGCCCTCGGTGTCCGGCGTGCGCGGCAGGTGGAGCGACACGAAGTCCGCCTGTACCAGGAGAGCCTCGAGGGTCGGCATCAGCTCGACCCCCATCTCCTTGGCCCGCTCCCTGGGGACGTACGGGTCGAACGCGATGACCCGCATGCCGAAGGCCGCGCAGCGCTGGGCCACCATCGAGCCCACCCTTCCCAGGCCCACGACGCCCAGGGTCTTGCCCGCAAGCTCGACCCCCTGGTAGCGCTCCCGCTCCCACCGGCCGGCCTTCAGCGCTGCGTTCGCCTGCGGAATGTTGCGCGCCTGGGCCAGCATGAGGGCGACGCTGTGCTCGGCGGCCGAGACGATGTTCGACTGCGGTGCGTTCACGACCATCACGCCGCGCCGCGTCGCCGCTTCCACGTCGACGTTGTCCAGACCGATCCCGGCCCTGGCGATGACCTTCAGGTTCTCGGCGGCCTCGATCACGTCGGCCGTGACCTTGGTCTGCGACCGGACGATGAGCGCGTCATACGGCGCGATCTCCAGGGCAAGGTCCCCCCGAGCGAGCTCGGGGCGGACATCGACTTGGAAGTCTTTGCGCAATAGCCCGAGGCCACGTTCCGACAGTGGCTCGGTGACCAGAACCCGCATGCGCCTATTCCGCGGAGGCGAAAACGTCCTCGGCGGCGGCCACGGCCGCGCCCCGCTTGACCGGGTATCCCAGCTTGTCCAGGGCGAGCTCGACGGCGGCCAGCCCTCGGATCATGTCGAGCCGCTCGTAGTACCCGAGGTGGCCGATGCGGAAGACCTTGCCCTTGAGTGGCCCCTGGCCCGGGGCCAGGATGATGCCGTCGTCGGCCCGGACCGTGGCGCAGATCCGGTCTGCGTCGATTCCCTCGGGGGCACGGACTGCGGTCACCGTCCAGGCGCGCTCGGGTTCCTCGCCGAACAGGTCCAGTCCGAGGGCTCTGATGCCTTCCTTGATCGCCCGCGACAGCGTGCGGTGCCGGGCGTACGCCGCCTCCGGCCCATCCTGGTAGTACAACCGAAGCGCGGCCTGGAGCCCCTGCACCACCGAGATGGCGGGGGTCCAGGGGCTCTCCGGGTCCTTCAGGCCAAAGGACTGCTTGTACGAGGTCCAGTCGAAATAGAACCGCGGGTTCTTCGCCTCGGCCTGCGCGGACCACGCCGTCTCGGAGATGGCCGCGAACGCAAGGCCCGGCGAGGCCGACAGCGCCTTCTGGGACCCGCTGATGGCGACGTCGATGGCCCAGCCGTCGAAGTCGAATGGCACGGCCCCGAGCGATGACACGGCGTCCACGAGGACCATGGCGCCGGCATCCTTTGCAGCGCGGGCGATCGTCTCGATGTCGTGGACCACGCCCGTCGAGGTCTCACTCTGCGTGAGCAACACTGCCTTGGCCGGAGCCTTGGCCATCGCGGCCGCCACGTCGGCGGCCTTCACCGCGTCGCCCCACTCGTAATCGATCGTGTGGACGTCGAGCCCGTAGGCCCGAGCGATCTTGGCGAACCGTTCCGCGAAGTACCCGGCCAGCGGCACCAGGACCGGGTCACCCGGAGAGAAGCAGTTGGCGACGGCCGACTCGAGA
>DASPWN010000363.1:0-6032 GCA_035637835.1 Actinomycetota bacterium | reverse complement strand
GCGTGTCGGGTTCTGGGCCGGTTGGGTCTACTACTGGGGGACCATGGCTCTCACCGCGGCGATCCCGCTGATCTTCGGCGGGATCGTGTACGGGTTGCTCCACGACGACATCGGGTGGAAGTCAACGCCGCCGTACTGGGTGTGGGGTCTGATCAACTGCGGGATCATCTTCGTGCTCCTGTACTTCGGCGTCCGGATCTCGACACGAGCCCAGCTGACCCTGTCCCTCGTCTCCGCCAGCGTGGTCCTGGCGTTCATGATCTACATCATCGCCAAGGGCGGCGCGGGAGGGGACAGCAACAGCATCAAGCCCTTCCTCCCGAGCTCCAGCGCCGATGGCTGGTCGGGGATCTTCTACGGGATCCTGTACGGCGTCCTGATCTTCGTGGGGTTCGAGACGGCGGCGAATCTGGGCGAGGAGACGGCCGACCCGAAGCGCTCGATCCCGCGCGCGATCCTGCTCTCGATCGCCGTGGTGGGCGCCTTCTATCTGATCACCGCCTACGCGCAGGACATCGGGTTCGGCCTGGACGCCGGGAAGTGGGGGGAGAGCATCGCGACCGGTCCCCTGTTCGTCCTGGGCAGCAAGGACGCTTTCGGCTCGGTGTTCTTCGATCGCATCCTCCAGGTCATCGTCATCCTGGACATCACCGCCGTTGGAGTGGGCGCGGCCGTCTCGACGTCGAGGGGTATCTTCGCGATGGCGCGAGATCGGAGGGTCCCCGGAGCGCTCGCGAAGGTTTCGCCTCGCTATGGGACCCCGTCGGGGTCGATCCTGTTCACGGTCGGACTCTGCGCGGCGATCGTCCTCTGGACCCGTCTGGGGCACGGCGTGCTCACCCGTGAGATCCCCGGCGTGCCTCCGGACGTTGCAGTGTTCCCCGAGTACTTCCCCATGTTCAGCTGGCTTGCCGGGTACGGGAGCTTCGCGCTCGCCGCCGTCTACGCCACCGTCGCGCTCGCCGGGATCCGGAGCCTGTGGGATGCGGAGAACCGGGGGGCATTGGTGATCGCGGGAGTGATCGGCTGCGTCGTCGCCCTCGGAGGGCTCTGGGGCGCCATCTACAAGGTCGTGCATCCAGCGAACAAGATCCCCTGGGCGGTGCTCATCACGCTGATCCTCGGCGTGTTCGTGGGCTTCATCTTCAGGGGGCGGCAGATGGCGAGCCAGGTGATCCCCGAGCTCTCCGAGGCCGGAGCCGGAGGAGGGTTGTAGGTAGGTCAGTGGTCGGGGCGACCTCTCCGCAGGGCGAACGCGATGGTCCCGGCATCGACCGCCGTCGTGCCGCCGTCGACAACGAGCGTCGCGCCGGTCACGAACGAGGACTCGTCCGAGGCGAGGAACAGGCAGCATGCGGCGATCTCTTCCGCGTCCGCCGCCCGGCGTAGCGGGACGTGCTCGGTCGCGATCCGGTACGCGTCCTCCCGGGAGACGCCGCGGGCCGAGCCGAGGTCGTCCATCGAACGGTCCGCCATGGGCGTGCGAGCCCACCCGGGGCACAGGGCGTTCGCGCGGATGCCGAGCGGCCCGTAGTCCACCGCCAACGACCGGGCGAGACCCACGAGGGCTGTCTTCGAAGCGTCGTATGCTGCGCTGTCCGTCGGGCTCACGAAGGCGGAGATCGACGAGACGAGCACGATGGACCCGGCCCCGCGATCGATCAGCGCCGGCAGTGAGGCCCGGGCCAGCAACAAGGGAGCCGTGAGGTTGACCTCCATGGTCCGATGCCAGTGTTCGTCGGTGACGTCGCCGGCGCTGCCGCCGAACCCGACCCCGGCGTTCGCCACCACGACGTCGAGCCTGCCGAACCGGTCCAGGGCGGTTGCGACGACGTCGGCGATGTGCGCCGGATCGGCCGCATCGCCGGCTACGGGGACCGCGCCGGTCTGGCGAGCGATCTCCTCGATCGGCTCCGGGCGGCGCCCCGTCACAACCAGGGAAGCTCCCTCCCGGGCGAATCGACCTGCGATCGCTGCACCGATCCCCGTCCCCCCTCCCGTTACGATGGCCACCCTCTTCTCGAGCCGCACGCCGCCTCCTCCGAATGCGGGATAGTGTGCCTCATCTCGGCGTGCGGAGGAGAACCGAGGATGGCGAATATGACGCCGCTCCTGCGAGAGGAGCATCCGGAGCTCGAGGAGCTGTTCCGGCTGTACGACGAGACGATGAGCTTCGTGCCGAACAGCCTCTTCACGATGGCCAGACGTCCTGAGATCCTCCGAGCGTTCAGCGAGCTGATCACCCAGGTCTGGCGCACCGGCACGGTCCCGGTCGGGCTGAAGCCGCTGATCGCGATCGTGGCGAGCACGTCGGCGGGCTGCCGATACTGCCAGGCCCACGAGGCGATCGATGCGAAGATGCGCGGGGTACCCGAGGAAAAGATCGCGGCGATCTGGGAATTCGAGCGAAGCCAGCTCTTCTCCGAGGCCGAGCGAGCCGCCCTACGCTTCGCACGCGACGCTGCGCTCGTCCCGAACGAGGTGACGGGGGCTCATTTTGAAGAGCTCCGCCGCTACTGGGACGACGGGGAGATCATCGAGATCCTCGCCGTGATCGGTCTCTTCGGATTCCTCAACCGGTGGAACGACACGATGGCCACGGACCTCGAGGAGGTCCCGATGGGATTCGCTTCGCGAACGCTCGGCGACGACTGGGGCGGCCCAGGGAAGCACCGGTCGCAGCAGAGCGGCGAGTAACCGGTCCTCCGCCAGACGTCAGCCGACGAGCGCAGAGACCCGCGCCGCGATCTCGCGGCAAAGCGGTCCGACCTGCGCCGGATCGTCCGTGAACTGGGATGGTTTGATGCAGATCGACGTGAACCCGCGCGCCACTTGAACGGGGATGGACGCGAGCGCCTGCTCCAGGTCGGCCACGCTCGTCGTGTCGGCGAACGTGCCTCGCGTGCCGCCGACGAGCTCGAGCTCGCGCATGTCCCTGCCCGCCTCGGCCATGGCCTCTTCGATCCGCTCCACGTCCCCCGGCTTGGGCGACCCCAGAGGATTGAACCCTCTGCCGTGCTCGACGATGCGGCGGAGAAGGCGCTCGTGGAGGGAACTCCCGCCGAACCACAGGATCGGCCCGCTCGGACGGTACGGCTTGGGCTCGAAATACACGCCGGAGAATCGGTAGTGGCTCCCCTCGAACGAGGCGGGCGTGTCCCGCCAGAGCACCCCCCACGCGGCGAGGTGCTCGTCGAGCAGATCTCCACGTGCGTCGAACGGCACGCCGAGCGCCTCGTACTCGGCTCGGTGCCAGCTCACCGTGGGCTGGACGACGAGACGGCCTTCGGCGATGAGGTCGAGCGTCGCGAGCTCCTTGGCCAGCACCAGCGGGTGCCGAAGCGGAGCGATCATCGCGCCGGCGATCAGTCGCACTCGAGACGTCGCCGCGGCGATGGCTCCAAGCACGACCAGCGAGCTCGGCCAGGACGTTCTGGGATCCTGATTCCCGGGCAGCGCATACTCGCGGGGGTTCCCCGGCAGCCCGCGAGCGTCGGAGCTGGCGCCCAGCACGATGTGCTCGCTCATCATGAGCCCGTCGAAGCCGGCCTCTTCGGCCTCGACGGCGAACCGGACCAGTTGCCGCAGGTCACGAGGCGACGTGAGCGTCCAGTTCTCGCTGAGGATCAGGATCAGCTTCGGCGGCCTCATGCTACGCATCCGGCGGTTCGTCCCAGAGCTCCTTCGCCTGCTTCCAGGCCTCGGCGGGGGACAGGTCGGGGTCCATTGGATAGAACCTCGCACCCTCGAACTCGTGGGCCGGCGGCGTGAACGAGCCGCGCTCGAGGAGCCGGCGGATGTTGTCGCGGTACACCTCGTCGACCTCGGCGTGTGAGGCGGGCTCCTGTTCCAGCCACAGGTTCTTGGGGTGGATCGGATCCTCGTACATCCGCCGGAAGACCTCGGTGCGAAGGTCCTTCATCCAGTTGGAGTTCAGGTTCATGACCCGGAACTGGCGGAGCGCCTCGATGTCGATGATCGCCGAGACGAACGTGTTGTAGCCGGAGGGAGAGTACGAGAGGACGTTGCCCATGTAGTCGACGATATGGGAGTGCCCGCCCCCGATGTCGTACGGGTGCTTCATCTTCGGGTGCAGGTAGACGGGACCCACGTTCGGGGCGATCACGTACACGTTGTTGAAATGGGCGTGGGCGCGGTTCTGCAGCAGCCACGTTCCACCACCTGGATAGCCGACGTTCGTCATCGGGACGGCCTCGCTCGGCCGATAGACGACCTCGGCGCCGTTGAACGCGAGGGCCCGGACGGCCTCCGGATACTCCCCGTCGGAGCAGCAGATCGTTCCGAGCGTGCCGATGTCGTCGGTTCGAAGCACCGGGTAGAAGGCGTCGATCCCGTCGCCGAAGAGCTCCACCCATCGGTCGTAGACGTCGTGCGGCGTACAGGACCGCTCGCGGCACCACACGTGGTTCTTCGCCGCCTTGTGGACCACCTCGCCCCGGGGTGAGATCACGAACAGGGTGTTGAAGTAGCGGTCGGGCATCACCTCAGGCCAGCGGGCCTTGCACTGCACGACGAGATACGTCTTGTACATCTTCGCCAGGCCGGCCAAGCGTTCGCTCTCGTCACCGGGGATGTCGATGAACAGCTCCCGGGCTGCCGTGACGTGCGGGACGTCGAAGGCCTCGTCGGTGAAACCGGTGAGTGCCCCCTCCGCGAACGCGATCAACTTCACCGGCATGTTGATCGAGATGATCCCCATCGCCGCGTGGATCGCGTCCTCGACGATGTCCAAGTTCTGCTCGATGTCCTTCCGGCTCCCCACGCCATGGACCACGGTCGACAGGCCCACCGCCAGATAGGGCGCGACGGGCCTGCGCGAGGTCTCCTCCTTCGGCGTGGCGCTCATCGGATCACCTCCGCATCGCTCGGTTGGTGGCCCATAGTGCCACGCCCGCTGCGTCGGCGGCGACGGAGCTCGCCGGTGCGGCCGATCCGCCGTACCGGCTACGATGACCACCGTGACTCCTCGGACTTTCGCCCGGGCCGAGGTCGTGGGGTCGCTGCTCCGGCCTCCCGCGTTGAGGACGGCCGTAGTCGAGGCGTTCTACGCGCCCGGCCATTCGGCCGTGCTCGCGGAGGAACGTCGCAAGGACCGCGCCGAGCTTCGGGAGCTCGAGGACGGGGCTATCCGCGACACGGTGCGCCGCCAGATCGACATCGGCCTGGACATCGTGACGGACGGAGAGTTCCGCCGCTGGATGTTCATGAACTCGTTCTACGACGCGGTGAGCGGGATCCGCACAGGCAAGACCGTGCGGTTCCGGAGGGACCGCGGCGAGGGCGTTGAGCTGAACGTCCACGAGATCGTGGACCGGCTCCGAGTGGTGGACTCGCCGGGTGCCCGCGAGGCCGCCTTCATGGCCCACGCTGCCGAGGGATACCCGTTCAAGGTGACCTTCCCGGCCGGCTCGATCTTCACCCACCCGCTGACGACCGTCGCCGGGCCGGATGGTAGGGAATACGACTCGCTGGATGAATACGTCCAGGACGCGATCGAGATTGAACGCCAGCTGGTGGCCGACGCGATCGCCGCAGGGGCCCGGTACGTGCAGTTCGATTTGGTGCTCTTGACGAACCCTATGTCCGTCAGTTCCAGACCTAGCCCAGGGGATCCCGCGAGCCGCGATGAGTCCTGCGGCGTCCGGAGGTCGTACTGTCGAACCCATTACCGAGGAGGACTTCTGATGCGCAGCGTGACCTATTCGATGAGCGTCTCACTTGACGGCTACATCGTCGGGCCGGACGGCGACTTCGACTGGACGGTGCCCGACGAGGAGGTCTTTCGCTTCTGGATCGACGAGATACGAGGGGTCGGCGTGCACCTGCTGGGACGACGGCTGTACGAGACGATGCTGTACTGGGAGACCGCCGACCAGGATCCGTCGCTCGACGACTCGGAGCTCGAGTGGGCCGCGATCTGGAAGCCGCTCCCAAAGGTGGTGTTCTCCACCACGCTGTCGGCGGTGCAGGGCCATGCCCGCCTGGCCTCCGGCGGCCTGGCGGAGGAGATC
>DASPWN010000362.1:0-2438 GCA_035637835.1 Actinomycetota bacterium | reverse complement strand
GTCCACGACCGCGACCACGTTGCCGAACTCGAACCCCGCATCGAGGACGGCGTGCGCGGCGTCCTCCCAATCCTCACCCTCGACCTCCGGCACTCGGATCTGCTCTCCGGCGCCCTCGCTTGGTGAGGCGTGCACCTCCATGGGACCGCCCGCGTTGAATCCCGGTGAGCCGCCCGACGCCCGGCTGTCGCCACTCGAGGCGCAGCCCACCACCAGGAGGGCGGAGGCGACGACCGCACACACAATCGAACGGGTCGCTCCGAGGCGAGGCGGGCCATCCATCGTTCCCTTATACGTCCGTCTCATAGGGGTGCGCTTGCCGATCCTTTCCGACTACTACGAGACCGTGACCTTGACCGTGTCGATGTACACGCTCTTCGTTGGCTGCTGCCCGGGCGGACCGGCGCTCGGGTCCTGCACGGGGATCTTGGCGATCCGCTTGACCACGCCGAGTCCCTTCACGATCCGGCCGAAGATCGTGTAGTTGGGGGCGGAGTCCAGGTTGTGCCCCTTCGGTCCGTACACGATGAAGAACTGACTCCCGCCGGTGTTCGGCCCAGCATTGGCCATGGCTACGACCCCCGGCCCGTAGCTCTCGTTGCCGGTGAGCTCGTCCGGGATCGTGTAGCCGGGGCTTCCCGAGCCCGTGCCGGTGGGATCGCCCCCTTGGATGATCTCGATGCTGGTGTCGATGCGATGGAAGTGCGTTCCATCGAAGTACCCCTTCCCGGCCAGGAACACGAAGCTGTTCACGGTCGTGGGAGCCTGGTCGGCCAGCAGCTGGATCACGATCGTGCCGCAGGAGGTATCGAGCGTTGCAGTGTAGGTCTTGCTCGGATCGATCTTCATCGGCGGCGGCTTGGCGAACTGCTCCGGCTGCTTGTTCGCATCGGCCGGAGCCGTTGCGCCGCAGGCGACGGGCTGGGGGGACGAGGAGGCCGACGGGGTCGGCGTCCCCGACGCCGCCGGTGGCGTCTCGCTCCCGGTGAACGCGGCGAAGGCCACGACGCCCCCGATCAGGGCCACCACCAGCGCGACGGCGATGACGGCGATCCGCTGTCGCTCCCGCCGCCGACGCTGGGCCTGCCTGCGTGCGGCGACCCGGGCCAGCTGACGGTGGCGGGTCTTCCTGGGCACGGCGACAGAGGTTACAGGGTCGCCAGCAGTTCCAGGGCCAGGCCGTCCAGGATGTCGGTCTCCGACACGAGCGCCCGGTCGAACCCGAACCGGCGCATCACCTCCACCAGGATCATGGCGCCGGCCACGATGACGTCGGCCCGTCCCGGGGCCATGACCGGGATGGCCGAACGCTCGTCGGTCGTCATCTTCGCCAGCTCCCCAAGGACGCGCTCGGCCTCCCCCACCGAGAGCCACGAACGGTGGATGGCCCCCGGATCGTAGAAGGGCAACCCGAGCGAGATGGCCTGGATGGTCGTGGGCGTCCCCGCTACTGCCACCAGCGTGCGTGCCGTCCGAACGGGCACGGACCGTTCCACATCGTCCAGGATTCCGTGGACGGCCTTCCGCAGGATTGCTAGTTCCTCCTCCGAGGGAGGGTCGGTCTGTATCAGCCGCTCGGTCAGCCGCACGCTTCCCATCTGCGTCGAGATGGAGGCTTCCGGTTGCTCCGTCCCCACGGCGAACTCCGTCGACCCGCCGCCGATGTCGAGCACGAGGAACGGGGCCGGCGCATCAAGCCCGTGCGTGGCCCCCAGGAACGACAAGGCCGCCTCCCGCTCACCGGTGATGATTTCCAGCTCCGAGCCAGCGTGCGTTCGCACCGAGGCCTCGAGCTCGTCGCGATTCGAGGCCTCCCGCACGGCGGCCGTGGCCGAGACGCGGATGGTTTCAGCGTACAGGGCCCGGGCCCGGCGGCAGTACCGTTCCAGGACGTCGACCGTTCGGGCCAGCGCCTCCGGGTCGATGCGACTCGTCCGGTCGACCCCCTCCCCGATCCGGGTGATGACCATATCCCGGGCGAACTCCTCCAGGCCCTGGCCCTCGGACGGCCCGACGGAGGCCACCAGCAGCCGGATCGAGTTGGTGCCGAGGTCCACGACACCCACCCGGCCGGGCTTCCCCTCCGGATGGACCGGCTCGATCTCCCCTGCCACCCACGCGCCGATAGGGTCCCGGCCGCCGGCCACATGGTTCGCGTAATGAGCGTGCAGGCATTTCACGCCCCTCGACGCCCCACCCACCCCACCCGATACGAGGGCCTGGGAGAACCCTCGCGAACGCTCCCGGGCGTATTCCTCGTGCGCGGTGGCCAGGGCGCTCGCGAGAGTCTCGTCCTTCTCGGCCCGGGCGTTCCATCGGCCGATCCAGCCCTGGGACTCCAGGCGGGCGGCGGCCTTCACCGCGACGGTGCAGGTCAGCCAGAACAGCGTGGGGAACGGGTGGCCGTCCCGGTCGATGGGCGCATTCCGGATCACCAG
>DASPWN010000361.1:0-15030 GCA_035637835.1 Actinomycetota bacterium | reverse complement strand
GTGGACGCGTGCCGCGAGGCCATGATCAATGCGGCGAAGCACTCCGGGGCCGCCGCCGCTTCGGTTTACGTCGAGATCGAGGACGACCGGGTCACGGCGTTCGTCCGCGACCAGGGCGTCGGCTTCGAACGTGAGCGGGTGCCTGGCGACCGTCGCGGCATCGTCGACTCGATCAGGGGGCGTATGGAGCGCAACGGCGGGAACGCGCTGGTCCTGACCCGGCCCGGCGAGGGGACCGAGGTTCGCCTTAGCATCTCCCGGACGCGCTGATGACCTCCATCCGGGTTTTCCTGGTCGAGGATCACCACCTGTTCGCCTCGGGCGTTCGGACGGAGCTGGGACGGCAGTTCGAGATCGTCGGCCACGCCTCGACCGTGCGAGAAGCCATCGAGTCCATCCCGGACGCGGAGCCCGACGTGGTGCTGCTCGACGTGCACCTCTCCGATGGCGACGGGGCCGGCGTTGTCGAAGCCCTCGCTCCGAAGCATCCGGACGTGAGCTTCCTGGCACTCTCGGTGTCCGATGCCGCCGACGACGTCATCGCGGTGATCCGGGCCGGCGCCCGAGGATACATCACGAAGTCGATCGCGCCGGCCGACCTCGCCCTCTCGATCCGCCGGGTCCACGACGGCGACGCGGTGTTCTCCCCCCGACTCGCGGGGTTCGTGCTCGACGCGTTCGCCGGCACGACCCCGCCAGCCATCGATCCGGAGCTCGACCAGCTCACGCCCCGGGAGCGCGAGGTCCTGCGGTTCATCGCCCGGGGCTACGCCTACAAGGAGATCGCGCGCGAGCTGCACATCTCGGTGAAGACGGTCGAGAGCCATGTCTCGGCGGTGCTGCGGAAGCTCCAGCTCTCGAACCGCTACCAGCTCAGCCGGTGGGCCACCGATCGCCGGCTCGTCTAGCCTGCGGCGATCGAGTGGCAGGACGCGGCCAGGCCGTGCTTCTCGTAGTACTGCTGGTGGTAGTCCTCGGCCTGCCAGAACTCCGGAGCCGGCGTGATCTCGGTGACGATCGGGGCGACGAACCCGGACTGCGCGGCCTCCTTGGAGGCCGTGGCCAGCCGTTCCTGCTCCCTGTCGTGGACGAAGATGGCCGAGCGATACTGCGACCCCGGCCCCCGGTTCGGCGCGGTGGGATTGTGGATCGACCAGAACACGCCGAGCAGGTCCTCATAGGAGACCTGCGTCGGGTCGAAGTCGACCTCCACGGCCTCGGCATGGCCGGTCGCATGACCGCAGACCTCCCGGTAGGTGGGGATGGTCGTCTGGCCGCCGGTGAAACCCACACGGGTCCTGGTCACACCGGGAACGGACCTGAACGCGGCCTCGACGCCCCAGAAGCATCCGGCTGCGAACGTCGCCTTCAACGAACCTCCTTCGCGTGGCACCACCCCGTAGTCTCCGACACCCGGTTCGTCGTTACTTCGAAAGGTGGCGGAGGACCTCGTCCACCCGGGCCAGGCCCTTCAGGGTCTTCTCGATGTCGTTCCCGAAGCCGATCCGGAACCCCTTGCCCAGCCCGAACATGTCGCCTGGGACCAGCAGCACCGATTGCTCCTCGCGGATCAGGTCGATCAGCTTCGATGACGTGATCGGCAGCCGATAGGTCACGTACGCGATGGCTCCCGCCTGAGGGCGAACGTAGGTCAGCACGCCCTCGTGGCTGCCGATCCACTCCTCCAGCCGCGGCAGGTTGGACCGCAGGATCCCACGGGTGCGGCGGAGGACCCATTCCCGCCGAGCGGGCTCCATGGCCACCGCCGTCAACCGGTCGCTCACCATCCCCGGCGTGAGCGTGGTGTAGTCGTGGTGGATCCAGAGCTTCTCGATCACCTTCGGCGGGGCGAGGGCCCACCCGATCCGAAGCCCGGGCATGGCGAACGCCTTCGACAGCCCGGCCGTCACGATCACCTTGTCGTACCGTCCCCAGAACGTCGGCGAAGTCTCGTCGGAGTTCACCTCCGCGCCGCGATAGACCTCGTCCGCCAACAGCCATGCGTTCGCCCCGCGCGCCACCTCTACGACCGCGTCCATCTCGTCATCGGTGAAGATGTGGCCGGTCGGATTGTCCGGGTTGCACACCATCACGACGCGGGTCTTCTTCGTCACCACCCGGTCCAGCTCGTCCATGTCCAGGGCCCACCGCCCGTCGCGGAGCTTCAGCCGGAACACGTCCGTGGCCTCGCCGAAATGCCGGCCCAGGCCCCAGCCCTGCATGTAGTTGGGGACCATGAACGCCAGGCGATCACCTGGCTCGAGCAGCGTCCACAGGCTGATGAGGTTCGCCTCGGACCCCCCGTTCATCATCGTGACGTTCTCGACTATCGCGCCCGGATACCACTCCGCGATCAGCTCCCGTGAACGCTCCGAGCCCTCCGAGAGTGGATACCCCAGGCGCGTCCGGAGCAGATCGCGAGGGTCGTGTTCGCCCCCGAGCAACTCCTCGATCGAGAGCGGCGTCACCCCGCTCTCGGACAGGTCGTACTCGACTTGATGCCAGTACCGGGCCTGCATTCGTTCCATACGGAACAGATCGATCCACGCCATCCGGTCCTCCTGGAAGTTCGAGCCGCGACGGTAGCACGGGGTGGACTTTGCGATGATGTTCGCTCGTGGACTGAACGGCTCACCCGGTCGTACGCCCAGATTCAGCCGACGTAGCCCTCCACGGTGGTCTCGGGCCGTACGGCGGCTTGGTCCGGATCCATACCCGCCGAGCGGCGTGCTCGACGCTGGTGCAGCAAGTCCCAGCACTGGTCGAGCTGGACCTCGATCTCCTTCAGGCGCTCCCGTTCCCTCGAGCTGGCTTTGCCCCCAGACTCCTTCTCGAAGAGCCGGTGCTCCTCATGGGCAAGGTCGTTGATCCTGGTGATGATGTCCTCGTCTGCCATGGACGGACCTCCTGTCGACCAACCCTACCGCGCCGGCTACACCTCGGCGGCGATCGGCAGGGCCTCCTCTGCCGGGCGGCCCTCGTGCGCCGGGGCGCCGCTCGGGATGAACCGGTTCGCCACGAACGCCGCGGCGAGCAGCACGCAGCTCCCGAAGATCAGCGCGAGATGGAACCCGTCCATGAACGACTGGGCGAACACCTGCTGCACCGCCACCACCTGCTCCGGCGCGAGTCCTCTCAGGACGGCCGGCTCCAGCGTGCCGTGGCTTGCGGAGGCCGCGATGGCGGCCTGCTGAGTGGCCGGAAGGCCCAGCGTGACCAGGGCCGGCCCGAACGTGCTCTTCAGCTTCGTGGTGAGGATCGTTCCCAGGAGCGCGATCCCGAACACCCCACCGACCTCGCGCGAGGTGTTGGTCATGGCCGAGCCCAGGCCGGCTCGCTGCGGCCCCACCGCGTTCATCACGGCGGCGGTCATCGGCGCCATCGTGGCCCCCATGCCATGGCCCATGATGATGAAGACCGGGATCAGCATCCAATAGGGCGTGTCGGCCTTCAGCCACAGCCCCAGCGTCAGCAAGCCCCCACCGGCCAGGAGCAGGCCGTAGGTCATCGGGGCCCGTGACCCGTGCCTCTGCGCGAACCGTCCCGCGTTCGGCGCTGTGACGATGATGGCCACCGTCAACGGCAGGAACCGGAGCCCGGCCTGGAACGCGGTGTAGCCGTGGATCAGCTGCATGTACAGGCTGAGGAAGAAGAACGCGGCGAACATGCCCAGCGAGACCGAGAACGCGACGGCGTTGCCGGCCGAGAACGCCGGGATCCTGAAGAACCGGAGCGGCATCATGGCGTCGCGGTTCCGGAGCTCCCACGCCAGGAACGCCGCCCCGAGCACCACGAACAGCACGAGCGAGGAGACGATCAGCGGGTCACCCCACCCCAGCTGGTTCGCCTCGATGAGCCCGTACGTCGCGCTGAACAGCGCGGCCGTCCCCAGGAACAGACCCGGGATGTCGAGCTTGCGGGCGACCTCGGACACCGACTCCCGGACCGTCCGGGTCGCCGTGAGGAAGGCGACCACTCCGATCGGGACGTTCAGGAAGAACACCGACTGCCATCCGAGGTGCTCGACCATCAGCCCACCGACGGTCGGGCCGAGGGCCAGGGCCAGCCCCGACACACCTGCCCATAGCCCGATGGCCCGGGCCCGCTCCTGCGCCGGGAACGTCACCGTGATGATCGACAGGGTGCCGGGCATGAGGAGGGCGGCCCCGATCCCCTGGATGGCCCGGAACGCGATGAGCTGTCCGGTGCTCTGCGACA
The DNA here is from genome assembly GCA_035637835.1 of Actinomycetota bacterium. Taxonomy (GTDB): domain Bacteria; phylum Actinomycetota; class UBA4738; order UBA4738; family HRBIN12; genus AC-69. The sequence continues at coordinate 10,812 of DASPWN010000361.1, read as the reverse complement.
GGCCACAGCCCAGCGACGCCAGCGTGAACACCGCCAGGCCGGAGAGGAACATCTTTTTGCGGCCGTACCGGTCGCCGAGGATGCCCCCCGTGAGCAGGAGCGAGGCGAACGCCAGGACGTAGCCGTCGACGATCCACTGGAGGCCGGAGACCCCCGCCCCGAGCTTGTCCGAGATCGTGGGCAGCGCCACGTTGACGACGGTGTTGTCCAGCATGGCCATGGCCAGGGCGAAGCACATCGTCAGGAGGACGATGACCTTCTCCCTGGCGTTGTCTCCCTCGAATCCGAACAACGGCACGACCGACCCCTTTCGTGTGTGAGTTCCCGCCAGGATACGGTGTAAGGGAACCCAACGTCCCGGGGGTTTGTTCCCGGCTTAGGTCCGGCGGTAGAGCCGCACGGAGAGCGGCACGAAGATCACCAGGATGGCCAGGAACCACGCCGTCGACTGCCACAGGTGCGTGATGAGGTTCTCGCCGGCCGGGTTGAGGGGCCCTAGCGTGAGGTCGCGGAACGTGTCCACCCAGATCGAGACCGGGTTGACGTTGGACCAGCTCTGGAGCCAGCTCGGGAAGGTATCCGCGGGGACGAAGGCGGAGCTGGCGAACACGAAGGGGAAGATCAGGGTGAAGCTCGCCGCCTGCACCGCCTCCACGCTCTTCAGGGACAAGCCGGCGAGGGCGAACATCCAGGTGAACGCGTACCCCACCGAGAGCGCGCCGGCCAGCGCGAGCAACCCTTTGGGGAGCCCCGCATGGAGCCGGAAGCCGACCAGCACGGCCACGACCAGCATCAGGATCACCTGGAAGGCGATCGCTGCGCTGTCGGCGAGCGTGCGGCCGGACAGGACGGCCGACCGGGCCATCGGCAGCGATCGGAACCGATCGACCAGGCCCTTCTTCAGGTCCTCGGCCAGGCCGACGCCCGTCTGGGTGGCGGCGAAGATGGCCGTCTGCACGAAGATCCCCGGCATCAGGAAGTCGACGTACGGTAGCCCCGGGGGAAGGGCGAGCTTCATGGCGCCACCGAAGACGTAGACGAACAGCAGCACGAACATCACCGGCTGGATCGTGGAGAACACCAGGAGGTCGGGCTTCCGAACGTAGGTGATGAGGTTGCGCTTCGTCAGGACCCAGCCGTCGCTGATCGCGTAGCGGAGCCGGCGTTCGGTGTCGACCGTTCGCTCGACGGTGACGGTTGCGCTCATCCTCGCCTCCTACGCCGCCCGCGCTTGCCGTTCTCCTTCGGCTGCTCGGCCTCTTCGGCCGCGTGGCCGGTGAGGGCCATGAACACGTCGTCGAGCGTGGGCCGACGAAGGGCGATGTCCGCCAGGGCTATACCGGCGGTGTCCAATCGCCGGACCGCCTCGGTCAGGATTGCCGGCCCCTGATCGCCCACGGGGACCGTGACCTCGCCAATGTTGTTGTCCACGGCCCCGCCCCCCGGGCCCAGTCCGAGGACCTGACCGGCGGCCTCCCCAACCCTCGACCGGTCGGCAACCCTGATGGCCAGGACCTCGCCCCCCACCCGGGTCTTGAGCTCGTCCGATGTCCCCTCAGCGATCACCTTGCCGACGTCGATGACGGCGATCCTGTCGGCCAGCCGGTCCACCTCGTCAAGGTACTGAGTCGTGAGGAGAATCGTTGTTCCCTCGTCCTGGAGCTCCCGGATGATGTCCCACATCTCGATCCGGCTTCGAGGGTCAAGGCCGGTGGTCGGCTCGTCCAGGAACAGCACCGTGGGTCGCCCGACCAGGCTGGCGCAGAGGTCGAGGCGGCGCCGCATCCCGCCGGAATAGGTCTTGGCCGTCCGGTGGGCTGCCTCGGACAGCTCGAAGCGGTCCAGGATCTCGACGGCCCGCCGTTTGGCCTCCGGCGCGGGCAGGTGGTACAGACGGCCGACCATCTCGATGTTCTCCAGGCCGGTGAGGTTCTCATCCACCGCCGCGGACTGACCGGCCAGGCCGATGACGTGGCGGAGGGGCTCGGCGTCTCGGATGACGTCGAACCCGGCCACCTCCGCCTGTCCGTCGTCGGGCGCGAGGAGGGTGGTCAGTATCCGAACGGTGGTGGTCTTGCCGGCGCCGTTCGGCCCGAGGAGCCCGAACACGGAGGCGGGCTCCACGGCGAGGTCCACGCCCTTGAGGGCCTGCACGTCCCCGAACGACTTCCGAAGGCCTTCGGTGCGGATCATCTGGTCGGCCATCCGCGCATCCTAGCGGCCCGTCGAGATTCCGACGAATGCGGCCCGCGGGGTGTAATCAGCATTACGGCCCGGGAATAGGCACGCCCCGGCCATCCGTTCTTGCAGATGCGAGGTACCAACGAATCCGAGGAGACGAGGCATGTCCAAACTCGACACCCAGATCCTTCCGCTGCTTCCCCTGACCACCGGGGTGGTCCTGCCCGGCATGGTCGTCACCCTGACCATCGAGTCCGAGGATGCGCGCACGGCCGTCTCGGCGGCCCGCGCCACCGGCGGTGAGCTCCTGCTCGTCCCCCGGGTCGACAGCCGATACGCACGGGTGGGAACCGTCGGCAAGGTCGAGGACGTCGGCAGCCTTCCCTCGGGGATGGAGGCCGTGGTCATTCGGGGCCTTCACCGCGCCACCATCGGCGCGGGGGTCCCCGGAACCGGCGACGCGACCTGGGTCCAGGTCGAGCCGTCGCCCGATCCGTCGGAGCCGAGCGAGCGGGCGCGCGAGCTGGCCCGCGAGTATCGGGCCGTCCTGGAGAACATCGTGGAGTCGCGCGGCGTCCCGCAGGTCGGTGAGTTCCTCCGGGGTATCCAGGACCCCGGGGCCATGGCCGACACCGCCGGGTACTCTCCGGACCTTTCCTTCGAGCAGAAGGTCGAGATCCTGGAGACCTTGGACGTTGAGCAGCGCCTCGAGAAGGTCCTTGGGTGGGCCCGGGAGGTCCTCGGGGAGCTGAGCCTGAAGGACAAGATCCGCGAGGACGTTCGCGAGGGGATGGAGAAGACCCAGCGCGAGTACCTGCTCCGGCAGCAGATGGACGCGATCAAGAAGGAACTCGGCGAGGAGGGCGGCGGCGACGTCGTCGCCGAGTACCGCAGGAAGATCGAGGAGTCCGGCATGCCCGAGGGCGCATTGCGCGAGGCCGAGCGCGAGCTGGGTCGCCTGGAGCAGATGTCCGAGCAATCGCCAGAGTACGGATGGATCCGGACCTACCTGGACTGGATGGCCGAGATCCCCTGGAGCGTCCGAACGGAGGACAACCTCGACATCACCGACGCGCGCCGGATCCTCGACGAGGACCACACTGGACTGTCCGACGTGAAGGATCGGATCATCGAGTACCTGGCCGTGCGCAAGCTCCGGCAGGAGCGTGGGCTCGGCGAGGTGACCGGCCGCGGGTCCGGGGCCATCCTCACGCTGGTCGGACCACCGGGCGTGGGCAAGACGTCGCTGGGCGAGTCGGTCGCGCGCGCGCTCGGGAGGAAGTTCGTCCGGGTCTCCCTGGGCGGTATCCACGACGAGGCTGAGATCCGGGGGCACCGGCGAACGTACGTCGGCGCGCTGCCCGGGCGGATCGTTCGCGGCCTGAAGGAGGCCGGGACCAAGAACCCCGTGTTCATGCTGGACGAGATCGACAAGGTCGGCTCGGACTGGCGGGGCGACCCCTCGAGCGCGCTGCTCGAGGTCCTCGACCCGGCCCAGAACCACACGTTCCGGGACCACTACCTGGAGGTCGACCTGGACCTATCCGAGGTGCTGTTCTTCGCCACCGGCAACGTGGCGGAGACGATCCCCGGGCCCCTGCTCGACCGCATGGAGGTCATCCGGATCGACGGCTACACCGAGGACGAGAAGGTGACGATCGCCCGCGATCACCTGCTCACTCGTCAGGTCGAACGGAACGGTTTGCAGGACCACGAGGTCGAGGTGACCGACGACGCGGTTCGGGCGGTCGTGGCGGATTACACCCGCGAGGCCGGGGTGCGCAACCTCGAGCGCGAACTGGGCAAGGTGCTTCGTAAGGCGGCCACCCGGATCGCGTCGGGTGAGGCCACGCCGCCGGTTACGGTGGACGCCGCGGATGTCCGCGCGTACCTGGGCCGTCCGAAGTTCTTCTTCGAGGCCGGCGACCGGACGAGCGTTCCCGGCGTGGCGACCGGCCTGGCCGTGACCGGCACCGGGGGTGACGTCCTGTTCATCGAGGCCAGCCGGATGGACGGTGAGCCGGGCCTGACGCTCACCGGACAGCTCGGCGACGTGATGAAGGAGTCGGCCGAGATCGCGCTGTCTTACGTTCGCTCACACTCGGCGAAGCTCGGCATCGAGCCGGAGCGGTTGAAGGGACGCTTCCACGTCCACGTGCCCGCGGGGGCGGTGCCGAAGGACGGGCCGTCTGCCGGCGTGACCATGGTGACGGCGCTCGCCAGCCTGCTGGCCGACCAGCCCGTGAGGAGCACGGTCGGGATGACCGGCGAGGTCACTCTCCAGGGCCGGGTACTGCCGATCGGCGGCGTCAAGCAGAAGGTGCTTGCGGCGCACCGGGCCGGCATCACCGAGGTCATCCTGCCCAAGCGGAACGAGGGCGACCTGGACGACGTGCCGGAGAAGGTGCGCGAGGAGATCGCCTTCCACCCGGTCGAGACCGTGGACGAGGTCCTGGCGCTGGCACTGGAGCCGGCCGCGGAAGAGCCTCGCGCCGCCGTGGCGTAGGCTAGCCGTGTGGCGTTCCTCGATCTTCGCAAGCGCAAGCATGCGCACGCCGCCAAGCGCCTCCGCGATGAACTGATCGTCTGGTTCACCACGGTGAGCCGCCAAGGTCAGCCGCAGTCCTCGCCGGTGTGGTTCTGGTGGGATGGCGACGTCTTCCACCTGTTCAGCCAGCCGCGGAAGGACAAGCTCCAAAACATCTCGGCCAACTCCCGCGTCTCGATGCACCTCGAGGGGGGCCGGGAGGGGGACGACATCGTGGTGTTCGAGGGCCGGGCGAAGATCGTTCGCAACGGAGAGCCGGCGACCTCTTTCCCCGAATACATCAGGAAGTACCGGCGGCCCATCGCGAGCTATGGCTGGACGCCCGAGGGCTTCGCCGCCGACTACGCCGTGCCGATCGTGGTCCGACCCACCCGGGTCCGGATCTCCTAGCCGGCGTGCTCGCGCTCGTGGCGGTACCGGGCGCGCCCGGTGGTATCGAGCTCCGTGACGTGCCGGATCCCGAGCCCGCGTCGAACCAGGCGTTGGTCGAGGTCCGCGCGGCCTCCCTCAACCGCGGGGAGTGCGTCACGCTTCGGCAGCAGACCGAAGATGGCTGGCGCCCGGGATGGGATCTGGGCGGCCTCGTCCTCCGCCAGGCCGCCGATGGGACCGGGCCGGCCGCCGGGGCCCGTGTCGCGGGATGGATGAACGGCGGGTCATGGGCCGAGCGCGTGGCGTCTCGGACCGACCACCTGGCCGAGCTTCCAGACGATCTGGGTTTCGACGTTGCGGCCACGCTCCCGGTCGCCGGCCTGACCGCTTTCGGGACGCTGGCCCGGCGTGGCGCCCTCCTCGGCACCCGGGTGGCGATCACCGGCGCGGCCGGCGGCGTGGGCCGGTTCGCCGTGCAGCTGGCCCATCGAGGCGGCGCCCACGTGACCGGCATCGTGGGACGACCGCAGCGCGCCGAGGGCCTGGCCGAGCTGGGGGCCGACGACGTCGTGATGGGGTTAGAGGCCCAGGGCGAGCCGTTCGATCTGATCCTGGAGTCGGTCGGCGGCGCGTCGCTCGCGGCGGCGATCGAACGGCTCGCGGCGGAAGGCGTCGTCGTGTCGATCGGCAACTCGTCGAACGAGACGACGTCCTTCGACAGCCGCATCCTCTACCGGAAGGGCTCGCCGCGGATCGAAGGCTACTTCGTCACCTGGGAGCTCCTCCACGGGCGGATCGGCTCCGAGGAGCTCTCGTACCTCGCGTCGCTCGCGGCGACCGGCGCGTTGGAGTCCCGGATCGACCTCCGGGTCAGCTGGCGCGACGCCGCATCTGCCGTGAACGCGCTCCTCGATCGGCGAGTGGCCGGCAAGGCCGTCCTCACGATCGATTGAGCCGGCCTCCCAAGTGGAGGTCGATCGAGCCCGTACCCTAGCGAGAACGTGCTCGAGCTGATCGACCTATCGCGCCGGTTCGGCGACGTCGTCGCCCTCGATTCCGTGTCGTTCTCCGTGGCCGAGGGGGAGATGGTCGGCTTCGTCGGCCCCAACGGCGCGGGCAAGACCACCGCGATGCGGATCGCGCTCGGCGTGCTGAAACCGGATCGAGGCGAGGTCCGGTGGCGAGGCAAACCGGTTGACCAGAGTGTGCGTCGCCGGTTCGGGTACATGCCGGAGGAGCGTGGTCTGTATCCGAAGATGCGGGTCATCGACCAGCTGGTGTACCTGGCGATGTTGCACGGGCTGGCCCGGAGCGACGCGGCCACCGAAGCCCTGAGGATGCTCGACGTACTCGGTGTGGCCGGCCGGGCCCGGGACCGGACCGATGCGCTGTCGCTGGGGAACCAGCAGAGGGTGCAGGTCGCCGCCGCCCTGGTTCACCGGCCCGAGGTCCTCGTTTTGGATGAGGCGTTCTCGGGTCTGGATCCCGTCGGCGTGGACGTGCTCTCCGGGGTGCTGCGGGAACGGGCGGAGGCCGGCGTCCCCGCCCTCTTCTCCAGCCACCAGCTGGACCTGGTCGAGCGCCTGTGCGAATCCGTGGTGCTGATCAACAAGGGCCGCATCGTGGCCGCGGGCCGGATCGCGGACCTGCGCTCGCGCGACCGCCGGCGGCTGGTCCGGGTGGAGATCCTGGGGGCCACTCCCGGTTGGTACGCGACGCTTCCGGGTGCCCGAGTCGTCGATCATCTACCGGACGGCGCGATCCTCGAGTTATCGGACTCCTTGCTGGAACGCGACGTGCTTGATGCCGCACGGGCTGCCGGCGACGTTCGCCACTTCAGCGTGGTGCAACCCTCGCTCGGCGAGATCTTTCGCGAGGCGGTCCGGTGAGGGTCGAGAGCGATCGCGGGGCCTATCGGTTGGTGGCGCGGCGGGAGTTCGTCGAACGGGCTCGGGACCGGAGCTTCCTCATCTCCACGGCCATCACGATCGTCGTCCTCGTCGGGTTCATCGTGGGGACGTCCCTGCTGAACAGGGGCACGAGGTTCGACCTCGGCGTGGTGGGAGCCGACGCCCGGACGACGGCGGAGCAGGTGGTCGATGCCGGGAAGGCCCTGGGCTTCGAGGTCACGGTCCGCGACTACCCGAACGAGCAGGAGGCGGCGGCGGCGATTCGTGGCGGCTCGGCCGACGCGGTCCTCGTGGGCGGTACACAGGTGATGGTGAAGTCCCAGCCGCCTGAGCAGCTCCTGGCCGCGATCCAGGCTGTCTCGATCAGGGAGCGGGCCAGGCAGGCGCTCGAGCGGTCCGGCCTTCCCCCGGACCAGATCGACGAAGTTCTGAACGTTCAGCCGCTCCCGGTCAGGGCGCTGGAGCCCGTCGACGAGCGCCGCCGGCAGAGCTCGGTCGTGGCATTCATCGGGGTGCTCGCGTTGTACGGGCAGCTGTTCGCCTATGGGTACTGGGTGGCGTCCGGCGTGGTGGAGGAGAAGGCCTCCCGGGTGGTCGAGGTGTTGCTTGCGACGATCCGCCCGTCCCAACTGTTGCGGGGCAAGATCCTCGGGATCGGGAGCCTCGGCCTGTGCCAGCTGCTGCTGATCGGCGCGGCCGGGTTGGCGGCGTCGAGCGCCGTTGGCACACTCCGGTTCCCCGCCGGCGCGCTCTCGGCGATCGGCATCGTCCTCGTCTGGTTCGTGCTCGGGTTCTTCTTCTACGCCACGCTGTTCGCTGTGGCCGGGTCGATCGTCCCTCGGCAGGAGGACCTCCAGGCCACGATGACCCCGCTCACCATCCTGATCATCGCGTCGTTCTTCATCGGGATCGGCGCTGTCCAGGACCCCTCGTCGACGCTCGCGTCGGTTGCTTCATACCTTCCGTTCTCCGCGCCACTCGTGATGCCGACGCGGATCCTGCTCGGTGACATCGCGGCGTGGCAGGCGCTGCTGTCGGCTGCGATCAGCATCGGGGCCACGTTCGCATTGATCCCCGTGGCCACGCGGGTGTACTCGGGCGCCGTGCTCCGCACCGGGCGGGTTCGCATCCGCGAGGTCCTGCGCATCGAGGGATAGCGACGCCTGAGTCAGCCGCGGATCTCGGCGCACATCTCGTCGAACACCCGCGAATGCAGATCCACGTCCTCGGCGGTGGTGGCCGGTGACATCAGCGCCATGTTGTGGAACGGCGTGAGCAGGATCCCTCGATTCAGCGCGTACAGGTGCGTGAACTGCGCGAGGTCGTGATCGTCGGCCGCCGCAGCCTCACCCCCGGTGCGGGGCGGGGTCGGCGTGAACCAGTACTCGGCCCTGCACCCCAGGCGCTGCACCTCCCATGGCAAGCCGTGGTTCGCGATCGCCTCCTTCACGCCGGCCGCCCACCGCTCGCCCAGCCCGATCATCCGCTCGAACGTCTCATCTGTCAGGACGTGCTCCAGGGTGGCCCGCATCGCCGCGAGCGAGAGCGCGTTGCCCGAGAGCGTCCCACCGATCCCGCCCACGTCTGTCGTGGGGAGCGAGTCCATGAACGCCTGCGTCCGGCGGGCGACCTCCTCGGTCATGCCGTAGCAAGCCGCGGGGACGCCGCTCGCGAGGGGCTTTCCGATCGTGAGGAAATCGGGCTGAAGGCCCCACGCCTTCGTGGCCCCGCCGGGCCCGGCGCAGATGCAATGGGTCTCGTCGATCACCAGGTACGTTCCGTGCTCGCGGGTCAGCCGGCGGAGGGCGTCGTGGAAGCCGGGCTCGGGCAGGACGATCCCGATGTTCGTGAGCGCGGGCTCGGCCAGGACGCAGGCGATGTCCCCGTGACCCAGGGCTTCCTCCAGGCCCGCGACGTCGTTGAACTCGACGACCCGCGTGGTCTCCGTGGGCTCGACCGGCGGGCCGATGTTGCCCGGACGGGAGCCCGCGACCCCGTCCTCGATCGTGATGATCGTCTCGTCGACCGAGCCGTGGTAGCAGTAGTTGAACACCAGGATCTTCGGCCGGCCGGTGATGGCCCGGGCCAACCGAACGGTGAACCGGTTCGCGTCGGTCGCCGTGAGGCAGAACTGCCAGTAGGGGAGCCCGAACCGCCTGGCCATCTCCTCGCCGACCCAGATGGCATCCTGCGTGGGCAGCATCAGCGTGATGCCTTTTGCGGCCTGTTCCGCGATGGCCTGCACGGCGGCCTTCGGAGCATGACCGGTCATGCCTCCCGTGTCGCCCAAGCAGAAGTCGACGTAGGTATGGCCGTCGACGTCGGTGAAGCGCGCCCCTTCCGCGTCCTCCACGAAGACGGGATGGGGTCCCGCCCACTCGGTCATCCAGGGCATCGGCACACCCGCCAGGAGCGAGTGCTTGCCCCGTTCGAACAGGTCGCCCGATCGAGAGTGCTCGGACACGAAGCGCGCGACCTCGCGGGCCATCAGCTCCCGCAGGCTCTCCCGATCGACGGTCCCTGCCACGTCTTCCTCCTTCGGATTCCCGCGGAGCCTCGCGCCCGACCCGGGCGTTCGTCAAACCCATCGGTTGGTGGCACGCCCCCGAGCGCCCCGGGTACGCTGGCAAACAGAAGCCGGAGGGAGAGTGCCATGGCCATGGAAGGGAAGCGCGCGATGCGGATCGGACCGACGGTCGGGACGGTCAGGCCGCTCGGCACCTCCGGCGCTCGTCTGCTGTCCAACGTGCCGCTGTTCGCCGGTCTTTCGGCCAGGGACCTTCGGCGTGTGGCCGGGCTGGCGGAGGAGACCTGGTTCAATCCGGGCCGCGTCGTGGTGCAGGAGGGGAAGCTGGGTTCCTCCTTCTACGCCGTGATCCTGGACGGGACGGCCCGCGTGACGCGGCGCGGGCGAACGGTCAGGAAGCTCGGCCCCGGCGACTACTTCGGGGAGCTTGCGCTCCTGACCGGCGGGCCGCGGACCGCCTCGGTGATCGCCGAGACGTCGCTTGACACGATCCGGATCCAGCGGCCGGCGTTCCGCAAGCTCCTAATGAAGGAGCCCGAGGTCGCCCTGCGCATCATGGCCGGACTGGCCGAGCGGATCGCCGAGTGCGAGCGGCAGCTCCCCGGCTAGCTCCGCTCGACTTCCAGGCGAGGCCAGTCCGACCGTCGAGCTCGTACCGTGAGGTCCGTGGCCAGGCCGAGATCCTTGACCCGAAAGAACGTGCGTCACGCGGCGTCGCTCGTGTGGCAGGGACGGAATCCGGCCGCAAGGGTCTACGACAGCATCGGGCAGGACTTCTTCCTGGCCCTGGACGAGGGGTGGCTGAACCTGGGGTTGTGGGAGGGCGACGGGACGGATCCATCCGAGGCTCCTCGGGCGGTTCGTCGCTTGGTCTCGACCGTCGCGGAGCCGCTCCCTCGAGGCGGCGTGGTGCTCGATGTCGGGAACGGCCTCGGCGCGCAGGACCCGCTGATCGCGGAGGTGGTGCGCCCGAAGGGCCTCGTCGCCCTGAACATCACGGAATCCCAGCTCCGTGCGGGCCGCCGCCGCCTGGCCGAGGCGAACGCACAGCCGGTGAACGGCGACGCCACGCGGATCCCACTTCGCGACGAGACCGTGGACGGCGTGATCAGCGTTGAGGCGGCGTTCCACTTCTCATCCCGGGCTCGGTTCTTCGCCGAGGCCTTCCGGGTGCTCCGGCCGGGCGGCATCCTCTCGATGACCGACGTCCCGGTGAAGCGGCTGCCCCGCCGTCCGGGCGAACTGCTGGCGGGCCTGACCCAGCTCCGGGTATG
>DASPWN010000360.1:0-1881 GCA_035637835.1 Actinomycetota bacterium | reverse complement strand
GCCCGCGCTCATCGTCGAGAACCGCCGAGGGACCGATGCCATGAGCCGCTCCTGGAACCTCGTGCGGGGCCATTTCTGGCACGCGCTCGTGGTCATCCTCGTCGCGGCGATCATCACGGGGATCGTGCAGGGCATCCTCACGGCGATCGGCGGAGACAACTGGTTTGTCCGGTGGATCTTCACGGCCATCGCGCAGATCATCACGGCGCCGTTCACCGCGCTCGTGACCGTGCTGCTGTACCTGGACCTGCGGGCCAGGAAGGAAGCCCTGACCGCGGAGAGGCTCCGCACCGAGCTGGCGTCAAGCATGTAAGCCCTGAGCTCCATGGAAGAGGCCGCAAGGGTTGCAAGAACCCGCGGGGGGACCCGTCATCGTCGAGCATGACAGCTCGCATGACCGCTTTACTCCCCATCGGCTCATGTACCGCAATCACGCGGCCGGTGGCAGACTGTGCCGGTGGATGACGAGAAGCTCCTGGCCCAGGCGGAGCAGGCCCTGACCGAGATCAAGGTCAACCATGGGCTGTCGGACCATCAGGCCTCGGTGCTCGCCGCTCTTCGGATCCGGCTGAAGGGAAAGGCCGGGAAGTCCCTGGAGGAGATGCTCGCGGCGGCGGACGACCTCAAGCCCGGGCTCGAGGAGGAACAGGCCAAGGCCGAAAGCGAGCGCAAGCCCTCGCTGGACGATCTGCTGTCCGAGCCGAAACCGAAGCCTGACTGGCCATCCTGATCGGCCGGCGGTTCATCGAACGTGGAACGGGCCGGGTCCGATGTGGACCCGGCCCGTTCATGACGCTCGCTCGCGAGCGCGTCGGCCTCTCACGAGGGTTCGTCCGGTAGACCAGCCGGAGCTCGCGAGGTCGGTGAGCTGGTTGGATTCTGCCGGTCGCCCGGCATGACGGGCGGGGGCGGTGGCCCCGGCCCGCGAGGGACGGCTCAGCAGCCAGTCACCTCGGGGGTCTCCTGCTCTCTATGCAAGTAGGACCACCTCCTTTCTCCCGTGGCAGCCATGGTGCGGCAGAACCGCGGGTATGGCAACCACCCTGGTGGGCACGGCCGACGTGACAGATCAACGGCGGCACGGTCGATCTGATGGGCCCGAGAGGGAGCGAAGATCCAAGGCCGCTGGCGACACCAGCGGGCCGAACCAACAGTGTTCAGGGGAGGACGGTGAAGGTGTCGATGGCGACCTTCGTGCCCTCGGACCTCGGCCGGGAGGTACCGAGCACCACGATGCGGAGGTCGTGCTGACCGAGGCCCAGCCCGGTGAAGGACCTCGGCTGAACCGAGGTGGTTGCGGCGTAGTTGTCCACGGTGGTGGCCAACACCCCGTCGACGAAGATGTTCGCGCGTCCCTGGTCGGGGCCGCGCACGGTCGCCCAGTCCACCCCGGTGCCCCAGAACGCGAAGGCAGCCTCCGACCGAGCCAGGTCCGAGGTCGCGACACCGCCGAGGGATGCCGCCCTCAGCTTCGACGTCCCCCAGGACAGTGTCAGCTCCGGGTTCGACACGATCCTCGCACCCGCCCCGAACGCATCCACGACGACCTGCGTGTCGGTCCCCGCTGAGGATCCCTTCACGCCGAGGACCTTGATCGTGATCGTGTGCTGGCCCGGCCCAAGGTGCCGGAACGTGCGTGGCACCCGGACGTGCCAGGCGGGGTCGTACTGGTCGAACGTGCCCCGGAGATGCTGGTCGATCGACACCGATGCCTTGCCCTGCGTCGGGCCGCTCGCCGTGTACCAGGTCACCGAACTCCCGGTGAACGCGAACGTCGCGGTCGCCCCTGCCGAGCGCTCGACCACGTACGAGCGGCCGTACGCCCTCGGCGCCCGGACCTGCCGCCAGGTGTAGGCGATCGCCGGACTGCCCTGCTCGACC
>DASPWN010000359.1:0-3434 GCA_035637835.1 Actinomycetota bacterium | reverse complement strand
ACAGTCGGGGTCCACCGCTCGAAGACGCCACAGGAGTTGCTTGGCGTCGAGTGCTCGTTCCGCATCGACGAGGAGCGTCCGCGCCAGGACGACCTTTCGGAGGTTTCCCGCCCGGATGCGCTTGGCCGCGCCGGCGACCGCATCCACGTACTCGTCGGGCTCGGGGTCGGGACGAAGCTGGATGTCTTGGAAGGCGTCATGGGGGACGGCCCGGCCCGTCCATCCCTCGCGCTCGGCGTCGGGCGGTGCGAACCCCTCGGGGAACACGTCGAGCTCCCAGGTCTCGCCGGGCACGTGGCGGGCGACGACTCGGGAGGGGATCATCGCGTCCGCCGACCACCGATCGTCGAAGGGGATCGCGGCCACGGCGATCGGCGAAGGGCCCTCGCTCTCCCGACGGATGGCGCGGAGGGCCTCAGTGGTCAGCCGGGCCAGGCGCAGGATGCGCTCGGGACCCGCCTTCGCCCGGATCCGGCCCGCCACGCCCACCCCCGCGAGCCCCAGGCCGGAGCGCTCGATGAAGAACCCGCCGGCTCGATAGTTCGCCAGGAGGTCGAACGCCGGCCCGAGCTTTCGGGCCTTGGACACGAGCATCGGCCTCTTCCTCACGTCCGCCTCATCCGCGCGAACCTCCCGTGCGCCTCACGCTCGTGTCCCCGCCAGCACCTGCGCGATACCCCCGGAGAGCCGCACGCGCACGGCGTCGGTGAACCCGGCGTCCCGGAGGGCGGTGACCATCTCCGTCACCGGCGGGAGGTAGGCCATCGACTTCGGGAGGTACGCATAGGCTTCGCGGTCCGACAACACGCCCCCGATCATCGGTACCATCCGCCGGAAGTACACGGCGTGCCCGGCTCGCATCAGTGGGCCGTCCGGTTGCGAGGCCTCGAGGAGCGAGATCCGCCCACCCGCCCGGACCACCCTCGCGATCTCGGCGAAGAACGCATCCAGGTCCACGAGGTTTCGTAGGGCGAACCCACAGGTGGCCCCATCGATGGATCGATCGGCCAGTGGAAGGCGAAGCACGTCTGCCTGGGCGAGCGGCACGTCGGTGGTGGCCTTCGCCAGCATGCCGAGGGAGAAGTCGAACCCGACGGCCCGGTATCCGTCGCGCGAGAGCTCCCGGCAGAGGTCGCCCGTTCCGCACGCCAGGTCGGCGACCAGTGCTCCACCGGGCAGTCGGAGCTCGCGAACCGCTCGTCGGCGCCACCCGACGTCCATGCCGAACGTCATCACCCGGTTCACCAGGTCGTAGCGGCCGGCGATGGCATCGAACATGTCCCGGACGCGGCGGGCCTTCTCCTTCCCCTGCGGCAGGCCCTCGTCCCTCACGGCACGCTACGGCCCATGCGCTGGGACTCCGCCCTGGTCGCCTCTACCTCGGCGGACTCGCCCACCCGTTCGATGTGATCCTCCGCGACGCGAAGCAGGACCCTGCGGAAGTGGTTCGCCACGAGGTCGGTGACGGCGGGGAGCAACGTCCGGAACGCCTCGACGAGCCGGGCCGCCGCCTCCTCGTCCGAAGCAGCCGTATCGCGGATGGGCTTTCGCACGTGATCGTCGAACAGCTCCACCGCTCGCTGGGCCAGTCCGAGCATGGCCTCGTGTGTCTGCCGGGCCAGCGACAGCAGCTCCCCGAGGGGAAGGCCGAACTCGAGGAGCTTCAGGGCGGCGCGGACCGTCTGGATGTCCGCCGCGGCGTAGCGCTCCTCGCCGTCGACCGGGCGGGACAGACGGATGCCCTCACGCTCCACGGCCTGGATCAGCGACGCCGGCACACCGCTCGCCGCGGCGAACTGATCGAGGGACAGCGCACCTTCGTGCCCCTCTCCCTCGGCCTGGGCGGCGGCGACGGCGGCGGCGAGGTCGGCGTCGACCCGTCCCAGGCCCCCCTCGACGACCCGCTTGATCGCCGCGAGGGTCAGGCCCTTCCGTTGCAGCGCCCGGATCTCGCGGATCCGCTCCACGTGCTCGGTGCCGTACCACGCGACCCGGCCTTCACGCCGGGGCGCTGGAAGCAGGCCCTTCGACTGGTAGTAGCGGACCGTGTCGACCGACACGTCGCAGGCCGCGGCGACTGCTTCGACCCGGTACCTCACGACCGACAACTCTACGAGTGTTTGCTCGAAGCTTCCAGGGTCGGATCGGCCCTACAGCGCGGGGGTGCTACAGGCGCTTGAACGAGAAGGAGAGGATGGAGCAGTCCTGCCTGGCCACGACCAAGATCACGATGCGATCGGCCGGCTGGCCGGCGCCGGGCTGCTCGAGGTAGACGCCGAGGTATGCGGGCGTGCCCTGGTACCGCGCCTGGATCAACCGCACCAGCCGATCCTGGCCGGTCAGGCCGCCGGGCCTCGCCAGGCAGGCCGCGGCGCCCTCGGCTTTGCCCGCCGACGCATCCTCGGCGGACGGCGCGGCGAGGGTCGCGTTGAAGCCCGCCCGCTGGGCCGAGGAATCCGCCAGTCGCTCGAGCTTGGTGGCGTCGTAGTCGGCGTTCGGCTGGAGCTCCAGGGGGACCGCGCCGGAAAGCGCCTTCTCCGTGCCGGGCGCCCGCGTCGGTGCAGCCGCCACGGCACCGCCCGCGGCCGACTCCGTTCGAGGCTCCCGGCCGACGCGTGGCAGGGCCACGGCGACCACGGCGACGAGGACCGCCGCCGCGGCCAGCCCGGCGGCCCATTGTGTCCTGCCGCCCCAGGAACGTCGGGCCCGCGACGTTCCTTGCTTCCCGGCCTCCGCCATCACCGGTCTCGTCGTCCCGAACGGGACGGGCACCTCGGGCAGCTCGCGGAGCATAGCTACCGCCCGGGTCGACAGCTCGATCTCTTCGCGGCAGGTGGCACAGGTCGCCAGGTGCGCGTCGACCTCGGCCCGCTCGTCCGTGGCGAGCGTGCCGTCGACGTAGCCGGACAGGTGCTCCTGGGGGTGCGTCATCTGGATCTCGCTTCGTCTGACGGTCCCGCCGGCTCCGGGCGTTCCCGCTCCGGACCGCCTCGAAGGGCCCGGGCCAGCGCCACCCGGCCCCGGTGCAGCCGCGATTTCACCGTGCCCACCGGGATCCCGACGATCGCGGCGACCTCCTCGTACGGCAGGTCCTGCACGTCGTGGAGGATCATGACCACCCGGTAGTCCTCCGGGACGGCGAGCAGGGCTCGCTGGACGTCGATCGAGAGGTTGGTGGTGTCGGCGTGATCGGGCCACGCCGGTGGCTCTGGCTCGTGATCGTCGGCCGTGCTGAGCAGCGGGGCCCGGCTTCGCTTTCGGAGCAGGTCGTAGCAGGCGTTCACGGTGACCCGGTGCAACCACGTGGTGAACGCGGCCTCGCCGCGGAACGACGCGAGCTTGCGAAGCGCCACCAGGAAGGCGTCCTGGGTGGCATCGCGAGCATCCTCCTCACGCCCCGTCATCCGAAGGGCCAGGTTGTACACGCGGCGCTC
>DASPWN010000358.1:0-7514 GCA_035637835.1 Actinomycetota bacterium | reverse complement strand
CGGGTACGCTTCTGAACGCATCCTGGCCAGGAGAGGGAGCCGAACGTGATCGTCGGGATCCCGAGAGAGGTCAAGGACAACGAGTTCCGGGTGGCGGCCACGCCCGAGGGGGTCCGCGAGCTCACCCAAGCGGGCCACGAGGTGGTCCTGGAGACGGGGGCCGGTACGGGCTCGGCCCTTCCGGACGAGCGGTTCGCGGCGGCCGGCGCGGAGATCCTTCCCGACGCCGGCGCGGTCTTCGACACCTCGGACATGATCCTGAAGGTCAAGGAGCCCCAGCCGAAGGAGTACGACCGGTTCCGGGAGGGCCAGGCCCTGTTCACCTTCCTGCACCTCGCCGCGGACAAGCGCCTGACCGAGTTCCTGATCGAGCGGAAGGTGGCGTCCGTGGCGTACGAGACGGTCCAGCTCGAGGACGGCCGCCTACCGCTCCTCGCCCCGATGAGCGAGATCGCGGGGCGGATGGCCCCGCACGTGGGGGCGAACTTCCTCGAGCGGCAGTATGGGGGACGGGGAGTGCTGATGGGTGGGGCGTCGGGCGTCGCCCCCGCGCGGGTGCTGGTGCTCGGCGCGGGGATGGCCGGGCTGAACGCTGCGTGGATCGCCGCCGGGATGGAGGCGGAGGTCGTCACCCTGGACAAGAACGTCGACCGCCTGCGGTTCGTCGATCAGATCCAGCGGGGACGGATCCAGACCGTGATGAGCAGCGTGCTGGCGATCGAACAGCTCGTGCCGGAGGCCGACCTCGTGATCGGCGCCGTGCTGGTGCCAGGGGCCCGTGCTCCGAAGCTCGTCACCGAGGACATGGTGCGAACCATGCGGCCAGGCGCCGTCATCGTGGACATCTCGATCGACCAGGGCGGCTGCGTGGAGACGGCCCATATGACCACCCATTCCGACCCCGTGTACGTGGTGCACGACGTGGTCCACTACTGCGTGGGGAACATGCCCGGCGCGGTCCCGCGAACCTCCACGTATGCGCTCACGAACGTCACGCTCCCGTATGCGCTCGAGATCGCGGCGCACGGCCTGGAAGAGGCGGTGCGGAGCGATCGTGCGCTGGCACACGGCGTGAACGTGTACGCGGGGCAGGTGACGAACCAGGGCGTGGCCGAGGCCCACGACCTCGCATTCGTCCCGCTCAGTAGCCTCGTCGACGGCTTGTCCTAGGAGCGCATGCCGGAGGAGGCCAGTGGCGAAGGTCATGTCGACCCAGATCGAGCGGTTTCTCGATCACCTCTCGGTGGAGCGGGGGCTGTCCGGCAACACCGTTTCAGCGTACCGGCGGGACCTGGCACGCTACGCGTCGTACCTCGCGGCCCGCGGGGTACGCGACCCGCGGGCCGTCGACGACGCGGCCGTGGCCGGGTTCATCGCCCGACTGTCCTCCTCGACCCACCACGAGGGGACGCCCTACCGGGCCACCTCGGTGGTCCGAGCGCTGTCGTCGGTGCGATCGTTCCACCGGTTCCTCATGCGCGAGGGCCGGGCCGACCGGGACCCCTCCGCGGGGGTGGTCCGACCCAAGCTCCCTCGATCGCTTCCCCGCCCGCTCTCGGTCGAGGACGTCCAGCAGCTCTTGGCGTCCCCTCCGGACGGGACCCCCGCCGGCCTTCGGGATCGAGCGGTGCTCGAGACGTTGTACGGGGCGGGCCTTCGGGTGACCGAACTCGTCGGCCTCGACGTCGACGACCTCGAGATGGAGGATGGGAGCGTCCGGGTGCTGGGCAAGGGGAGCAAGGAGCGCGACGTACCGCTCGGGCGGTACGCCCGAGCGGCACTGGCGGCATACCTCACCCGGGGGCGACCGTCCCTGGCCACAGCACGCTCGCGGTCGGCCCTGTTCCTGAACCAGCGGGGTGGGCGCCTCTCCCGGCAGGGCTGCGCCAAGATCCTGGCGTTCCACGTCCGGAGTGCCGGTATCGGCAAGCGGGTGACGCCGCACACCCTCCGCCACTCCTTCGCCACGCATCTGCTGGAGGGTGGGGCCGACGTCCGAGTGGTACAGGAGCTCCTTGGGCACGCGAGCGTCGCCACGACGCAGATCTATACCCTGGTCACCAGGGAGCATCTCCGCGAGGTGTACTTCACCGCACATCCTCGGGCCCGCCGGACCAGAGCCGTGGCGAGAGGGGACCGCGCGTGATCGATGAGACGAAGATGGCCGACCTCCGGGTCGTCCTGGACGAGCACCGGGACAACCTGCGCAAGGAGATCGTAGAGCTGGGCGGCGCCCCCGACTCGGACGACGTCGAGATCGACGTGGAGCGGGGGTTCGCCGACAGCGCGCACAGCACGGCGGAACGCGCCCGCCTGCTTTCGGTGATGAAGGCCCTGCGCTCCAACCTGCGGGACGTGAACCGGGCGGTGACCAAGATGGAGCTCGGGACGTACGGGACCTGCGAGTCCTGCGGACAGCCCATCTCGATCGAGCGTCTGGAGGCTCTCCCGTGGGCCATCCTGTGCATCGATTGCAAGCAGCGGGGCGAGGGTCGGTGACCGGTCCGTGAGCACGTCCCGGGTCCCCAGGGTCCTGATGCTCGTGTGCGATTCGTTCGGCGTAGGAGACGCTCCCGACGCCGCGGCCTACGGCGACGAGGGCTCGGACACGCTCGGCAACTGCTCCCTGGCCGTGGGTGGGATCCATGCCCCGAACCTCGAGCGTCTGGGCCTGGGCCTGCTCACCCGGATCGAGGGCATGGTCCCGACGGCCGGGCCGGGGACCGGCCACGGCCGGCTTACGGAGCGTTCCGCGGGCAAGGACACGACCACGGGCCACTGGGAGATGTGCGGCATCGTCCTCGAGCGCCCGTTCCCCCTGTATCCGAAGGGCTTCCCGCCGGAGGTCATCCAGCCGTTCGAGGAGGCGATCGGCCGCTTGGTGCTCGGCAACACTGTGGCATCCGGGACCGAGATCATCGAGCAACTGGGCGAGGAGCACCTGCGCACGGGCCGGCCCATCGTGTACACGAGCGGCGATTCCGTGTTCCAGATCGCGGCGCACAAGGACGTCGTCCCGCTCCCGACCCTCTACCAATGGTGCCGTGTCGCGCGGCGCATCCTCACCGGCGAACACAACGTGGGCAGAGTCATCGCCCGGCCATTCACCGGGACCCCCGGCCACTTCACCCGAACTCCGGAGCGGCGTGACTTCTCGGTGCCGCCCCCGGGGAAGACCGTCCTCGACTTCTGCCGCGACGGCGGGGTCGGCGTGTACGGCGTGGGGAAGATCCAGGACATCTTTGCCCGACAGGGAATGACCGAAGGGCGCTACTCCGACTCGAACGACCACGGCGTCGACATCACGCTCGAGTACCTGGGCCGGCCCTCGCCGGCCCTCGTGTTCACCAACCTGGTGGACTTCGACACCAAGTACGGCCATCGCAACGATCCAACGGGCTACGCCGCGTGCGTGGAGGCCCTCGACCCCCGCCTCGCCGAGCTCGAGGCGGCCCTGGATGGGGGGGTGATGTTCCTCACGGGCGACCACGGGTGCGACCCAACGACCCCGCCCACGGACCATTCCCGGGAGCGCACGCCACTCCTCGCGGCCGGCCTACCCGATGGCCCCGTCGACCTGGGGGTCCGTCCCACCTTCGCCGACCTGGGGGCGACGGTCGCCGACCTCCTGACCGTCAAGACCGAGGGCCTGGCGGGAGAGAGCTTCGCCTCGGAGATCGGGCTGTGAGGGTGACCGGTCGAGCCTTCCCTCGGCCGAAGGTTGATGGTTCGCCTCGCGGGCTGCCCCAGTGGTCGGCAAAGCCTCAAGGTGAGGTCGACGGTGCTCTTGCCCGGGGCGATACGGAGAAGGCGACCACCAGGTGAGAATGCAGGACCCTCGAGATGTGCTCGCCCTCAAGCGGGACGGCGGGCGCCTGGTGCCGGAGGATCTGGCCGGCTTCGTCGCCGGGTTCGCCCGTGGCGAGATTCCCGACTACCAGGCCGCCGCCTTCCTGATGGCGGCGTTCATCCGGGGGCTGGACCCAAGCGAGACCTTGGCCCTGACCCGGGCCATGGTGGAGTCGGGCAGGACCGTCGCCCTCACCGAAGTGTCCCGCCCCACCGTGGACAAGCATTCGACCGGCGGCGTGGCCGACGGCGTGACACTGGCCTTCGTCCCCCTGGCGGCGTCGCTCGGCCTGGCGGTGGCCAAGCTCTCGGGGCGGGGTCTGGGTCACACGGGCGGGACCCTGGACAAGCTCGAGTCCATCCCGGGACTTCGCACCGACCTGTCGCCCGAGGAGCTCGTGCGCCAGGTGGAGCGAGTTGGATGCGCCGTCGCAGCGCAGACCCACGACATCGTCCCCGCCGACGGGGCCCTGTACTCGCTCCGCGACGCCACTGCCACGGTGCCCTCCATCCCGCTCATCGCGGCGAGCGTCATGTCGAAGAAGCTCGCCGTGGAGACCGAGCTCATCCTGCTCGACGTGAAGGCCGGCAGCGGAGCGTTCATGAAGACGCCGGAGGACGCCCGAGTCCTGGCCGAGACGTGTACCGTCCTGGCCGCCGACTGGGGGAGGGCGTGCCGTGCCGCGGTGACCGACATGTCCCAACCCTTGGGGGAGGCCATCGGCAACGCACTCGACATCGCGGAGGCCGTATCGCTGCTCTCGGGCGGATCGCACGGCCGGCTGCGCGATCTCTCCGTGCTGTTCGCCGGTGAGGCGCTGTCGCGCCTCACCGGCACCGGCATGGGCGAGGGCCGGAGCGCCGCGGCCGCGGCCATGGACTCGGGGAAGGCCCTGGAGGCGTTCCGGCTCATGGTCGAGGCGCAGGGCGGCGACCCACGGGTCGTCGACGACCCGTGGGTCGTCCTCCCGGTGGCCCCGGTGCGCCGCCCCATCGAGGCCGACCGGGCCGGCCACCTCACCGCAGTGGATGCGGAGGCCTTGGGCAGGGCCAGCACCGAGCTGGGAGCGGGGCGGAGGAAGAAGGGTGACCCGATCGACCCGGCGGTCGGTATCGTGTTCCGGCCCAAGATCGGGGACCGGCTGGAGACGGGGGAGGAGATCGGGACGATCCACGCCCGGGACGAAGCCGCCGCGCGCGAGTGCATCCCTCGCGTGCTGTCGGCGCTCATCGTGAGCCACGCCCCGGTCGAGCCTCCAACGCTCGTCCACGGCTGGTACGGCGGCTGAGCGGGCGGAGGTCGGGAGCGCCGTGGACAGCCTGAGGTTCGCGCTTTACCTGCTCGTGGCTCTCGCTCCCGGCCTGGTGCTCCACGAATACGCGCACGCGTTGGCAGCCGACCGCCTGGGTGATCCCAGCCCCCGGCGGTGGGGGCGGCTCACCCTGGACCCCCGGCCCCTGATCGACCCCTTCGGGACCATCATCCTGCCGGCGCTGGCTCTGATCCTGGTCGCGGCCGATGCGGGCTTCGTCATCCCGGTGTTCGCGTACGCCAAGCCCATGCCACTCGATGCGAGGTACCTTCGCGACCCGAATCGGGACTCGCTGATCGTCGTCCTCGCGGGACTGGGGGCGAACCTGGTGCTGGCTGCCGTTGCCGGGGTCGCGCTCCGGTTCGGCCTGACCGGCGAGGCCGCAACCTTCGCCTACGCCTGGCTCGTGGTGAACGTGTTCATGTTCGTGATCCAGCTCATGCCGGTGCCCGGGCTGGATGGCTCGAAGCTGCTGGCCCGGGTCCTGTCTGCCCGGGTCCGGGAGATCTATCAGGGCCTGGACCAGTACATCGTGCTGTTCATGCTGGCGATCTTCTTCCTGCTGGGCGGCCCGTTCCTGAGCATCGTGAACGGCCTGGTCCGCGCGGTGTGCACGGTGATGGCCGGCGCCGCCAACTGCTGATCCTTCGGGGAGCCCCCCGGTCCCGGCAGTATCATCGCGGCATCGACACGAAGGTTCCCTCCACATCGCCCCCGGACACCAGGCGTAGGGCAAGGGTCCTGACGGGCTATCGGCCGACCGGCCCCCTCCACGTCGGGCACTGGTTCGGCAACATCCTCAACATGCGAAAGCTCCAGGACGACCACGACGCGTTCTTCTTCGTCGCGGACTGGCACATGCTCACGACCGACTACGACCGGACCGAGCTGTTGCCGGAGCGGATCCGTGGCCTGGTGCTGGACTGGCTGGCCGCGGGGATCGATCCGGCCAAGGCCACGATCTACCGCCAGTCCGACGTCCCGGAGGTCGCCGAGCTCGCCCTGCTGCTGGGCATGATCACGCCCCTCGGATGGCTTGAGCGAGTCCCTACGTACAAGGAGCGCCTCCGCGACCTGGCCGAGCGCGACATCGCGAACTATGGGCTCCTCGGATACCCGCTGCTGCAAACGGTGGACATCACGATCGTGAAGGGTGAGCTGGTGCCGGTGGGGGAGGACCAGGTGTCGCACTTGGAGATCTCCAGAGAGATCGTCCGCCGATTCAACCGGCTGTTCGGACCCGTGCTGGTCGAGCCCCAGCCGCTCCTGTCCGAGTCGCCGCTCATCCCCGGTTCCGACGGCCGGAAGATGTCGAAGTCGCTGGACAACTTCATCGGCGTTTCGGACGAACCGAACGAGATCACGGCGAAGGTGCGGACCTTTATCACCGACCCGAAGAAGATTCGGTTGGGCGATCCGGGACGACCCGAGATCTGCCCCATCTTCACGCTGCAGCGACTGTTCTCGCCGCGGGACCACGTTGAATGGATCGACGCGAACTGCCGCTCGGGCGCCCTGGGGTGCGTCGAGGACAAGATGGACCTGGCCGCTCGGATCGCGGAGTACTACCGCCCGTTCCGGGAGCGGCGCGCGGAGCTCGAGCGGACACCTGAGATCGTGGACGAGGTCCTGGCCGAGGGCGCCGCGAAGGTGCGGCCGGTGGTGGAGGACACGATGAAGGCCGTCCGACGGGCGATGAGCCTGGCATGAGCGACGAAGGGGCCGACGCTGGCGGCAAGTTCACCGTCGAATTGCCGGTGTTCGAGGGGCCGTTCCGGCTCCTGGCGGACCTCATCCTGGAGCAGAAGGTCGATGTGTGCGACGTTTCCATCGGACGCGTCACCGACCTGTTCCTGTCGTACTCGAAGCGGGCCGAGAACTGGACCCTGGAGGAGGCGACGTGGTTCCTGGCGGTCTGCGCCGTCCTGCTGGAGCTGAAGGTGGGCAGGCTCATGCCGCGGCCCGACATCATGGACGAGGAGGACATGCTGGGGGTGTCGCCCGATCTCGTGTACGCGCGGAGCCTGGAGCTCGCCGCCGTCCGTCAGGTGGCCGGCGACCTGGCTCGGGGGATGGAGATGGAGGCGCTCCACCACACACGGGACGCCGGTCCCCCGCCGGAGTTCGCCCACCTGTACCCCGACGTGCTCGAGCGGGTCTCGGCCCAAGACCTGGCGGGGATGGCCGCGACGCTGCTCAGGCCGCCGCCGCCTCTCGACCTCTATCACGTCACTCCCATCCGGTACTCGATGGAGGACGCCGTGAGCGCGGTGACCGACGCCCTGGGCCGGCTGGGGCGAGCCAGCTTCCGTGACCTGGTGGCCGACTGCGAGGAGCGGATCCACGTCGTCG
>DASPWN010000357.1:0-2210 GCA_035637835.1 Actinomycetota bacterium | reverse complement strand
CGCTTGCGACCTCGATCCACGCGAGCCCGTTCGGCTCGACCCGATGCTCGGCCCGAGCCCGGCCCGGATGGAGATCGAGCGGCCCGTCCCAGGAGATGAAGAACGGGAGGTCGGGATGCTCCGCGACGAGGTCGAACCCAGCGCTCCGCCACGTGAGGCTGCGGCCGTCCGGCAGGGACCGCGACCCCAGTGTGACCGCCAGGCCGAGACGCTCGGCAACTCCCTCGATCTCGTCGGTCGAGACGCACCACGCCACGAGATGGTCGCCCGACCGGGAGGCATACGAGACCCATGTCCCCACGGGGCTCGACTCCGCCTCCACCGGATCAGCCACCGCCAGCAGCTCCACATACTCCTCGCCCAGGGGAACGACGCGGTTCTCGGTTCCCCATCCGGGCACGCCGACTGCCTTCGTTTCGCTCGCGATCGTGGCGCTGGCAGCAATGCCGGCGACGGCACAGCCCGCTGTGGAGCCTGTGGCCCAGGACCCTGGCCTTCCCGACCAACCTGGCCTTCGCCCCGGACGGGCGGATCTTCTTCACCGAGAAGGAGACCGGCAACGTCCGGATCATCCGGGACGGCCGTGTGCTGCCAGAGCCGTTCGTCCACGTCTCCGTGGAGGGAAGCGCCGAGCGAGGGCTCCTGGGGATCGCCCTCGATCCGGACTTCGAACGGCAGCCGTGGGTGTACCTGTACTACTCGGAGGCGGGTGGCGCGTCCAATCGGATCATCCGTGTGCGAGCCGAAGGGGACTCGGCGGGAGAGATCGATCCGCTGATCACGCTGCTCCCGGCCGTGGCCGGCTACCACAACGGCGGCGCCATGGTCTTTGGGCCCGACGAGAAGCTGTACGCCGTGACCGGGGAGGCGCACGACCCCGAGCGAGCGCAGGACCCGGACGACCTCGGTGGCAAGGTACTCCGGCTTGATCCGGACGGTTCCGTGCCCACCGACAACCCCCTCGGTCCGGAGAACCCGGTGTATGCCCTGGGCATCCGCAACTCGTTCGGGCTGTGCTTCGATCCCGTGACCGACAACATGTGGGAGACGGAGAACGGACCGGCCACCGATGACGAGGTCAACCGGATCGTGGCCGGCGGGAACTACGGGTGGCCCGAGCAGCTGGGGGCGGGTGGGGAGCCGGGATTCGTGGACCCGGTCCTGGTCTTTCCCGATGAGATCGTGCCCACAGGGTGCGCCGTCTCATCCGACGGACGACGCCTGTACTTCGGGAGCTATCGAGGCGGGCTCTACGAAGCCGACCTGTCCTCCGACGGCACCTCGGCGGGCGCCCCCGGGCGGATCCCCGGCATCGACGACTCCGTGATCGACGTGGCCCGGGGGCCGGACGGAACCATCTACCTTGCCACGACGGAATCCGTCCTCCGCCTCGCCGGGACCCCGACCGGCTCCCCGGTCCCCGTGGGGAGCCCATCGTCCCCCGGCCCGGCACGTGGGGCCGGGACCGGCGTCGGGCTTGTCATCGCCGCCGTCCTCATCGGCGGGCTGATCCTCCTGCGGCGCCGGATCGTCCGCCGATGACCGCTCGCTAGTCGAGCGGCCGCTTCAGGTAGGCGATAAGGGACTGGCCGCCGGCCGGCGTCGTGACCTGGGCCACCGAGACCAGCTCCCAGCCGTCCTCTCCGAACGTGTTGAGGATTTCGCCGGGATTGTGCTCGAGGAGCGGCGCCACGAAATACTCCCACTTCTGCACGGTCATGCCTCTCTTTCTAGCCGTTCTCCCGTGGTTCGGATGCACAGGCCCATGACGACGGTTAGGCCGCCGTTCTCGGCGATGCGCCGGGCCTCGTGGTTCACGATCCCCTCTTGAAGCCACAGCACCTTTGCGCCGGCGCGCACGGCCTGCTCCGCGACCGACGGAGTTTCGTCGGCTCTTCGGAACACGTCCACGATGTCGATCGCCACGTCCGTCGGCACGTCCAGGACCGACGGGTACGCCGTCTCCCCCAACACCTCGGTCTCGTTCGGGTTCACCGGGACGACCCGATACCCCCGACGCAGGAGGTACCGGCTCACGCCGTAGGAATCGCGCTCCGGCTTCGACGAGAGTCCCACGACGGCGATGGTGCGGGCCTGGTCGAGGATCGACCGCAGCGTCGCATCGCTCGGCGCGTACGGTTGGATCTCCGCGTCGTTCACGCCTGCTCCTTCCGAACGATCTCGATCAGGCTGTGCAGGATGAAGGCGGT
>DASPWN010000356.1:0-2029 GCA_035637835.1 Actinomycetota bacterium | reverse complement strand
TGCTCGGGCCGCCCGCGGTCCCCGAGCTGTTGATGAACAGGACCCTGACGTTCCCAACGACGGCGCCCTTCGGAAGGTTCATCGAGAACCGGAGGCACCGGGCCTCGCCGGTCCAGACGTAGGTGGACCCCTGGTGGCCGGTCCGGTACTCCGCGGTTCCGGGGTCGGGGCCTCCCTCCTCGTCGATCCGGATCGGGCGACCGAGCGAGGATCCGTCTGGGCCGGCGGCGGCGATGGTTGTCACGGCCCGACCGCCCGACTGGTCCCAGGTGAAGGCCAGCCCGTCGAACCAGATCGGTGCGCACTTCCGGATGCGGGCGGTGCGCACCGCGGACGCAGCGCTCAGCCTTCCGTTCGACGTGAGTGCCGCCGCAGGGCCGGTTGGTGGCAGGAGGGCCCGGACGTCGACGGGGACGGAGCGAAGCACCGTCTCGGGCGCCGCGCCGCCCGGCGAGAGCGGCACGAGGCCGAGCGCCGCGCTCGCCGTCGCGACGACGACGAGGGCACGCGCGGCCCGGCCGTGGGCAGTTGATTTGGCCATGGGGCTGAAACGGAACGTTTCTTCTACAGCGGGATGTGGCCAAAAGGCAACCACCCCGGGTCACGCTCTACCATCGGCTCACGATGGACGAGTCCTTGAGGGACCGGCGGAGCAGATGACGGCGGTCGCCGGAGACCTCGCCGCGATCCGTCGGGACATCGTGACCTGCCGGGCGTGCCCTCGGCTCGTCGAGTGGCGAGAGCGGGTGGGGCGGGAGAAGGCCCCCCGGTTCGCGGACCAGGTGTACTGGGGAAGGCCGGTGCCTGGGTTCGGTGACCCGGCTGCTCGGATCGCGGTGGTTGGATTAGCGCCCGCGGCGCACGGCGGGAACCGCACCGGCCGGATCTTCACCGGGGATCGCTCCGGTGACTTCCTCTACGCAGCATTGCATCGAACGGGGCTGTCGAGCCGGCCGCAGTCGGTGTCGCGGGACGATGGCCTGCAGCTCCGCGGCGTCCACCTCACCTCAGTGAACCGATGCGCGCCGCCGGGGAACCGGCCGAGCCCTGAGGAGCGGGATACCTGCTTGCCCTACCTGGTCCGGGAGCTTCGGTCCCTCGAGGAGGTCCGGGCCTCCGTGGCGCTCGGCGCGTTCGCCTGGGACGGCGTCCTCCGGGCGTTCTCCACGCTTGGCCACCGGGTGCGGCCCCGGCCGGCGTTCAGCCACGGCGCCGAGGTCGTGATCGGCCCCTACACGCTGCTCGGGTGCTTCCACCCGAGCCAGCAGAACACGTTCACCGGCAAGCTCACGCCGTCGATGCTCGATGCGGTGCTCGCCCGGGCCAAGGCCGTGGCCGAGCTGCCGAGCTGATCAGCCCTCCTCCTCGGGGTCCTCGTTTCGGTCCTGGTCTCGGATCCGCTGCGCCAGGAACCGGCGGATGACGGGCAGCCGGTTCAGCTCCAGGATGAACAGTACGAGGAGGGTGGACAGGATCCCGGAGAGGAACGCCCCGGACCCCACGAGGACCCCCACCGCCGCGACGGCCCACGCCGATGCCGCGGTGGTGAGCCCGAGGATGCCGCCGGTGGACTCACGGAAGATCAGCCCGGCGCCGAGGAACCCCACGCCGGTGACCACCCCGGCGATGACCTTCTCGGCCGACGCAGGGAAGCCCTCGACCCCGATGGCAGTGAACCCCGCAGCGCCCAGCGCGATCAGCGCGAACGTGCGCTCTCCGGCGGGTTTGCCCCGCCACTCCCGCTCGAAGCCGATGACGTAGCCGAGCCCGGTGGCCAGGGCCATCCGGCCGAGCAGCGCCCACTCAGAGAACGGCAGCATGGGACAAGGCTAGAGCATGGGAAGAGGGAATCGTTGAAGGCGGTTACCCTGAGAAGCATGCGTCGCCACGGCATGTTCCCCGCGCCCGTCCCGGACCAGGACCGCCGCCCAATCAGGAGGCAGACGGTCCGCCGGGTGATCGGCACCTTCCGCCCGTACCGGAGGAAGGTGGCGCTCGTCGGCCTGGCCATCGTGGTGACCTCCGGCCT
>DASPWN010000355.1:0-1819 GCA_035637835.1 Actinomycetota bacterium | reverse complement strand
CTTCCTCAGAGGCGCCGAGGCGCTCGGACGCGTCTGCCGTCACCTCGCGGGCCGCCCGCCCATTGTGAGCGTGTTCATCTGATCCGGGTAGCTCCGCCGTTGGCTTAGCCTCGATCCACCGATCGGCCGACCGTGTTCCGTCGGAAGCGGCAAATTGGGCGTGAATGGCGGTGTGGAAGCGCGGTTTGGCCTCGGGTCGCGTCTGGGCGGATCCGTCGTGTCGGTGAGGCCGGCTTCGGCGCCCTCGTCGCGTCGCGCGGGCGTGTGGGAACAGCGCCCATGTCGGTCGCGAGTTGTTCGGTCGCTCAGGCCAGAAGCGGAAGAGCCCGAAGGCGGTCGACGGCCGCCAGGAAGGCCTCCCGCCACGGCCAACGCCGGGGAAGATCCAACCGAAGTCTCCGCCCGGACCGGGTGAGCCTCCCCGGGAGGGCGAGGTACCGCCGGCGGATCGTCTTGGCCACCACCGGGCCGGCGATCCGAAGGCCGATCGCAGCCGTCCATCGCAGGAGGTTGTGCGCCAGGGTCACCAGCACCACCCACGCGGCGTTGGCGAAGAACCGTCCGGAGGGGGCGTGGTTGAGCCCGGAGCCCTCCTTGAGGTCCCGGATGGCGAGCTCGATGACGGCATGACGGCGATGGTCGGCGTCGAGGTCCAGGGCCTCCCCGACCCGGTCGCTCACGAAGGCGTGGTAGCGCCAGTCCGGCCACAGCTCGGCCTGGGGACCGACCAGGCGGGTCCGCCTGACGACGAGGCGGTGGCCCTTGTAGGTCCCCTCCCCGACGTGGGCCTCCCCTCCGGCGGTGTAGTCGATCGTCGTCCACGCCTCATCGGGGATGGCCGCGATGGCCTCTTTGACCAGCGAGGTCTGCCGCACGGTGATGGAGAACGCGACGCCGAGCCCCTGGCACCTCGCGATCAGAGCATCGGAGTGGAACCCCGAGTCCGCCCGCACCGTGAGGGGTCCGACCCCGGCCCGGCGGACGCGGGCAACCGTCTCGGACACGAAGCGCACCACGCCCCGAGCGGTGTTGGCCTTGCCGGTTCGCTGACGGACGTGCAGGACCTCGCCGGTGTCCGCCCGGGTGGCGAGCAGGGGATGGTACCCGAGCCTTCGGGTGTGGCCGTAGCTCGCCCCGCCCTTCGCGTAGCCGTGGACCTCGCACACCGTGGAGTCCACGTCGATCGTCATCGGGGCGTCCCCCGGTCCCGCACCCGAGGCCCAGGCGCGGGCGAGCGCCACCGCGGTCACCTTGTCCAGCTGGCGCACGTGGCCGAAGGTGAACGACCGCAGGAACGTGCCGAGCGTGGAGGGCGCCATCGCCCGGTGCGCCAGGACAGCCTCGGTGGCACCCGAGCGCAGGACGTCGGCATCGTCGATGCAGTCCCCGCCGAGGACCATCGACTGCACGAGGGTCATGACCTTGCGTCCCGGTCGAGCGGCACCGATCCGGTCCCCCAGGTCCACGGTGTTGTCGATGAGCCGTTCGAGACCCAGTCGCTCGGCGAGGGTGGTGCTCAGCACGACCCCGGCGTTGGCCACCGCGCGGTCGTCGTCGAAGGTGATTTCGCAGCGGTCGAGGCCGTGGGAAGATCGCATCTGGAAGGTGCCTCCTTCTCTTGGGACGGGTGCTTGGTTCGCAACCGCATCATCCCTGGTCGGAGGCACCTTTTCTTGATTTCAGGTCTTCATCCGCAGCGCGTGAGCCTTGAGTTCGGTGGATCGAGGCTTAGCTGGCCGCAGCTGAAGAGAGCCATGCCTCCACGTCCTCCCACCTTTTCGCAGATCGCGCCGACACGATACGAGCGAGGACTCTTCCT
>DASPWN010000354.1:0-2398 GCA_035637835.1 Actinomycetota bacterium | reverse complement strand
AGAAGGCCGCACAGGCCAAGGACGCGATCACCCGGAAGAATCGAAGCAGGCCAGATGAGAACGAGGCGGGATCAGGCGGCTAAACAACGTTACAAATGGCATTTGCTCGGCGGCACCTCCCCATCACGTGCCCGTGTCCGTGACGTTCGTGGATCACCTTCCAAGGAACTCGGTGGGGAACCTGGTCCGCGCCCGACTTCGAGCCTCGCCTCCGCCCAGCCGGCGACTCCTTGACGAACTGGTGGTCGATCACCACGCAGGCTCATCCAGCGTCGAGCCTGGCCATGACAGTGTCGTGGAACCGTTCGAGCTGATTGAGCTCGTCGCCGACCGGCCAGATGAGGACCCGTTCAGCACCCGCGGCCTCGTACCGAGCAAGCTTGTCCGCGCACTCGCCCGCCGACCCGACGAGCAGTCGTTCTCGAAGCTCCTCGGGCCGGGCGGCGCAGGATAGGTGCGAGCACGTCTGTCAGGACGGCGTCAGCGGATGCCGCATCCTCGGTCAGGTACAAGAACATCGTCGCGATCGCGTTCGGGAACCGCTCGGAATCGGTTCCCGCCTGTCGCAGATGCTCGCGCAGGCGTTGGAGGGCATCACCGAACGCCTCGGGCGTCGTGTTGTATCCAGAGGCCAGCCACCCGTCAGCAAGGCGCGCCACCCGCCGCAAGCCGGCGTCAGACCCCCAGCTTCCCATCCAGATCGGCGGTCCGCCGGGCTGGAGGGGGGGTGGGAGGAGCTCCATCCCGTCCGTCGAGTAGAAGGCCCCCTCGAACGTTGTGCCGGCTGGGAGCGCACGAAGGGCTCGGACGGCCTCCTCGAACCTGGGCCACCGCTCCTCCCACGCGATCCCGACCGCCCGGTAGTCCCTTTCGGACGACCCAGGACCGACGCCCACCACGAGTCGCCCGCCGGAGAACCGGTCGATCGCAGCCAGCGCCTTTGCGAGAGGGCCCGGACCGCGCACGACGGGGAGCGCAATCGTCGTCGCGACAGTCATCTCGCCGATGGCCGGCAGCACCGAGGCGAGCGCTAACGGCCCGTCGAACCACGGCCGCCATACACGAGGTGATCGTTCGAGGTCAGCCACGCCAGACCGAGCTGGTTCGCGAGGTGTGCATAATCGGTCAGGACGGCGATCGAGGCGGGCTCCTCGCTGCCCCAGGTCATCAACGGAAGATGCGCGCCGAACTCCATCCGAGGGACCCCTAATCCGAGTGCCCGGGACTCTATCCCATGCCTTCAGCGGACCCTCGGCACGAAGCTTCGCCGAGGACGGGAGCGGCGGCCGTAGACCAGCATCCAGTCAAAGAGGTTGGCTTCGCTTCCTTGGTTCGGACCCTTGTCGGAACGGCTCTACGTACATAACCTGGCGGCGCATGACGAGCTGGCGGAAGCATCGGTCGGCTGCGGCGCCGGCGACACAGGGGAGTCCTCCGATGTCGGCACGCGGAATGCGACGGCGGCGGCTCGACGTCGTACTCATGGTGGGTGGCGCGCCCGTGCTGGTCGGGACCGCCGTCCTCGCCAAACGTGGTACGTATGTCTGGGAGGTCACGATCTTCAAGGCGATCAACGGCCTGCCCGGCAGCATCCGTACGGTCCTCTGGCTGCTGAATCAATACGGGACTGCAGTAACTATCCCGGTGGCTACCGCCGCAGCTCTTCTCTTCCGAAGGTGGCTCCTGGCTGTGTCGCTGGCGATCAGCGGAGTAACCGTCTACATGCTCGCAAAGGTAATCAAGGAATATGTGGCTCGTGGCCGTCCGGCAGCCATCGTCGAGGCAGTAGCGGAACGAGAGACGTTTTCCCCGGGAAGCCTCGGCTACCCATCGGGGCATGCGGCGGTGGCATGGGCGATCACCCTCATCCTGTTGGCCTACGTGGGACGTCCATGGCAGATCGCCGCCATCGTCCTGGCGATCGTGGTCCCGTTGGTCCGGATGTACGTGGCGGCCCACCTGCCGCTCGACCTCATCGGCGGGGCGGCGCTCGGGGTGACGGTGGCGTCCGCAGTCAACCTACTGTTCGGCGTCCCCACAGTCGCACCAGCTGAGAACACCCGTGCCGGACCAACTTGACTTGACCCTTCCTGGTGCTTATCCACCTTTCCTTGTGCCGCCGCGAGACCCGAGGGGATGGGACCTCAGGCCCAACTAAAAGCGCACGAGATGATAAGGAGCAGGGGGTAACCTTCCAGTGCCCTGTCTGCCTTTGCTGAGCCGAGAGCCTGCTACGGCGACGTGCAGTTCAACCTAACCGGACTGGACAGGCCATCCAGGTTGCTTGCCGTGCGGCTCGTCGTGGGCGGCAGCGACTCGCTTTGGGACGACCATCCGCCACGCATCGAGGACGAGCTCGCGCATTTCGGATGCGTCGATGGCGGCAAGGCGAACGAGC
>DASPWN010000353.1:0-24573 GCA_035637835.1 Actinomycetota bacterium | reverse complement strand
GCCCGAGGCGTACCGAGTGACCCGGCAGTTGCTCCGGGACAAGGCCAAGAGCGACTCGATCGTGCTCCACTCGCTGCCCCGGATGGACGAGCTGCCGGTCGACGTGGACGACACGCACCATGCGCGATACTGGATCGAGGCCTACAACGGTGTCGTGATGCGGATGGCCCTGCTGGCGTTGGTGCTGGGCGGGGCGGAGTGACGCGAAGGGGATGCCGGCCATGCGATTCACGCTGAACGGGGCTCCGGTCGAGGCCGAGGCCCGGCCGGGCATGAGCCTGCTCGAGCTGCTCCGGGAGGAGTGCGGCCTCACCTCGGTGAAGGACGGCTGCGCTCCTGAGGGCTCCTGCGGGGCCTGCACTGTGGTGGTCGAGGGCAAGGCGGTCGTGTCGTGCGCCCAGAAGGCGGGGCACGCGGAAGGGCGCAGCGTGGTTACCCAGGAAGGGCTGTCGGCGGCCGAGCGCGAGCTGTGGGCGGACTGCTTCGTCGCTTCCGGCGCGTCGCAATGCGGGTTCTGCTCCCCGGGGATCGTCATGAAGGCCGAGGGCCTGCTGGCCAAGAACCCCGAGCCGTCGCGCGCCGAGATCGCGCGCGCGTTGGCCGGGAACCTATGCCGGTGCACCGGCTACGTGAAGGTCGTTGACGCCATCGAGCTCGCCGCGGGTGCCAAGCGCGGCAAGCCCGTGCCCGAGCCCGACTGGAGCGGCAAGGTCGGCTCTCGCACCGGCCGGTACCAGGGACGGGAGCTGGCCCTCGGGGACAAGCCGTACGTGAACGACTTGAAGGCCGAAGAGATGCTACACGGGGCCATCCGGTTCTCCGACCATCCCAGGGCCCGGGTGATCCGGATCGACACGACGAAGGCGGCGGGGCATCCGGGCGTGGTCGCGGTGGCCACGGCGGGAGATGTCCCCGGCGAGCGGACGCAAGGGCTGATCACCAGGGACTGGCGCCAGCTCGTCGCCGAGGGAGAGGTCACGAGCTACGTCGGCGACGTGATCGCGGTCGTGGCCGCCGACACTCGCCGGGCCGCGCGGGAGGCCGCCGCGCTGGTCGAGGTGGAGTACGAGGTCCTGGAGCCGGTGACCGACCCGTTCCGTGCGCTCGATCCCGACGCGCCGAGCCTTCACGACGGCGGGAACCTGCTGTCGACATCGATCGTGAGGCGAGGTGACGTCGACGCGGCCCTCGCGAGCTCTTCACACGTGCTGACAGAGACGTTCCGGACCCAAGTGGTGGAGCACGCGTTCCTGGAGCCGGAGTCGTCGTTCGCCGTCCCGGAGGATGGGGGCTACCACGTGTCCTCGCAGGGCCAGGGGGTGTGGGAGGACCGGCGGCAGGTCGCCTCGTTCCTCGGGCTGCCCGAGGAGAGGGTGCGTGTGACCCTCGTGTCGAACGGCGGCGCGTTCGGGGCCAAGGAGGACCTGAACGTCCAGTGCCACGCCGCGCTGATGGCGCACCTGACCGGGCGGCCCGTGTTGCTCACGCTGACCCGCGAGGAGAGCCTGAAGTTCCACCCCAAGCGACACCCGCTCACGATGGAGTACACGATGGGTGCGGATGCCGACGGTCATCTGACGAGCATCCGCGCGCGCATCGTGGGTGACACCGGCGCGTACGCGAGCGTGGGCGACAAGGTGCTGGAGCGCGCGGCGGGCCATGCGTGCGGGCCGTACCGGTTCGAGGCCGTCGACGTCGAGGCCCGCGCCGTCTACACGAACAACCCGCCGAACGGCGCGATGCGAGGGTTCGGCGTGAACCAGGTGGCGTTCGCCGTCGACGGAATGCTCGACCGGCTGGCCGAGAAGGTCGGCGTGGACGGCTGGGAGATCCGGTGGCGGAACGCCCTCGATGTGGGTGACGCGTTCGGGACCGGCCAGGTCCTGGGGCCGGGTGTGGGGATCAAGGAATGCCTGCTCGCGGTGCGTGACGCCTACAGGGACGCGCGGTTCGCCGGCATCGGGTGCGGTGTGAAGAACAATGGGATCGGCAACGGGCTGCTCGAGCAGGGCAAGGCCATCCTCCGACCCGAGCCCGACGGCTCCGTGACCCTGTTCCACTCCTGGACCGAGATGGGCCAGGGGGTGCATACGGCGCTCCAGCAGATCGCGTGTCAGGAGCTCGGCCTCACGGCCGACAAAGTGCACGTGGTCGTGGACACGATGCGCGAGCTCGACACGGGCCAGACCACAGCCTCGCGCTCCACCATCCTCGGCGGCCGGGCCGTCATCGAGGCCGCGAACAAGTTGAAGGCCGAGCTGAACGGCCATCGGCTCGCCGACCTCGCGGGTCGCGAGTTCTACGGCGAGCTGACCATCGACTACACGAACAAGCCGGGCGTCGACGTCGAGAAGCCGATCACGCACTTCGCCTACGGATGGGCGGTCCAGGTGGTGGTCCTGGACGACGACGGGCGGTTGGCCACCGTGATCGCCGCGCACGACGCGGGCAAGGTCATCAACCCCACGCTGGTGGAGGGTCAGATCGAGGGCGCCGTGCACATGGGCCTGGGCTTCGCGCTATCGGAGGACTACGTGGTGCGGGACGGCCATCCCGTGACCACCACGTTGAAGTCGCTTGGGATCGTGCCGCCCGCGGGCATGCCGGATGTCCAGTGCGTCCTGGTCGAGGTGCCGCAGCCCGAGGGCCCGTACGGGGCCAAGGGCCTCGGCGAGATCGGCCTGGTCCCCACCGCCGCGGCGGTCGCCGGGGCCCTCCACGCGTTCGAGGGGGAATGGAGGACACGGCTCCCGATGAAGGACTCGGTGGCGGCGCGATCGGCGGTGCCCAAGCTGGCGGCCGCGGCGTCCCGCGAGGGATAGCCGGGGGCGTCGTGCCGATCGCGCTCACGGGGGGGACGGTCCTGGCATCGCTCGACCCTCCCTCCGTCGTGATCGCCGACGTGACCGTCGAGGACGGGGCAGTGAGGTCCGTCGGCCGGGCCCCCGACGGGGCCAGCCGCATCGATTGCACGGGATGCCTCGTCGTGCCGGGGAACGTCAACGCGCACATGCACCTGTACTCGGCGCTGGCACGGGGCATGCCGTACCGGCTCGACCCGCCCAACGACTTCGTCCAGATCCTCCAGCGCGTGTGGTGGCGCCTGGACCGGGCCCTGGACGCTGGCTCGATCCGGGCATCGGCGCTCGCGGGGGGTATGGACGCCGCGCTCACCGGCACCACCACGCTCGTTGACCATCACGCTTCACCCGAAACGGTCGATGGGTCGCTCGATGTGATCGCGCAGGCCCTGGCGGACATCGGCCTTCGCTCGGTGCTCTGCTACGAAGCCACCGACCGCGACGGGCCGGAGCGGGCAGCAGCGGGCGTCGAGGAGAACCGCCGGTTCCTGAAGGCCGGCTGGCCGCTCGCCCGGGGGATGGTCGGGGCCCACGCCTCGTTCACGCTGTCCGACGAGACCCTTGGCGCCTGCGCCGAGGTTGCCCGCGACGCGGGCGTGGGCATCCACATCCACGTGGCCGAGGACGCGGCGGACCAGCGGGACTCGGAGGCCAGGTTCGGGTCGCGGGTCGTGCCGCGGCTGGCCCGCGCGGGCGTGCTGAACGAGTCAGCGCTCCTTGCCCACTGCGTGCACGTCGACGCGGAGGAGATCCACGCCATCCGCGACGCCGGCGCGACGGTGGCTCACAACCCCCGATCGAACATGAACAACTCGGTGGGACGAACCCCGGTGACTGCCCTCGGCGACGGGGTGGCCCTGGGGACCGACGGGATCGGCGCGGACATGTTCGCGGAGTCGGCGGCGGCGTACTGGCGCCGCCGGGAAGAGAGCCTGGACGCGCCGATGACGTGGCCGCTCGCCCGCCTGGTCAGAGGGGCGATGTTCGCCGGCCGGGCCTTCGGGCAGCCCGCGTTGGGCCGGATCGAGCCGGGCGCCCCCGCGGATCTGGCCGTTCTCGAGTACGACATCGTCACGCCGCTCGACGATACGAATGTGGCGGGGCATTGGCTGTTCGGCCTGGGTTCCCAGCATGTCCGGGACGTGATGGTGGCCGGCGAGATGGTGGTGGCCGATCGCCTCCTCACCAAACTGGACCAGGACGAGGTCGCGACCACCGCCAGGGAGCAGGCGGAGCGACTGTGGAGCCGGATGGACGAGCTTCCTTCGCACCCGTTCAGGCCTCGCGGGGGCTCCTGATGACGGTGTCGAGCGACGGCCGGGTGGCGCTGTACCTCCAGGACAAGCACCCGCTGCGTGAGGGCATCGAGTACGTGCGCTACGCGGAGGACCGCGGCTTCGAGGCCGTGTGGCAGGCCGAGAGTCGACTGGTCCGGGAGGCCACCGTGCCGATGGCCGCGTTCGCCGCTACGACCGAGCGGATCAAGGTGGGCTCTGGCGTGGTCAACAGCTGGACCCGGAACGTGGGGCTCCTTGCGGCCACGTTCGTGACGCTCGACGACCTGGCGCCGGGCCGGGTGATGCTCGGGATCGGGGCGTGGTGGGAGCCGCTCGCGTCCAAGGTCGGCGTGGACCGCCGGAAGCCGCTCCAGGCGATGCGGGAGATCGTCGAAACGGCTCGCCGCCTGATCGCCATGGAGCGCGTGACGTTCCACGGCGAGTTCGTTCACGTAAACGACATCGAGATCGACATCGTCCACGGCGATCGCTCGCCCAGGAACGTGCCGATCTACATCGGGGCTACCGGCATGAAGATGATGGAGCTGGCGGGGGAGATCGGCGACGGCGTGCTCCTCAACTACCTGGTCGGGCCGAGGTACGACCAGGCGGCGCTGGAGCACCTGGCTGCCGGGGCCGCGCGGACGGGACGGTCACTGGAGGATCTGGACCGGCCACAGCTTGTGGTGTGCTCGCTGGACGAGGACAGGGACGTGGCGCTCGACCGGGCCCGGGAGCTCGTTACGCAGTACTTGGGCCAGCAGCCCCACATCGGGAAGGCGAGCGGCGTCGATCAGTCGCTTCTCGACGAGATCGGCAGGGTCCTGACCTGGCCGGCGTCGGAGGAGGAGATCCGAAGCGCCATGAAGCTCGTGCCCGACGAGGTGGTGCAGATGATCACGGCCTCCGGCACGCCCGATGAGTGCCGGGCCAAGGTCCGCGACTATGTCGAGGCCGGATGCACCTGCCCGATCCTGTATCCCCTCGGCGACGACGTGTTCGCCATGATCGACGCCTTTGCCGAGGGGAAGTTCTGATGCTGCGAGAGCCCTGATGGAAGTCCTCATCCCTCGCGTGTTGGAGGAGGCGCTGGACCTGAAGGCGGCCCATCCGCAGGCCGTGCCGATCGCCGGCGGGACGGACCTCATGGTGGACCTCAACTTCGACCGGAGTAGGCCCGAGCTCATGATCGACGTCTCCCGCCTGCCCGAACTGAACACCTGGCGCCGGGAGGACGGGAACCTGTTCCTGGGCGCAGGCCTCACGTACACGCGGGCGTTGCACGAGCTTCCGGAGATGCGGGCGCTCGCGCAGGCCTCGAGGTCTGTGGGGTCGCCGCAGATCCGCAACCGGGGAACGATCGGGGGGAACCTGGGCACGGCGTCGCCGGCGGGCGACGCCGTGCCCGTCCTGGTCGCCCACGAGGGCGAGGTGGTGCTCGTCGCGGCCGGAGATCGCACCCGATCCGTGCCCTGGAACCAGTTCTTCCTCGGGCCCAAGCGGAACGCGATGGCCCCCGATGAGCTGATCCTGGGAGCCCGGTGGAGGGTGGGCCGAGGCCCACAGTCGTTCTCGAAGGTGGGGACTCGGAACGCAATGGTCATCGCGGTGGCCAACCTCTGCCTGGTGATGGACGAGGACGCGAGGACGGTCCGGGTGGCACTCGGATCGGTCGGCCCGACCGTCTTGCGGGCGCCGGAGGCCGAAGCCTTCGTCGCCGAAACGTTGTCGCGCGCCGGCGCGTGGGACGATCGCTCGTCGCCCCTTCCCCCGGGAGACCTCGACGGCTTCGCGGAACGGGTGAGCGAGGCGGCGGCTCCCATCGACGACGTGCGCGGCACCGCCGGGTACCGTCGGCACGCCTGCCGGGTGCTGGCCCACCGGGCCCTGGGCTG
This sequence comes from Actinomycetota bacterium, assembly GCA_035637835.1. Lineage (GTDB taxonomy): Bacteria > Actinomycetota > UBA4738 > UBA4738 > HRBIN12 > AC-69. Next base: position 18,540 of record DASPWN010000353.1, on the reverse strand, counting down.
GGCGCTGGCGGAGCGCGTGGCGGAGGCCCAACTCGCATGAGGCCGACGACATGCTGATCCGGGTCAACGTCAACGGCGAGTGGCGGGAGGCCGATGTCTGGCCCGGCGCGAGCCTGCTGTTTGCCCTGCGGGAGGACTTCGGGCTCCGCGGGTCGAAGAACGCCTGCGAGCAGGGTGAGTGCGGCTCGTGCTCGGTCTGGCTGGACGGCGACCTCGTGTGCGCATGCCTGGTCCTCGCCTCGCAGGCCCATGAGCGAGAGGTGCGCACGGTCGAGTCGCTATCGGGAACCGGCGAGGGGAGCCTGCACCCGGTCCAGGAGGCGTTCCTGGAAGCGGGGGCCGTGCAATGCGGATTCTGCACGCCTGGACTGGTAGTGGCCGTGGCCGATCTCCTCGACCACGACCCGTCCCCGAGCGAGGCCGCCGTGCGCGAGGCGCTCTCCGGAAACCTGTGCCGGTGCACCGGCTACCAGAAGATCATGGACGCCGTGAGCCTTGCGACGGAGCGGAAGCGAGCAGGTGACTGGTGAGTCGCCTGCTGATCGATGGCTGCGAGGTCGTCGTGACCATGGACGGGGCCGACACCGAGGTGGCCGGCGGGTCGATCCTGATCGAAGACGGCGTGGTGGCGTGGGTGGGCTCCGGCTCGCCGACCGGCGCCGAGGGCGCCGCCGGCGCGGCCGAGGACGCCGAGCGGCTCGACGGCCGAGGGACCGTCGCGGTCCCCGGCCTGATCAACACCCACCACCACCTGTATCAGACCCTCACCCGCGTCCGAGCCCAGGACCAGGGGCTGTTCGGCTGGCTCCGTGAGCTCTACCCCGTGTGGGCGGGCGTCGACGCCGAGTGGGAACGGGCCGCGGCCCGGGTCAGCCTGGCCGAGCTGGCGCTGTCAGGCTGCACTACCAGCACCGATCATCATTACCTCTTCCCGCCGGGCCGGACGGGCATCCTGGAGGCCGAGATCGACGCCGCCCGCCAGCTCGGCCTCCGGTTCCATCCATGCCGGGGCTCGATGGACCTCGGAGAGTCACGGGGCGGGCTGCCGCCCGACTCCGTGGTGGAAGACACCGACGATGCCCTGGCGGCCACGGAGGACGCGGTCACCCGGCACCATGACCCCGGACGGGGCTCGATGCTCCGCATCGCCATCGCACCGTGCTCGCCGTTCTCGGTGACCGAGCGCTTGATGCGCGAGTCGGCCGAGTTGGCGCGCCGGCTGGACGTGCGCATGCACACCCACATCGCCGAGACCCTGGAGGAGGAGGCGTTCTGCGTCGAGACGTTCGACCGGCGGCCGCTCGAGCTGCTCGATGACTGGGGGTGGCTGGGATCCGACGTGTGGCTGGCACACTGCGTGCACCTGGACGACAAAGACGTCCGTCGGGTCGCGGAGACAGGGACGGGTGTCGCGTGGTGTCCCACGTCGAACCTCCGGCTCGGCTCGGGCATCGCGCCCGGCGTGACGCTCCTGCGCGAGCGAGCCACGGTCGGCCTGGGTGTGGACGGTGCGGCGTCGAACGACGGGGGAAACCTCCTGGCCGAGACGCGCCAGGCGTTGCTGGTCAGCCGAGCCCGCGGCCCATCGGGGAGCCTGTCAGCCCGCGACGTCCTCCGGCTGGCGACCGGGGGCGGCGCAGCCTGCCTCGGTCGTGACGACGTGGGCTCGCTCGAGCCGGGCAAGCGAGCCGACGTGGCGCTGTTCCCGATGGACGACCTGTCCCACGCGGGGGGCGAGGCGGACCCGGTGGCCGCTCTGGTCATGTGCGGGCCCGTTCGGCCCCGGCATCTGCTTGTCGAAGGCCGCGCCGTCGTCCGCGACGGCCGGCTGGTCACGGCCGACGAGGAGGACATCGCAGCAGAGGGGCACCGCGTGGCTCGGCGGATCGCTGGGGGGGCCGACCGATGAGCGTTCGCCTCGGTGAGCGCCTCCGCGGCGGGGTGGGGGAGAGCGTGCGCCGCGTCGACGGCGTGCCGAAGGTGAAGGGCGAGTTCGCGTACGGCGGCGACCTGTGGCACGACGACATGTTGTTCGGCCATACGCTTCGCAGCCCGTACCCACGCGCACGGATCCGGTCTGTCGACGTCTCGCAGGCGTTGGGCGGGCCAGGGGTCCACGCGCTCCTGCTCGCCGACGACGTCCCGGGCAGGAGGACCTACGGGCTGGAGTTCGCCGACCAACCCGTCCTGGCCTGGGACGAGGTCCTGTACGCCGGCCAGCCCGTGGCCGTGGTGGCCGCCGAGACGCCCGAGCTCGCCCGCCGGGCGGTGGGCCGGATCGCCGTGGACTATGAGGTCCTGCCGCCGGTGACCGACATGGAGGAAGCGCTATCTCCCGACGCGCCGAAGCTCCGCGAGTGGGGCAACGTCCTGCGGCACGTTCGAATCGTCCATGGGGACCCGGACGCGGAGGCGGACGTGTGGGTCGAGGGCTACTACGAGACCGGCATGCAGGACCAGGCGGCGCTGGGACTGGAGGCGGGGCTGGCCGTTCCGGCCGAGGACGGCGGGGTCGACCTGTTCGTCTCCACCCAATGGCTGCACGTGGACCGCAAGCAGATCGCGCCGTGCCTCGGCCTGCCCGAGGAGAAGGTTCGGCTGTCGCTGGCCGGCGTGGGCGGCGCGTTCGGCTCGCGAGAGGACCTCCACATGCAGGTCCACGCGTGCATGCTGGCCCTCCATACGGGCAGGCCCGTTCGGATCACCTACGACCGGGCCGAGTCGTTCCTGGCGCACGTGCACCGCCATCCTTCGCGGATCTGGATGCGCACCGGCGCGAGCCGCGACGGCCGGCTGGTGAACGTCCGGGCCCGCGTGGTGGTCGACGGCGGTGCGTTCGCGTCCTCGTCGACCGCCGTGATCGGGAACGCATCGACGTTCGCCGCCGGACCCTACGAGGTGCCGAACGCGCTCATCGACGGGACCGCCGTCTACACGAACAACCCGCCGTGTGGGGCCATGCGCGGTTTCGGCGCGCCGCAGGTGTGCTTCGCCCACGAGGCCCAGATGGACAAGCTGGCCGAGGCGTTGTCGATCGACCCCATCGAGCTGCGGCTGCTGAACGCGGTGGGGCCGGGATCCGTCCTTCCCACGGGTCAGGTCATCAAGGGGAGCGCTCCCGTCCGTGAGCTGATCCAGCGGGCCCGCGACATCCCGATGCCGCAGTCGGAGCGGGCGGAGATCCGCGAGCCGGTGACCTATCCCGGGGGCGCCGGCAACGTGAGCCGGGGCGAGTCGCTGAAGCAGGGTGTGGGGTTCGCCGTCGGTTACAAGAACGTGGCGTACAGCGAGGGGTTCGATGACTTCCACGAGGCCCGGGTGACACTGTCGGCAGGGCCCGAGGGCCCGATCGCCGAGGTCCACAGCGCGGGTGTCGAGTGCGGGCAGGGACTGTCCACGGTGATGGTGCAGGCCGCCAGGACCGAGCTGGGCATCGACGACGTCCGGTTGCATCTTGCGGACACCGAGGTCGACTCGGCGGGATCGACGTCAGCATCGCGCCAGACGCTGATGGGATCCGGAGCGGTGCAGCTTGCCGCTCGAGCCGTGCGGGAGGAGTTGTTCGGGCGAGTGCGGGAGTCGGGACACCAGGGAGAGCTCTCCATCGAGGACGGGGTGATCCGAAGCGACGGCGCGGCAGTCGGCGAGGTCGGCAACTTCCTCCAGGAGCCGATCGTGGCCACGCGCGTGTTCCGGCACCGCACGACGACCGCGATGGATCATCGAGGCCAGGGCGACGTCCACGTCATGTTCGCGTTCTGCGCTCAGCGGGCTGTCGTCGAGGTCGACGAGGAGCTCGGCCTCGTCCGCGTGGTCCAGGTGGCCTCGGCCATGGATCCCGGCCGGTCGATCAACCCTCAGGGGGTCGAGGGCCAGAGCGAGGGAGGCACCGCGATGGGCCTGGGCCTCGCGGTTCTGGAGGAGATCCAGGTGACGGACGGGATCATCAGGAACGCATCATTCACCGACTACCTCATCCCCACGATCCTGGACATGCCGCCCGTCGTGACCGAGATCGTGGAGGCACCCGAGCCCGATGTCCCTTACGGGGTGAAGGGCGCGGGCGAGAACGCGACGATCGTTGCCACGGCGGCAATCGTGTCCGCGCTCCGCGACGCGACAGGACGCGTGCTGAACCGCATCCCGGTCAGGCCAGACGACCTGGCCGGGCTCGTCCCGCCCGTCACGACGGGCGGCCCGCCGCCGCCCCCCGACGTCCCCGGGCCCGAGCCGATGCCCACGTACTTCGGCCAGGACGAGGTGCAGGCCGACATCAGCCCGTCGGCGGAGGGACGGAAATGACCGGCCGCGTCGCACTCCGAGGTCGCGACTACATCGAGACGCTGGACTGGACCACCGAGGAGATCGACGAGGTGCTTGGGCTCGCTTCGGAGCTGAAGGGGAAGTTCCACCGGGGCGAGCCCCATCGGCTCCTGGCCGACCGGACGTTGTTCATGCTGTTCCTGGACAAGTCCACCCGCACGCGGAACGCATTCGAGGCGGGGATGACCCAGCTCGGCGGGCACGCGCACTTCCTGGACGCCGAGAAGACCCAGATCGCCCACGGGGAGAGTCCGAAGGACATGGGGATCATCCTGTCGCGGTACGGGCACGGTCTGGCCATCCGCCACGACCTCGTCCCGTACGAGGGGAACGCCTACATGCGCGAGGTGGCGAACTGGGCCGACATCCCCCTGATCAACCTCCAGTGCGACGTGGACCACCCCACCCAGACCCTGGCCGACCTGATGATCATGCGCGAGCGACGAGGCCGTGACCTCCGCGGCCTCCGGGTCGCCGTGTCGTGGGCGTTCGCCCCCTCGTACGCCAAGCCGCTGTCGGTGCCCCAGGGCCTGCTGACGCTCCTGCCGCGGTTCGGGATCGACGTGGTGCTGGCCCACCCGCCCGGATTCGACCTCATGCCCGAGGTTCGCGCGCGGGCCGAGGAGGCAGCCGCAGCGGGCGGCGGGACCATCGCCACCACCGACAACATGGACGAGGCCTTCCGCGACGCCGACGTGGTCTACCCGAAGTCGTGGGGACGGCTGGATCTGTTCACCGACGAGAAGGCGGCGTTGGCAGACGCGGCGAAGTACACGGATTGGATCTGCGACGCGCGGCGCATGTCGTTGGCGAAGTCCGACGCGATCTACATGCATTGCCTGCCCGCCGACCGGGGGGCAGAGGTCACCGACGAGGTCATCGATGGCCCGCAGTCGGTCGTGTACGACGAGGCCGAGAACCGGCTTCATACCGGAAAGGCCCTGATGGCCCTGACGATGGCGTCGTGAGGACAAGGGAGGAGGCCGAACCATGACGGTCGAGCCACAGCATCACGAGCACGATGCAAAGGAGCACGATCACAAGCACTTCCACGTCACGCACTACCTGCCGAAGGGCGAGGACTGGACGCACCTGCTGTCCACCCACGGCCATCGACACAACCACGCCGCCATCGAGCACGTGCACATCCCGCACAAGGACGTGGACAAGGAACATCCGAGAGAGTCGCACGTGCACGACCACACGCACCCCACGGCGTCTCCCGGCTAGCGCTCACCTGGCGCCCGGGCCTCGAGGCGACGCTGGCGGGCGTCCTCCTCGCGCTTCCAGGCGGCCGCCACCACCAACATGCCCACGACCAGCGACAGGTTCCCCACCAACCACATCATGGTGGCCCCGGCCCGCTGGTCCGCCAGCGCGGAGGGACCCCAGGGCGCCGGTAGCGACGCGTACTCCTCGTAGAGCGGCCCCGTGGCCGAGTAGATCGCCAGGGCAAGGAACGACATGGCCGGCATGGCCAGGAACAGCGAGAGCAGGCGAACCGGATAGCTCACGGGGTGGGCCGAGGGATCGCGGCCCACGATCGGCCACCAGTAGACGAGCGCGGCACCGAGCCACAGGGCGTGCTCCAGCGCGTGGACACGTGCGCTCCGAAGGGCCAGATCGAACAGCGACGTGAGGTGGATCGCGAATGCCACCCCCACGAACAGCACCCAGCCGACCACGGGATTGGACAGCACGACGGCGAGATCGCTTCGGAGGAGGCGCGAGAGGAGCTTCGCGGTGGCCGGGCGAGTGGCACGAAGGGCGAGTGTGATCGGCGCGCCCAACGCGAGGAGGGGAGGAGCGAGGAGCGTGAGCAGCAGGTGCTGGGTCATGTGCACGCTGAAGGCGGCCTCCGCGTAGGCGTCGATCGGCGAGGCCAGGGCGAGCGCGACCACGGCCAGTCCGGCGAAAAACGCGACCGCGGAGCGGTGCGGATGCGGGGTCCCGGCTCGCGCCGCCCGCCGAAGGCCCAGCCCGTACAGCCAGGCGGCGGCGACGATCGGCACGATCGCCAGCGGGTTCAGCGTCCAGGAGGTGAGGATCGTCGCGGCTCGGGCATCGGGGGGGACGGAAGGGAGCACCACCGCCACATGCTCGCACGGTCCGCGAGGCCAACGAGATGCAGCATCGTGGGCCGGTTTGCGAACTCGTTGCTCCGGGCATAGAACCAGGTCATGGCTCAGGCCCCGGCGGCGATCGCCACCGCCCCCCGGGAGATCGCTCCCATCCGATTCGGCACCATCGTCTTCCTCGCCTCGGAGCTGGTGTTCTTCGGCGGGTTGTTCGCCGCCTACTTCACGCTCCGATCGCAGACGAGCCCGTGGCCTCCGTCCGGCGTGGAGCTCGACGTGGCCCGCCCGACGGTGGCCACCGCGCTGCTCGTCCTGTCGAGCTTCACGTTCGCGGCCGGTCTCAGAGGGGCTCGCGCCGGGCGACTCGGGTCGTTCCGCCGGTGGATCGTGGTGACGATCGTCCTCGCGCTGGGCTTCCTGGGCTTCCAGCTCCTCGACTGGGTCCAGGCCGGCTTCTCGGTCTCGTCCCACGCGTACGGCACGATGGTCTACGCGATGACCGGCTTCCATGGTCTCCACGTGATCGCCGGCGTCCTGTTGATGCTCGTGGTCCTGGGGCGCATGGCCCAGGGCGCATATCGCGACGGGAACGTCGACGGGCCCGAGGCGGTGGGCTACTACTGGCACTTCGTGGACGTTGTGTGGATCGGCCTGTACGCGACGATCTTCCTCCTTCGATGAGCCCGAGGTGAGCGCCGTCGCCAGCTCCGAGACGGCAGCCCGCAGGCGGATCCTGCGCTACGGGCTGATGCTCGCGGTGGCCGGGCAGATCCTGTGGTCGTTCAGGCCCGCGCCCGGCCGGGCACTGACCGCGCAGGAGGCCGCGGGCCAGGCGCTCTACGAGGCGAGCTGTTCGACCTGTCACGGCTTGCAGGCGGAGGGCTCGGGAAGCGGGCCCTCGCTCCAGGGGGTGGGTCCGGCGGCGGTGGACTTCATGCTCAGCACGGGGCGGATGCCACTCGCCAACCCGGGGGCCCAGCCCATCCGGCAGCCGCCGAGGTTCGACTCGCAGCAGATCGCCGAGATCGTCGCTTACGTGACGGCGATCGCCCCCGGCGGTCCCGGGATCCCGAAGGTCGAGCCTCCGGCCGGTGATCTGCCCCGGGGGGCCCAGCTGTTCCTGAACAACTGTTCGGCCTGTCACGGGGCCGGCGCCATCGGCGACTCCGTGGGCGGCGGCCAGATCGCCCCTTCACTCTACCCGTCCACGCCCACGCAGATCGGGGAGGCGGTGCGGGCCGGACCCGGCGTGATGCCGAAGTTCGCACCGCAGAACCTGTCCGAGCAGGACCTGAACTCGATCGCGCGCTATGTGCTGTGGCTCCGCGACCACGGAGATCGGGGCGGCCTCCAGCTCGGGCGGGTCGGTGCCGTCGCCGAGGGGTTCGTGGCCATCGTCGTCGGGCTGGGGTTGCTGCTGGTGGTGATCAGGCTGACGGGGTCGAAGACGTGAGGCGCGCGAGCCTCGTCGTCGCGCTGGCGTTCGGGGCAGCCACGCTCGCGGCCCTGGGGCTGTTCGTCGTGTACATCGCCGGGGGCCAACCGCAGGTCGAAGGGGCCCTGCTGTTCGTGGCCCTGGCCGGGATCGGGGCCGGGCTCATGGTGTGGGCCACACGGCTGATGACCGGGATCGGTCAGATCACGCAGTCCCGGCGTCATGCCCAGCCGCCGGAGGAGAAGGGGGCCGCGGCCGAGGCGATGGCCGGCGGGGTCGAGGAGATGAGCCGTCGCCGGCTCCTCTACCGCTTGCTGCTAGGGGCGGCGGGGGCGCTCGGGCTTGCCGCCATCTTCCCCATCCGGTCCCTGGGCCGCGCTCCGGGCGCGTCGCTGTTCCGGACGGAATGGCGTTCCGGACAACGGCTGGTAGACGTCGACGGGAACCTCGTCACTCGCGACACGCTGGAGGTGGACTCGTTCACCACCGTGTTCCCCGAGGACTTCGTGGGCTCGGGCGACTCGCAGGCGGTCCTGATCCGGGTCGCGACGGGATCGCTCCACCTTCCCGCCGACCGCCTCGAGGGAGCGCCCGACGGCTACGTGGCCTACTCGAAGATCTGCACCCACGCCGGCTGCGCACTGGGGCTGTACCTGGCCGAGGTGCACCAGCTCCGTTGTCCGTGTCATCAATCCACCTTCGACGTGCTGAACGGCGCGGAGCCGGTGTACGGGCCGGCGGCCCGGGCCCTGCCGCAATTGCCCATCGAGATCGATCCCGACGGGACCATGCGCGCCCTCGGCGACTTCACGGCGCCGGTCGGGCCCAGCTTCTGGGACCTGCCGCCGTGATCGTCCGGCGGTGGGTCGAAGGGGTCGACGAGCGCCTCGAAGGCAGCTCGTTCATCAGCCGGAACCTGCGGAAGGTCTTTCCCGACCATTGGGCGTTCATGCTCGGCGAGATCGCCCTGTACAGCTTCCTGCTGCTGGTCCTGACCGGGACGTTCCTGTCCTTTTTCTACCTCGCGTCCGATCGGCCGGTGACGTACGCGGGGCCGTACCAACCGCTCCATGGCCAGACCGTGTCGGCGGCCTACGACTCCGTGATGCGCCTGTCGTTCGAGGTCCGGGCGGGCCTGGTGATGCGCCAGATGCACCACTGGGCGGCGCTCGTGTTCATGGGCGCCATCATCGCGCATCTCATCCGAGTGTTCTTCACCGGGGCCTTTCGAAAGCCTCGGGAGATCTCCTGGTTGATCGGCATCGGGCTGTTCCTCTCGGGGATCGGGGCCGGGTTCTCGGGCTACTCGCTGCCAGACGACGCGCTCTCGGGCGCGGGCCTGCGGATCGCGTACTCGATCATCCTGTCGATCCCGTTCGTCGGAACATGGGTCGCGTACCTGTTCTTCGGCGGCGAGTTCCCCGGCCCGGACATCCTGAACCGACTACTCGTGCTTCACATCTTCATCATCCCGGTCGTGATCTTCACCCTCCTCGGCGCACACCTCGCCGTGGTGTGGCACCAGACCCATACGCAGTTCCGAGCCCCCGGACGGACCGAGGACACGGTGACCGGCACGCCCGTCTGGCCGAAGTTCGCGCTGAAGTCGATCGGTTTGGCGTTCGCGACGTTCGGGGTCATCGCGCTCCTCGGCGGCCTGTTCCAGGTCAACCCGATCTGGCTGTACGGCCCGTTCGTGCCCTACTCCACGGCGTCGCCCTCGCAGCCCGATTACTACATCGGCTGGCTGGAAGGGCTGCTCCGGCTGTGGCCGAACTGGGAGTTCCACGTCTTCGGCCACACGGTGGGGGAGCTGCTCCTTCCGGGCTTGGTAGTCCCGGGGCTGGTCTTCACCATCCTCGCCCTGTGGCCGTTCCTGGAGGCCAGGGCGAGCGGGGATTACGAATGGCATCACTTCGCGCAGCACCCCCGGGAGGCGCCGGTGCGAAGCGGGTTCGGGGCCGCCGGCGTGACCTTCTTCGTCGTTCTGGTGCTGGCCGGCGGCAACGACGTCGTCGCGAAGTTCCTCGGGATCGAGGTGGACTCGTTCAACACGGTCCTTCGGTGGGCCCTGGTTCTCGGCCCGGTCCTGTCCGGGGTGGGCACATACTGGATCTGCCGCGACCTTCGGGACCGGCGCCGGCACCCGCTGGCCGCGCCCCCGCGGGTCGCCTTCAGGCGGAACGCGGCCGGCGGGTTCGAGGAGATCGAGTCCGAGCCGCCCGTGGCGGGACGGGAAGTCGAGGAGCCGGACCGCACATGAAAAGGGGCGTGCGGGTCGGGCGCACGGCTGCGCCGGCGGCGCTCGCCATCCTGGCGACGGCGTGCTCGGGATCCTTCGGGATGCCTAGGGGAGCCACCGAGCAGGGGGCCGACATCTTCCGGCTGTGGCAGATCTTCTTCATCGCGGCCATCCCAGTGGCCGGCGTCGTGTATGGCCTCATCTTCTGGTCCGTCATCCGGTACCGCCGCCGGAACTCGGATGACCTCGATGCGCTCGGCTCGCAGTTCCGGGGGAACCACCGGCTGGAGCTCGTGTACTTGGGCATTCCCATCCTGATCGTGATCGGCCTGTTCGCGGCCTCGGCCACGGTCGAGGTCCGGGTGGACCATGTCTCGTCTGATCCCGACGTCGTCGTGAATGTGGAGGCCTACCAGTGGGGGTGGCGGTTCACGTACCCCGGCGAGGGGATCAGGATCGTGAGCCCGCCGAGCGGCGAGTTCGTGGCCGGGCCGCAGATGGTCCTGCCTGTCGGCCAGACCACCCGGATCGTGCTCACGGCGAACGACGTGATCCACGCGTTCTGGATCCCGGACTTCCTGTACAAACACGACGCGATCCCCGGGCGAACGTTCATGTTCGACCTCACGCCCACCAAGATGGGGACCTTCTACGGGGAATGCGCCGAGTTCTGCGGGCTGAACCACGCGTACATGACGTTCAGCGTCCGCGTGGTTCAGCCCGCGGAGTTCGCAAGGTGGCTCACGCAGCTGCGGGCCGGACAGGCGGCGGCGTGAGCGTCACGGGCGAGCGATCCCTCGCCGCCCAACCGGAGGAGCCGCCGCACAGGATGGGGCCAGTCGAGCGGCTCACCTCCACCGACCACAAGAACATCGGGATCCTCTACTGCGTGACAGCGTTCGGCTTCTTCCTGGTGGGGGGGGCGCTGGCCGGGCTCATGCGCGTGGAGCTGGCCGAGCCTGCTCGCCAGATCGTGTCCACCCAGGCGTACAACACCATGTTCACGATCCACGGAACGGTGATGATCTTCCTGTTCGTCGCCCCGTTCGGGATCGGGCTGGCCAACTACCTCATCCCCCTGCAGATCGGCGCCCCCGACATGGCGTTCCCCCGCCTGAACCTCACCTCGTACTGGTTCTTCGCCGGAGCCGGCCTGCTGATCCTGCTCTCGGGCGTGGCGTCGACGGGCGGGGGAGCGGCGATGGGTTGGACCGCGTACACGCCGCTCTCCGAGATGAGGTACTCGCCGGGGGTGGGGGTGGACCTGTGGATCCTGGGGATCGTCCTCGTCGCCATCTCGAACGTCATGGGGGGCGTGAACATCCTGACAACGGTGTTCCTGATGCGGGCCCCCGGCATGACCATGTGGCGCCTCCCCATCTTCACGTGGAACATGGTGGTCACCGCCATCCTGGGGCTCGTGGCGTTCCCTCCTGCGGTCGCAGCGTTCGCCCTACTGTTCATCGACCGCCGGCTGGGCGGGCACGCGTTCGACCCATTGGGTGGCGGCGACCCCGCCCTGTACCAACACCTGTTCTGGTTCCTCGGCCACCCCGAGGTGTACATCCTCATCCTGCCGTTCTTCGGGATCATCACCGAGGTGATCCCGGTCTTCTCCCGGAAGCCGTTGTTCGGCTACCTCGGGCTCGTGCTGGCCACGATCGCCATCGGGGCGCTGTCGATGGGCGTGTGGGCGCACCACATGTTCACCACGGGGGTCGTGAACAACCCGTTCTTCTCGGCTATGTCGCTGCTCATCGCCGTGCCGACCGGGGTCAAGTTCTTCGCCTGGACCGGCACGATGTGGAAGGGGAAGATCAGCTTCACGGTGCCGATGTTGTTCGCCCTGGGCTTCCTGCTGAACTTCCTGATCGGTGGAGTGACCGGGGTGATGCTCGCGTCGGCCCCCATCGACTTCCACATGAACGATTCGTACTTCGTCGTCGCGCATTTCCATTACACGATCATGGGCGGGTCCGTGTTCGCCATCTTCGCCGGGATCTACTTCTGGTTCCCCAAGATGACGGGAGCCATGCTCCGCGAGCGGCTGGGCCGGGTGGTGGCCGTGCTCCTGTTCGTGGGATTCAACCTCACGTTCTGGCCGCAGTTCGTCCTGGGTCTTCGGGGCTTCCCCAGGCGATACGTGAGCTACCCGGCGGACATGGGCTTCGACACACCGAATCTCGTCTCCACGATCGGTTACGCCGTGATGTTCGCCGGCGTGGTGGTGTTTCTCGCCGACGTGGCGGTGTCGCTCCGACGAAGGATCCCGGCGGGGGGCGACCCGTGGGGCGGGAACTCGCTCGAGTGGGTCACGACCTCGCCTCCGCCCGAGCACAACTTCGACGCGCTCCCGCAGATCCGTTCGGAACGTCCGGCGTTCGACCTGCGCCATCCGGAGCTCGCGCCGTGAGGACCGCCGCGTGGATGCTGCTCGCGCTGTTCGCCTTCGGGGCGATCTCGGGCACGATCTACTGGTTCGTTACGTTCGAACCGGCCGGGACGCTCCTGCTGTGGTCGTTCTCGCTCATGCCGCTCATCGTGGCCGGCTACCTTGTGCTCCACAGAGCCGTGCGCGCACGAACCCTTGCTGATGATCCGGACGCTACGCCGGACCTCGCGGCCGGCCAGGAGCTCGGCACGTTCCCGGCGGCGAGCACCTGGCCGGTGGTCCTGGTCCTCGGGTCGATCACGATCGGGGCCAGCCTGGTGTACGGCCTGCTCCTGTTGCCCGTAGGGCTGGGCGTCACGGCCCTGGCCGTGCTGGGCCTGATGCGGGAGAGCCGAGGCTAGCGACCTGGCAGGGACGCCCGTCCTCTACCGGTCGTCCTGTCCCTTGCTGAAGCGCCCGTGGTCCCCGGCCTCGGGGTGATGCGGCTTCTCCTCCTGGCCGGCGGCGAAGTCACCCTCGTGGCGGTGCTGCTCGTCGGGCACTTCGGCCTCTTGTCCTCGGGGGAACCGGGGCTTGCGGTGCTTTTCCGGCGCGTCCTCGTCCTCTTCCTGCCCACGAGCGAAGTCGGGGCCGACCGGTGCTGGGGTCTGCTCGGTCATCGGGGTCTCCTTTCAGTCCCTCTACTTATTCCTTCGTCTGCGCCATACCCACCGGTTCGTGGGAAACGAACCTCGGCGTGGTTGGTGGAGGAGAGCGGGGGGCGGTGCGCGAGCCGATTGGCTGGCCCGCCTGGATTCGAACCAGGACTAACTGATCCAGAGTCAGTCGGGCTACCGTTACCCCACGGGCCAGTAGGTGACCTGGGCTTTCGCGCTTCCTCCTGGTAGTGCGGCGCTACGGTGCCCAATTAACCCGAAGGAGGTAGCGATGGCCCGAATCACGGCAGCCAGTCTAACGGGCGAGGCGACCACTAGCTCGGCGCTCGTCGAGATGCTGTCGGGGTTCCGGGGACCCTCGCAACAGAGAACAGGCGCCCCAGACGATCGACAGCTACGCCGAGTCTGTCCGGCGGCTCCACGAGTACGTGGCCGATGGATCGCTCGATTCTCCGTCGGTCCGGGGGGGTGCCGCGCCAGCTCGGTGAAGCGATGGGCAAAGTAGGGATGACCACGCGCGGGCTCGCCTAGAAACGCGCCGACTGTTTCACCGGAATTCATCTGAATTGCCCTCACAAGGCGGAGGTCGGTGCTCGGCTCCGGCCGGACGCGATGGATGCCGTATCTCGCAAGCCTGGATCGGCGGGCCTCTGGGCCGGTAAGCTCAAGCCCGATGGGTCGCCACCCTCGGGCCGCTCGCCTCTTCGTCGTGGTCACGGTCGTCGCGCTGCTTGTGGGCACTTCGTCGCTCCTGGCGGGGCGCCCGGAGCTGAGACCTATTCGGACCCTCGACGGTGGCGAAGGTGGGGTTGTTCATCTCCCACAGCTCGAGGGACTACTCAGCAATCTGTCCCGGCTCTCCGTCAGTGAGCTTCGGCGGGGAATCGAACGCTCCCGTCCATTGCCCATTTCGGCGGCGCTCGCCGCCTCAGGCCTCCTGGGCATTGGCCTGCTTTCCTGGCGCTTACCGCTGAGGCGAGCGAGTGGCCAGCCGACGTACTCCGCACGGAGTCGCGTCGCGGGGTCTCGCGCCCCACCCCTGCAGCTCATCTGAGACCCAGGCACCGGCGCGGTAAGCCGCACCATTGAGCTGGAGGTTCCTCCATGGCCCAACACCTTGGGCGACGAATCTTCGTCGTTCTCCCTTTCCTGGGAGCGGCCGTTGCCTTCGTCGTGCTGCGCCCGGTGCGGCTTGGGCTGGACCTCAGCGGCGGCGCCCAGGTCGTGCTTGAGGCCAAGGATCGGGAGCCACCCGGAAGCGCGCTCGCACGGGCAAGCGAAGGAGGCGCCGATGACCAGAGGCCTGGAGCCGTCGCAAGACGACCGAAAGGAGATGCGTCCGAATGAGCATCAGCGAGGTTGACATGCCTGGGATCGGACGGCGCTACGAGATCGTTGCCGGCAAAGGTCAGCGAATTGTCCTGGTCATCCACCACTCCGGTCGACGCGATCTCTACGTCATCGACCGCCACGCCGACGAACCCACTTGCGCGGTCGAGCTCACCGACGACCAGGCGCGGCGGATCGGGGTGATCCTCGGGGGCGCCTTCTTCAAACCGGCAATGGTCGAGGAGATTGAGGACATCGTCGGTGAGTTCGTCGTCGACTGGGTCACGCTCCCGGAGGATGCCGCCGCCGTCGGAAAATCGATCACCGAACTGCAGATCCGACGCCAAACCGGATTCAGCGTGATCGCCATCGTGCGGGGCAAGAAGACCATGACCGCCCCACACCCCGACGAGGTGCTGCAGGCGGGCGACCGGCTTGTAGTGGTGGGCCGCCACGCGGACCTCCCCAGATTCGTCGACCTGATGACCGGGTGACGGAGATGTCCAACGCGCTCGTCGCTCTCGGAGGCGCCTTCGTGGCAGCGGGGCTGCTGGCCAGGCTCGGCAGGCGAGTGGGCTTGCCACCATCCCGTTCTTCATGGCGGCTGGCATCATCACCGGGCCCCACACGCCGGGGCTCGTACTCGTGGAGAACCCTGCCGACCTGGAAGTTTTCGCCGCAGTCGGGCTCATCATGCTGCTCTTTCACCTCGGGATCGAGTTCTCACTGGATGATCTGATCAATGGTGGGCCTCGGCTTCTCGCCACCGGAGGTCTCTACATCCTCCTCAACGTCGGGGGTGGACTGACGCTCGGATTCACCCTCGGGTGGGGGACCCCAGAGGCATTCGTGATCGCCGGTGCCGTAGGGATCTCGTCGACCGCGATCGTGACCAAGCTCCTCGTGGAGCTGAGGCGATTGGCCAACCGCGAGACCCCAATGATCCTGGGCGTCATCGTGGTGGAGGATGTGTTTCTCGCCCTCTACCTGGCACTCCTCCAGCCCATCCTAGGCCAGGCCGGAGGGCCGGCCGAAGCCCTACTCCTGTTCGGGCGGGCCTTCGCCTTCCTCACCGCCCTGTTCCTGCTGGCGCGTTTCGGCGCTCATTGGGTCGGCCGCCTCGTGGGGTCCGAAGATGACGAGCTGTTGACTGTTCTCTTCGTGGGCATCGCCGTCCTCGTCGCCGGGATGGCCGAGGAAATCGGGGTCTCCGTAGCCATCGGAGCTTTCATGGTCGGCCTGATCCTCGTTGAGACGAAGGCTGCTCCTCGCATCGAGCACCTCGTGCTCCCTCTCAGGGATGCCTTCGCCGCCGTCTTTTTCTTCGCCTTTGGGCTCACGATCGATCCCGGTGATGTGGCCCGCGTGGTGAGCCCGGTCGCAGCGGCGGCTGTGCTCTCAATCGTGCTGAACGTCGCCGCCGGCATCTTCGCGGCCCGCATGCATCGCTTCGGCCAGCGCGAAGCCGCCAATGCTGGACTCACTCTCTTGGGCCGCGGGGAGTTCTCGCTCATCCTGGCAACGTTCGCGGCCGCGGCGGGGTTGGACCCGCGCATCGGTCCCTTCGTGGCCCTCTACGTCTTCGTCCTCGCGGTCATGTCTCCGCTGCTCGCGTCCAGCTCGGACAGGCTCGCCCGTTGGCTGCCAAATGGACTCTTCCCGGATGCGGCGGGTCAGACCGCGGCGCCACCCCGGGCCGTTCCAGAGGCGCCTCCGAGCGCCCTCGGGCAGCGAGGTGGACAGGGGGATTCCGTAGGCGAAGGAAGAAAGAGACGCGCCGATGGTTCATGAGCGGGGGGAACACCACAGACCGGCGAAAGCCGATGGCAGCCGAAGAAGACGCGCGTTGGCCGTTGCTGCACTGCTGTCTCTTCTCGTTGCAGCGTGTCAAGGCATCGAAGGATCGCCTACTCGAACGTCGGTTGCCGAACGGCCCACTGGTGCAGCATCTCCAACGTCTGCCCACTCGTCGTCTTCACTAACGCCCACTGAGCCTCGGTACCAAAACCTATCCGACTACACGGATCCGCTCGATAGGTTGAGCTACAAGTTGGCGTACTCAGATTGCCGCGTGCTGGGTCCCGACCGCACTGCGGAGGCGTACGGGGGGGAGCCGGAAGATCCGGCCTCGGTTGCGCGCGCCTACGCCGCCTTCGTTCATGGCACCCAGCAAGAGGATCCGGCGTTTCGGGGGTGCCTGGACGCATTCGAGGAGGAGGGCTGAGGGGTGCGCGCAGACGAGCACGATCTGGTGCCCGGCGATGCGTTCGAAGCCTACGTCCTCCTACAGGCTGAACCCGGGAAGGCCGACAGTGTGATCCAGGAGACGAGAGCGACGCCGGGCATTACCGGGGCGGATGCGGTCACCGGCTCCTACGACGTCATCGCCCGTGCGCGGGCGGTCAGCCTCGAGGACCTCGAGCGCCGGATCATTTTCCGCATACACGCGTTGGACGGAGTCATCGGCCTTCTCGTATCACCGATTGTTCGCAGGTAGCGTCCTGCCTGCAAGCTCACCGCCCCGTGAAGTTCTTCCGTCCTAGACAGGCATGCGATTGAGAAGATCGTCCAGGTATTGGATTGCCAGCATCGCCGCTTGTTGGTCGGAGGCGCTGTCGAGCCACGCGATGACCTGCTGACGAGCCTTCACGGCAGAGACGCGTCGGCCGCCGCAACAAGCCTGGAGCTCGCGAATTGCATCCTCATGATCAGTCTCCGATCGCGCCAGCGAGAGCGCCCTCTCTCTGACGACGTCCGCAGTAGTCATGGTCTGTTCCTCCCTGTATCAGATGCCGTGACGAACTCACGGCTTTGAGCGCAGGTGAACTGGAAGCGGCGGACGAGATCGAGCACGATCTCACGAATCTGACTTTGGGTCAGCGATACGGGTCGAAGCCGTCCGCGCCTACGCTGTGATCAACCGGGCGGACCTCGTGGGGCGATATTGAAGCCGAGGGGTTCGGTCGAGATTAATGAGCCGGGGCCGCGCACCTCACGGAGTAGAGCGAGCATGGGCACAATGCCCGTATCAGCCGGCGTCACGGCGGAAGGAGAGCGTGGGCCGTCACTGCGCTTCGCGTCTGCGGACACCACCGGCCTGTCGGACGTGATGACCAGGAGCTCCGCGACCGACTCGATGGTCTGTTGACTCGCTGGCGTCGACGAAGCGGGTGAAGGAACCAGCTCACTGGTTCGTGACGCCGCCACCCAGGCAAGCAGAAGGAGCGCGACCCCAACCACGGCCCGCCGATGCGGCACGGCGAACTGGCTCACGCCGTCAGCTTAGGCGTGCTCTCGACTCGTAACAAGACGGCCGGACGTCGGCCAAGAGGATGCGCGTTTGGTGTCCAATGGTCGGGACCACATTGAAGGGCGTGATGCGACGTACCCGCCAGGCCGGGCATCACAATTCAATCAGGACCACCAAACGAAACCGCAGGGCCGTCCGACGCTTTCAAGCAGTCCCGCCCGCGAGGGGGAATGCCTTCATGCCTGGCGGCACACCAGGACGGAATGACCCCACGACCTTGAGGAAGTCCGACCGCTCACTCGCCCAGTCCCCCGGAGGGAAGATCGCCAGGACGATGTACCCCACGCCCTGCTGGCCCAGGGTGAAGGCGGCGGCGACGCCGGCCACCTTCTGGCCGTCGCGCACGACGTCGGCGACGATCAGCTCGCCGGCGATCCCACCGACTCGCGTCCCCTGCTCGATCTGCACGTCCACGACCGGATTACCGGTCAGAAACGCCAGGGCCATCTGCGGAAGGTCCTGAAAGGTGCCTGTCGTGACGGCCAGCGCCTCGTACACCGTCTGGTCCTGCGGCCCCGTCGTCTGGGCGGCCAGGTCGGTCAGGCCACCGCCGAACGCGCTCGAGGGCGACGGGGATGGAGCGGGAGGAGTGGAGACCACCCCGGTCAGGACTGAGGGTCCCTGCGAGGGCGGTTGGGACGGCGCGACGGCGATGTCGTTGGCCGCCGGGAGGCTCGCGCTGAACAGACCTTCAGGGTCGTAGTACACGGCGAAGTCCCGGTTCTTTCCAGTGGAGCATGCCACCAGCGCCATCGCCGCCATGGCCGTGGCGATC
>DASPWN010000352.1:0-3205 GCA_035637835.1 Actinomycetota bacterium | reverse complement strand
CGCTCGGGCCTACGAGTCCAACGACTCACGGACCGCCGAGCTCGAGCGATGGCTCCATCACTACAACTACCATCGACCTCACATGGCTCACGCGGGCAGAGCGCCGATCACCGTCGTGAACAACGTCCCGAGGAACCACAGTTAGTCGTCGCTCGCGGCGACCACGAATACGTCCGCCGGCACGCGCGCCCTAGCGTTCAGCGAGATGATGTCGGCGAGCGGGTGTCGATAGGTGATCCCGAAGTCCTCGTCGATACGGGCGAGCTGCGGGTCGTTCAGGTAGAAGAACCGGTCGCCGTCGCGAAGCGTCTCGAACTGCTGCTTCCACATCGCGAGCTGAAGCCGTCCGAACTCCGTCCCCGGGACGTGGCGCTCGGACAGCATGCCCACGAACGCGTCGATCCTGCCCACCCTCCCGTAGATCGCCCTGAGGCGCGCCGCGAGCGTCGTCCGGCGGATCCCGGTGACCGCTTCCTCCTGGCTCCGCGGACCGAGCGGCCGGAGCGCGTGCCCATCCGCGTCCCGGAGCCGGACGAAGTCCAGGATGCTCGGGTCGTCGAGGGGATCGGCGGGGTCGATCTTCGGATCCGAGGGGAACCGGGCGGTGGCTTCCCCGGTCACGGCGGTGAACGACCGACTCGGCGAGAGTCCGTAGGCGCGCCGCAGGTCGTTGTAGGAAGACATGCCGTGATCGCGACCGCGCGCGATGTCGATGGCGCCGAGGTCATGGACCGCGCTGAAGCAGCCGGGCTGCACGACGGGCTGCCCGCACGCGGATGGATCCGCCATCCCGGGGCGTGAGACCTGGAACAAGACGCTTCGGAGCGCGTTGTCGATCTGCTCGTCGTTCCGGTACTGGCGCTCCTGGCTCAGGCTCCGAAGGACTCGCCCCAGGCCGACCTCTGACAACAGGTCCGGGTTGCCGAATGCGACCGTCAGGGGGATCTGGAGGGACGTCCGTCCGTCCTCCTTTCGCATGCCGACCCCTTGTGCGCGGAACGCGTCGAGCTGCACGGCCGTGAATGTGCCGGGGCGGAAGCGCACGTCGAACTGGCCGTGGACCATGCTGTGGCCCCGATACCCGACGGTCGCGAACTCATTCGACACGCCTGCGTCCACGGCCTGGTCGTACCCGTGATAAGGATCGAGCACGACACCCAGCGCGGGGAGGAACTCGGTGTACGTGATGAACTGGATCTCCGCCCCCACGACGCGGCGAGCGATCTGGAACCTCTCCTCTTCGGACAGGGAGCCGGGCAGCTCGGCGACGATGCGGTTGTGCTCCCGAGCGAACAAGGTCTGTACCGCCAGGAGCGCGATGTTCTCGTTCGCACGCACATCGCCGGCGATGCGCGCGACCTCGGGTGTCGCGACGAGCCCACCGAAGAGGTCGACGGAGGGTGCGGTCGCGGGGTCCCCCCGAGCGTCGGCCCTCGGCAGGTAGCCACCCGGCAGCAGCAGCGAAGCAGCGTTGTCCGCAGGGTCGCCGTCGACCGGACCCTCCCGGAGCCATTCCAGACGGGCGGTGTCGATGCCGTACACGACGGAGCCGTCGAGGTAGCTGCTCACCGTGTTGATCTGCTGGCGGGGCGAGGTGATGCCAGTAGCGGTGGCTGCCGGAGTGCGTGCGAAGCCCATCGCCCCCAGGTCGTTCGCGAACGCCTCGAGCGGATCGTGTGGGTCGAACGGGATGGGCACGGACTCGCCCGGTGCCTCGTCCCGGAGCCCGATGTCGTGATCGACGAACTGGCCCCACACCCACCCCCACTGTGAGACGTCGTTCTCGGAGAAGAGGTTCTGTCCCACGTCGTTGAAGACCCGGTTGCTGATGTACCGGGGGGATGGTCCCTTGACCATCTCGCTCAGCCCGTCGGCGTAGTTCGGGGCGGCGACGCGCGGATACGGGGTGCCTGCCTCCCCCCAACCTGGATGACCGGGGTCGTTCCCGCTCCCGTCGAGGGATCGGGCCTCCATCATCGTGGCTCCCGGATCGGCCGTGGAGGCGCCGGGCAGGCCCGCCACCCCGACGACGACCACAACGGAGGCGAACGTCAGAACCCTTCGCATGCGGCGTAGCCAATCACAAGCGCCTGGGGCGGGCATCAGTGGGCGGTGAGAGCCCGCTCAGAGCATCGAGCGTTCAGTGAGGGTGCGCCGGCGTGGCGTGCCACCGGTGGGGGGCGATCAACCGGTCCGCCTCGGCCGGCCCCCAGCTTCCCGGCTCGTATTCCACGAGGGGCGCCGGACGGTCCAGGACCGGCTGGAGGATCTCCCAGGCCCGGTCGACGCCGTCCTCGCGCAGGAACAGCGTGTGGTCGCCCTCCATGGCCTCGAGGAGCAGCAGCTCATAGGCATCCGCGATCTGCCCCCCGAACTCCTCCTCGTAGTCGAAATCCATCGTGACGCGCTCCAGCTCGAGCCCCGGCCCCGGCTTCTTGGCATTCACCGCGAGCGTGATCCCCTCGTTGGGCTGGATCCTGATCGTTAGGTGGTCGCGCATCGGCAGATGGAGGTTCGTCCCCCGGAACACGTCGTAGGGGACCTTCAGGAACTTGAGCGTGATCTCGCTGCACTTGGTGGCCATCCGCTTGCCGGTCCGTAGGAAGAACGGGACGTCCGCCCACCGCCAGTTGTCGATCTCCAGCCTCAGGGCGGCGAAGGTCTCCACGGTCGAGTCGGGGGCGACGCCCGGTTCCTCCCGGTAGCCGCGGTACTGGCCCCGGACCACTTGGGAGGGGTCGCAGGGTTGGGCGCTCCGCAGGACCTTCACCGTCTCGTCACGCAGCCGGTCGGGATCGAAGGATACCGGCGGCTCCATCGCCAGGAACGTCAAGACCTGGAACAGGTGAGTGACCACGAGGTCACGGATGGCTCCCGTCTGCTCGTAGAAGGCTCCCCGGCCGTCGATCCCGATGTCCTCGGCCACGGTGAGCTCGATGTGGTCGAGGTACTTTCGGTTCCACACCGGCTCGAAGAGCCCGTTGGCGAACCGGAAGGCCAGGATGTTCTGGACGGTCTCCTTGCCCAGGTAGTGGTCGATCCGAAAGATCTGGGACTCGTCGAAGACCTCGTGCAGCCTCGCGTTCAGCTCCCGGGCCGAAGCCAGGTCGTCGCCGAACGGCTTCTCGAAGACGACCTTGGCGTCCCGGTGCAGACCAGCCTCTGCCAGACGGCGCACGATGTCGGGGTAGACGGTGGTCGGCGT
>DASPWN010000351.1:0-12591 GCA_035637835.1 Actinomycetota bacterium | reverse complement strand
CGCAAGCTCGACCGTCTCCTGCGAGACCTGCTGGACATCGACCGACTGAGCCGGGGGATCATGACGCCGCAGTACCACGCCATCGACCTGGGGGCGCTCGTGCGGCGCACGGTGGAGAACTTCGACGTGCCGGCCACCCGGACCGTCCGACTGGACGAGACGTCTGTCATGGTGCAGGCCGACGCGCCGAAGGTCGAGCGGATCGTGGAGAACCTCCTATCGAACGCGATCCGGCACACGCCTCCCGATGTGAGCGTCTGGGTCCAGGTGCGAAACGAGGACGGCGGCGTGCTCCTGATGGTGGAGGACGACGGAGCCGGAGTCCCGCGGCACCTCCAAAAGGCCATCTTCGAGCCGTTCCGCCAAGGACCGACGGCTTCGCCCCACTCTCCCGGCACCGGCATCGGCCTCTCGCTCGTGGCGATGTTCGCCGAGCTGCACGGCGGGAAGGCCTGGGTGGAGGAGCGTGAGGGCGGCGGCGCCTCGTTCCGCGTGTTCCTGCCCTCGGTGCAGCCATACAGCGACAGCAAGCTCGAGGAGGCCGAATCGCCCCCACCCCTCGATGCGGCGAGCGCGGGCTAGACTGGCCTGGTGGCCGGTCGCGATCACAATCCGCACCAGCGGCGCCTCTACCTCCCGCTCGTCGCACGATCTTCCGATCCTCAGGAGGCCGCGGCGGCGACCCTGGATGACACCCACGTGGCCCGATCCGTTGGGTGCGCCCAGACGGCAATGCCCTTGCCCCGCCGCCCCGAGTGGCTGAAGGTCAAGGCGCGGACCGGCCCCAACTACCTTGACCTGAAGCGCATCATGCGCGACCTGTCGCTGCACACCGTGTGCGAGGAAGCCGGGTGCCCGAACATCTTCGAGTGCTGGGAGGACCGGGAGGCCACGTTCCTGATCCTTGGAGAACGGTGCACGAGGCGGTGCGGCTTCTGCGATGTGATGACGGCGAAGCCGGACGCTGTGGATGAGGGTGAGCCGGCCCGGATCGGCCAAGCCGTCCTAGCCATGGGTCTCGAATACGTCGTCCTGACCGGGGTGGCCCGCGACGACCTGCCCGACGGAGGCGCCCGAATCTGGGCCTCGTGCGTCCGCGCGGTGCGCGAAGCGGTACCAGGGTGCGGCGTGGAGGTGCTTCCCGCCGACTTCAAAGGAGGCGAGCGCGACATCGCCACCGTGATCGAGTCCGAGCCCGACGTCTTCGCCCACAACCTGGAGACGGTAAGGCGTTTGCACGGCCGGATCCGCCCAGCGTTCGGCTACGAGCGTTCGCTGGATGTGCTCCGGATGGCCAAGCGATCCAGGCCCGGCCAGGTGACGAAGTCGAACCTCATCCTGGGGATGGGCGAGCGGCCCGAGGAGGTGCCGGACGCGCTCCACGACCTGGCCGAGGCGGGCTGCGACATCGTGACCATGGGCCAGTACCTGCAGCCCACGAGGCTCCATCTGCCGGTGGACCGGTGGGTGAGGCCCGAGGAGTTCGCCGCGCACAAACGGACCGGCGAGTCGCTCGGCATCGGCCACGTCGAGGCCGGTCCGCTCGTGCGGAGTTCGTACCACGCGGGGAGCCAGCTCCGCCGGGCACTCGACGCCGCGCACACCGCCTGACAATCGTGGCGTCCCCGTCCCACGAGCGGCGGAGAAGGGGGGAGCCGGCCTGTAAGCCGGATCCTGTTCCGGCCCTCGCGGGCCGGCGGCGGCCATCCCTCTGAGTCCCGCGTGGGCGGGACCCCGGGGGCGCTCCCGTACGACGAACGCCCCTCGTGCGGCCTACCCGGGAGCTCGGGTGGGCCACCCTCGAACGCTCCCTGCTTGGCCTTGCTCCGGGTGGGGCTTGCCGAGCCGAACCGGTCACCCGGCCCGCTGGTGAGCTCTTACCTCACCGTTTCACCCTTACCCCCCTCGCGGGGGGCGGTCTGCTCTCTGTTGCGCTTTCCGCGGGTCGCCCCGCCTGGGGGTTACCCAGCACCCTGCCCTTCGGAGTCCGGACTTTCCTCGAGCTCTCGCCCGCGGCCGCCCGGCCGACTCCCCACGAACGAGTATAGGACGGGCTACCATGCGGGCCGTCCCATGCGACGCCTGGCGTTTTCCGGCTTGGTCCTCCTCGCCGCGACGACCTGTTCGCCCTCGCTGGAAGGCGCCTCCCAGCCCCTCGCCCAGGAGCAGGTCGGAGCGGGACTGGGGCTGGATGTGGCCTCCGCCCGTCGCACCGCACTGGACTTCGTCAACGCCTACGCACACACCACGGAGGACGGCGGTGTCCGGCTGTCCGCCCTAGTGGTCGGGCCGAAGCTGACCGCGTGGGTCCATTGGATGACCGTCCAGAACCAGCAGTTCGACGGAACGATCTCCGGCGTCGCCGACGTGCGCTCGGTCGCATTCGTCGATTCGTTCCTGGTGCAGGACGCCGTCGGCGGGCAGGTGAACCTGGGGGCGTCGGTGACCTTCACGTACGATCCGGTGGACGGTCAGGCGTTCGACCGAACCCGGATCATGGACGGGCCGGTGACCCTCCTGCGGACCGGCACGGCCGAGTGGCGCGTCGTGGATGCCACCCGAGACGGGCAGTCCATGGACGACGGGATACAGCTCTTCAAGGACCTGTCGACGGCCAGTCACGGGGTGAGGGTCTCGCTGCGCTCGCTGTTCATGTTCACGCCGGCATGGCAGTTCAACGTCACCGTGGTGAATGGGACCGGTGGATTGATCCGCTTCGAGCCGAAGGGGCTGGCTCTGCTGGTTCGGCGGCAGGGCGCTCCCCCCCAGCGCGCGCGAGGGGTGTATACGCAGGCATTGGTCGCGCTGCCCAGCGGGTTCGACGCCGAGGGGTTGGTCGGCTTCCCCCAGCAGGAGGAGGCGAAGGGGCGAACCCTTTCCCTCGCCTACCGCCTGGCCGGCGGGCGCCGCGTGACGTTCGCGTTCCCTCTCGGAGATGTCGTCACTCAGGTTCCTCCCACAGGCTCGGAGCCCTCCCCGGCGCCGACCAGCTAGCGCCCTCCCCCGCCAGCCATTCATCGACGCCCCGGTTCGCCATGCGGTCCGCTTCCTTGTTCGCCTCTCGCGGGACGTGCTCGTAGCTGATCGTGGCAAAGGCCCTCGCCATCGCGCGGACCTCCGTGTGCAGGCGTTGGAGGGTGGGATTCTTCACCCGGAACCGCCCGGCCAGCTGCTCGATCAGCAACTTGCTATCCGAGCGGAGCAGCACGTCGGTGGCACCCAGCTCCCGGGCCCGCCTCAGGCCTTCGAGCACCGCCGTGTACTCGGCCACGTTGTTGGTGGCGATGCCGATGCCTCGGGCGATGCGGTCCACCACCCGCCCGCGCGGCGTGGTGATCACTACCCCGATACCGGCCGGACCGGGGTTGCCGCGCGCGGCCCCGTCGCAGGAGACGATCAGGCGAAGACGACGATCCGCCGGCAGTACTCACACCTCTTCACGCCCTCGGTGCGCTTCAGGCGGTCGAGCTCCATCGCGGAGAGCTTCTCGTGGCACGCCTGGCACACCCCGTCGACCAACGCCGCAACGGCCACCCCCCGCTTTTGCCGCCGAAGCTCCTCGTACAGCTCGAGCAGCTCGTCGTCGAACTCGGGCACCAGCTTCTCCCGGACGGCTCGCTTCTCGGCCAGCTCCGCATCGATCCGCCCGAGCTCCTCGACGGCTTCGCCCCCCACCGCCTCGAGCCTGGCCCTGGTCTGCTGAACCACGGTGCTGGCCTCCCCCGCCCGCGACTCGAGGTCGTCTTTGCGGACCATCTGCTCCAAGAGGTCGTCCTCGGACCTGGAGCGGCGGTCCTTGAGCGAGGTGATCTCGTGCTGGAGGGCCTCCATCTCCTTGATGTTGGCGATGCTCCCGTCGTACAGCCGCTTCTCGTCGACCTCGGCTTTGCGGGTCATCGAGTCGATCTCCCGCTCCAGGCGCTGCTGCTCCCGGAGCACCGCATCCACGCCGAGTCGGAGCTCCCCCAGGCCGCCCTCCGCGTCCTCCATCGCGGCCCGGGCATCCGCCATCTCCTTGCCCTCCTCCAGCTGGCGCTTCCGAGCCTCCAATCGGTCGATCGCGCTGTCGAGCTCCTGGAGTTCCAGCAACCGATCCAAGCCACGCATAGAACGAAGCGTAGCCGAGGACCATGCGAGCGAACGCGCCACCTCGGGTTCGGACAGGCTCAGGTCAAGGTGAGCTGCTCGGTCTGGGGAGACACAGGCGCCATCCGACGAGCCTGGTGCGGCGTGGCCCGACCTATCCCGAAGCGTCCGGCCAGGGCCCGCACCCGCTCGGCCACCTCCTCCTGATATGCCGTGGGCGCGTACGCGCCGGCCCCATACAGCTCCCGATATCGAGGGAGGAGCTCGGGATGGCGGTCCCCGAGCCAGCCCATGAACCACTCTCTGGACCCACCCTTCCGCAGGTGCAGCACGATGGGCACGATGTGGGTGGCGCCGGCGTCGGCGATGGCGCGGACCGTGTCGTGGGTGGCCTCGTCGGTGTCGGACAGGAACGGGACGATTGGCGCCATCAACACTCCGCACGGGACTCCCGCGTCGTTGAGGGCCCGGACGGCGTCGAGCCGTCGCAGGGGGCTGGGCGTGCCCGGCTCAAGCAGCCGCCACAGCTCCGCGTCGACCGAACCCACCGAGAAGTTGGTGGCGACGTCGGTGATGGCCGCCGATTGGACCAGCAGGTCCAGGTCGCGAAGGATCAGCGTCCCCTTCGTCAGGATGGAGAATGGATTTGCGAAGTCGCGGAGGCCCTCGATGATCCCCCGCATCAGCCGGTACCGTCCCTCCCCGCGCTGGTAGGTGTCCACGTTGGTCCCCATGGCGATGTGCTCCCCCGACCACTTCGGCTGGGCCAGCTCGTTACGAAGGAGCTGAGGAGCGTTCACCTTCACCACGATCCTGCTGTCGAAGTCGTGGCCGTAGTCCAGGTCGAGGTACGTATGGGTCTTCCGAGCAAAACAATAGGTGCAAGCATGACTGCAGCCCCGATACGGGTTGATCGTGAAGCGGAAGGGCATGCGCGATGCCTCGGGAACGCGGTTGATGATCGACCGCGCGTGGACCTCGTAGAAGGTGATGCCGCGGAACTCCGGCGTGTCGAACGTCCGGACCACGGCGCCCTGCTCGAACAGCGGGGTCGTCAGTCGCTCGTCCGCGGGCTGGACGTCGAGCCTGAGGTTGTCCCATCGCATCGGGACCCCCGAGGATAGATCACTCCCGGGCCAAAGCACAAGTGCGTAATTCCAGAGCTGAAAGCCGCTACCCGACGGCCGCCGCGCCGGGCGAGAGGTCGATCTCCATCCCCTCCCGAGCCAGGGCGACCTCACCGATGTCGGGGTTGAGGTCGCGGACCCGTCGCAGTATGGCCTCGAGCTGCTCGTCGCCGTGCATCGGGTCGTGGTGGAACAGCACGAGGCGCTCCACCCCGGTCAGCCCGGCGAAGGTCGCGACGTGCTCGGTGCTTGAGTGTCCCCACCCCACCCGGGCCGGGTATTCCTCCTCGGTGTATTGGCAGTCGTGAACCAGCACGTCCGCCCGCCGTGCCACCGAGAAACCGGAGATCCACTCGGGCGCCACGGAGCGAAGGTCCGAGCCGAGCGCCGGCTCGTGATCGGTCAGGTAGGCGAGCGAGCGCCCCTGCTCCTGGATCCGATAGCCGACGGTCGGCCCGGCATGGATGATGGGCTGCGACTGGATGGTCGCCGGCCCGATCGCCCACTCCCCCTGCGGCGCATCGTGGAACGTGACGCTGGAGGGCATGTCCACCAAGTGCACAGGGAAGAGCGGCGGGGACAAGACGGTCGCGATCCGTTCGCTGAGTGACTGGACCGGCGAGGTCGGCCCCCAGATGTGCAAGTCGGTGCCCGGGTCCCACAGGGGCGTGAAGAACCCCAGGCCCTCCAGGTGATCGAGGTGAAGGTGCGTGAGCAGGATGTCGATCCGCGCGGGATGGCGCCCGTCGAGCGACAGGCCCAGCCCGCGGATGCCGGTCCCGGCATCCAGGATCACCAGGCTGCCGTCGGACAGCGCGACCTCGATGCACGCGGTGTTGCCGCCGTAGCGGACGGTTTCGGGACCGGGCGTCGCCAGGGAGCCGCGAGACCCCCAGATCCTGGCCCGCACTCAAACCTCCTCGTGCTTCCCCCAGAAGACGGCGACCCCGCCCACGAATTCGTCGGCCCTCGCGTACAGCGGGAACGCGGTGGACTCGACCACGCGCTCGACCCCGTCGACGCTTCGGATGCGGAGGGTCCGATGGGCGGGCATCTGTTTCGTGAGCACGATGCCGAGGGATGAATCGACCATGGCCACCGGCTTGCCTTCCATGTCCCGTGGATCGAACGCCCTGGCCCAGTCACTGAGGATCGCGGGCTCGGCCTCGTTGAACGGGCGCCCCAGGATCGCCCCCGCCGCCTCGTTGTAGAAGATGAGCGCGCCTTGCGCGTCAACGATCAGCATCGGCGTTGCCAGCATGGATGCGAGGTCCCGCGCCAGGATCAACACGATGCTTCGCTGCTGCGTGGCCTCGCTCACCGTCGAAGCCTAGCAACGATAGACTCGCTGCGCCCGTTCATCCTCGAGCGATCCATGCCGAACACCTCCGACTCCAAGATGCGCGTGGCCCGCGCCGTCCTGGCGGCGGGCCTGGCCCTGGCCGCGGTTGCCGGTATCCGGGCGGCGGCGAAGGACTCCGGCACGAGACCGAGCGTCCTTGCCTACCGAGGCCTGGGGACCTGGGTGGACATCTACGACGCGGCGCTGTGGAACGACCCCCCCACCGCGGTCCAGACGATGCGGTCCGACGGGATCCGGACGATCTACCTCCAGACCTCGAACTTCTCCCACGCCGACATCATGTTCCCCCTTCGGTTGGGAGAGTTCATCGACGCGGCCCACGAGGCGGGGATGCGGGTGGTGGCGTGGTACCTTCCCTCGCTCGCGCACGTCAAGGTCGACCTCCGAAAGTCGGTGGCCGCGATCACCTACCGCTCGACCGCAGGGAGCGGGGTCGACTCGTTCGCTCTCGACATCGAGTCGAGGGTGGTCACCGACCCGACCGTCCGAACGGCCAGGCTCTTGGACCTGTCGGAACGGATCCGCCACGCCGTGGGCCCAGGCTATCCGCTCGGGGCGATCACCCCCAATGCGGTGAGCCTGGCCAAGCCGACCACCTTCTGGCCCGATTTCCCCTACACGTCGCTGACGCAGTTCTACGACGTGTTCCTGCCCATGTGCTATTCAGGGGCCGCCGCGGCGGGAGGTCAGGCCGTCCACGATTACGCGGCGAACTGCGCCGGCCTGGTTCGGGCGGGGACCGGCAATCCTGCGGTGGCGATCCACGAGATCGGTGGAGTCGCGGACAACTACGACGCGGCGGAGATCGAGGGGTTCGTGCACGCCGTCAGGGAGTACGGGCTGATGGGGGGGAGCCTGTACGACTTCATGACCACGGACGATCCCGCCGCCTGGGACCTGCTCAAGACCATCCCGGCGAACCCACGGGAGTCACCCCCCCTCCCGATACCGATCGGCTCGCCGGACGCCGTGGGCAACATCCCGCGCGGTGATCGGACCCATCCGAAGGAGGTCGTCTACCTCGCCCCGGGCGGGCCGGGGGCCTTCAACCTGACGTATCAGGGGTTCGACCTCGGATCCGGAGAGGTCGCGCTGTCGGTCAACTGGCAGCCGGTGAAGGCCATCGGCACGGGACCGGCGGGCACGTGGACGCGCACCCGGACGATCTCGATCGCCGATGAGCTCCTCCTGGATGACGCGCCGAACTACATCGGCTTCACGGCCTCGGGCGACTATCCGACATGGAGCACGTGGGGGGTTCGCAGCGTGACCCTGTCGGCGGGGTAAGGTTCGTTCGTGACCGACGAGCTCCTCCAGGACCCCGGGTCGGCCGGTGGGCGGCTGGCGCCTCGAATGTCGCGCCGAGCCCTGCTCGGATATGCCGGGGCCGGGGCGGGCGCACTCGCCCTGGGTCCCATCCTCGCCGCGTGCGGAGGCGGGAACGAGAAGGTGAAGGCCGAGGGCTCGGCCTTCGACTGGAGCACGCAGCACAAGACGGGCCAGCTGACGTTCGCCAACTGGCCGCTCTACCTCGACAAGGAGAAGGTGGGCGGCGACGTCGTCCACCCGTCGCTCGAGCTCTTCCAGAAAGAAGCCAAGATCGACGTCACCTACCTCGAGCAGATCGACGACTACGCGTCGTTCTTCGGAAAGATCCAGCCTCAGCTCGACGCGGGGCAGGCCACGGGCTACGACCTCATCGTCATGGGCTACCCGAAGTGGTTACCCGCGATGATCCGGTTGAAGTACCTGATCCCACTCGACCACACGTACCTGACGAACTTCGAGAAATACGTGGCCCCCAAGTACGAGGAGGCTCCGTACGACCTGGGCAACGCATACTCCATCCCCTACCAATCGGGCATCACCGGCATCGGGTACGACATCAAGCAGACCGGACGGGAGATCACCAGCCTTCAAGACCTGTTCAACCCGGAGTTTGCGGGGAAGGTCGGGATGTTCCGCGATACGGAGGACACCCCGAACATGGCGCTCCTGGCCCTCGGCGTGGATCCCCCGTCGGCCACCGCAGACGATTGGCAACGGGCCGCCGATCTGTTGACCAAGCAGCGCGACGAGGGCCTGGTCCGACAGTACTTCGGCCAGGGATACATCGGCGCGCTCCAAAGCGGCGACGTGACCTTGACGCTCGCCTGGTCGGCCGACGTCCTCCAATCGATCAACTCGGGCTACGACAACCTCCGGTTCGTCGTCCCCGAGGAGGGTGGGCTGTTGTGGACCGACAGCCTGTGCATCCCCATCGGCGCGGAGCATCCCGTCGATGCCATCACCCTGATGGACTTCTTCTACCGGCCGGACGTCGCGGCCATGTTGACGGGATGGATCCAGAACGTCTCACCGGTTCCCGGGGGACAGAAACTCCTCCGTCAGGAGGGGATGGCGGACGTTGCGAACAACCCGCTCGTCTTCCCCACCGCCGAGATGTACCAGCGGCTGCACGGCTACCGGGTCCTGGACCCGCAGGAACAGGAACAGTGGGACAAGCTGTTCCTGCCGATCTACCAGTCGTGACGTGAGCCAGGCCGGCCACGGGGTCGTCGCCCTCGATGAGTGCCTGTCGGTGCGCGACGGGCACCTCTTCGTCGAGGGGTGCGACACCGCGGCGCTGGCGATTCGGTTCGGCACCCCGATCTACGTCATCTCCGAGAACCAGCTCCGGCGCACCGCCCACCGGATCACGGAGGCCTTCGCCTCGCGGTGGCCCGAGGGACCGGTGAACGTGCTGCCCTCGATCAAGGCGAACTTCGTGCTCGCGCTGCGTCGGATCCTCACACAGGAAGGGATGGGCTGCGACACCTTCGGCCCCGGCGAGTTGGAAGCGGCTCTGCGCTCGGGTGTGCGTCCCGAGCTCATCTCGGTGAACGGCTCGGTGAAGGACGCTGCGCTCATCGACCGCGCCGTGTCGGCGGGGACGCGGATCACCCTGGACAGCGCTCGGGAGGTCGAGCTGGTTCGCCATGCGGCGCAGCGACTCGGCAAGGTGGCCACGGTGCGGTTCCGGCTCCGTCCGGACTACGTCGAGCTCGTCGATCCCTCCGAGTTCGTCGAGGATCCCGTCCCCATCCGAACGTTCGCCCAGACGTACAAGCCCGGCATCCCCACCGAGGAGCTGCTCAAGGTCGGCCCCGCGGCGCTCTCGGCCGAGGAGCTGGAGGTTTCCGGCGTCATGGCCCATCTCGGCCGCCACCACTACCGAACCGAGGTGTGGCGGGGAATGGTCCGCGCCCTCGTCGCGCTCATCGCCGACCTGTCGAGCGCGTGGGATGGCTGGGAGCCCGGGGAGATCGACGTCGGCGGAGGGTTCGCCAGCCCTCGTGATCCCACGGGGCGGGCCCTTCACCGGGGCGCGGAGCGGCCGGAGCGAGCGCCGTCGGTCGAGGAGTACGCGGAGGCCATCACGTCGACCCTGCGTGAGGAGCTGCTCCACCATGGCCTCGACCCCGCGGGGAAGACTCTCGAGGTCGAGCCGGGGCGTTCGCTGTACGCGGATGCGGGGATCCACCTGGCCACCGTGCGGAACGTGAAGCGGGAGGCCGACCGGGTCCCGCCCACGTGGGTCGAGACCGATACGACGGAGATGTTCCTGCCCGACCTGCTGATCGAACACAACCGATGGATCATGGTGCTTGCCACGAGGGCGGATTCGTCACCGGCCGAGCCGGTCGACGTCGTGGGCATGAGCTGCGGCTTCGACATGTTGGGCAGGGACGTCCTCCTTCCCGAGGTGAAGCCGGGGGACGTGATCGCATTCCTGGACACCGGGGCCTACCAGGATGCGAGCGCCAGCAACTTCAACGCGCTGCCCCGCCCGGCCACGGTACTGGTGTGCGACGATATGGCGGAGGTCGTCAAGCGGGCGGAGACCGTGGAGGACGTGTTCCGGCGGGACATCGTGCCGGAACGGCTCGAAGGGGACGCGTGAGGAGGATCCGGCTGGACCACGTGTCGGTCACATCGGCCGACCTGGACCGGTCCGTCGCCTTCTACTGTGACCTCCTCGGCTTGCCGCTGATCCGGCGGGGAGAGAGTGGCGAGCCGGAGCTGGGGGCCATCCTCGGCGTGCCCGGGGTGCGGTTGCTGTGGGCGGAGGTCGACCTCGGAGGAGGCCAGCTCCTGGAGCTCCTTCAGTACCTCTCGCCGGACGGAGAGCCGCTGATGCCCGATCCCGCCAGGCCGGGCGGCACCCACATCGGACTGCGGGTGGCCGACATCGATGCGATGTACCTGAGGCTCTCTCAGGCGGGCGTCCCGATCCGATCGAAGCCCGTGGAGATCCAGGAGAAGGGTGACTGGCTGGGCGTTCGGTGCCTGTACGCGCGCGATCCCGACGGCGTCACCATCGAGCTCATTGAACGACCCGTGGTCCCTGGCCCGGTCGTCGTTCCCGACCTCGAAGGTGCCCGGTCCGACCAGAGATAGCGCGCTTCACGACCGCGGACCTCATCACAGAAGCGCAGCACAGAAAGGGTACGGAGCGAGGTTCCTCGGCCCGCCCGAAGCAAGGACGACCTGGTCCCCGAGCTTCACCCCGTGGCGCCCGCCGACCTCACCGGCGTAGACCTCGATCACGAGGGCCATGCCTTCCTCCAAGACCCGATCGGGGTTCGGTTGCGGATCACCCGGGTAGGCCACGCTGGGGCTCTCCTCCTCCAGCCCGATCCCATGGATCATGCATTCGTACCGTTGCGGCAGGTATCTGTCGGGAAGCCGTGGCGCGCGTTCGGCCAGCTCGCGGCAGGTCACCCCAGGGCGCACGAGGTCCTTCATCGCCTCCAGCCACTCGCGCGACGCTCGATACGCCTCCCGTTGCTCTCGAGTGGGGGAGGCGTCGCCGGACAGAAACG
Organism: Actinomycetota bacterium; assembly: GCA_035637835.1. Taxonomy (GTDB): domain Bacteria; phylum Actinomycetota; class UBA4738; order UBA4738; family HRBIN12; genus AC-69. The sequence continues at coordinate 1,150 of DASPWN010000351.1, read as the reverse complement.
TCCGTGAGACGCAAAAGAAGTAGCCACCCAGGCACACGGAGTCGGTGTCGACGTAGACGAGGTCGCCACGTTCGACGGTCCGGGCGGTTGCCTCGGCTCGCCAGGGGTTTGTGTTCGGGCCGGAGCAGACCGTGTTCGTAGCAAGGTGCTCGCCGCCGCCGGCAAGCAAAGAGCCGGCAAGGACCGCGAGCAACTCGCGTTCGGTGACGCCGGGACGGATGGCAGCTTCGAAGTCGCGGAGCATCTCCATCACGACGTCGCCGCCGGTGGCCAGCACTCGGATCTCCTCGGGCGTCTTGATCTCTCGCGCGGCCATCGTGATGGTGGCGGAATCGAGGATCGAGATGCCGGCGGTTTGGAACGCGAGGAACCCCGGCGTGCCGAGCCGATCGATCGCGAGTCGATCATCGGTCACGCCGAGCTCTCGCATCGCCGCCACCGTCTCCCGAACGAAGATGGCAGAATGCGAGCCGACGTCGTCCGTGAACTCCCACGCGTGCATCGCGCGGACGTCGGCTTCGAGCTCGCTGAACAGGTGCATCGAGTTCGGGTGCTCGAAGAGGATCGGGAGACCGTCGACGGGGACCAGTGCGCATCGGACGAACGTCGTATTGCTCCACACGGGCATGGCCGATGCTCCGGTCGCGTACCTGATGTTCGGCTCGTTGAACAGCAGGCAGGCCTCGACGTCGTGCCGGCGCATGGCCTCCTGGAGGCGGTCCAGCCGCCCGCCGCGCAGGCGCTTGAGATCCACGCCCTTCGATCGCTCGCCGTCCATCCCTAGGGCCCCCACGTCTTGGAGTGCGCGCTGCTGGATGAGGAGTCTTCTTCGAGCGGCCTCCCGACGAGTTTGTCTTCGGCCGACCTTCGGCTGTGTCGGAGCTAGGACTTCGCCGGAGCCCGAAACAGATGGCCGCAGTTCGTGCACTTCATGTTGACCCGCGCCGCCGGGCCAGCGTGGGTGAAGGGCTGCGTGCGCGTGGACCCGCACATCGGGCACGCCGGTCGGCGTGGCACCTCATCCGGCTGGCGTTCGGATTCCGTGCGGTCGCCCATGGCTCCTCGACGGTACTCGATGGTGACGAAGCAAGCATGGTGGGCGCTGAAGGATTCGAACCTTCGACCTCTGCCTTGTAAGGGCAGCGCTCTA
>DASPWN010000350.1:0-2425 GCA_035637835.1 Actinomycetota bacterium | reverse complement strand
CCAACGGGCGACGTTCGCCGGTACCTAGACCGGCTCGTCGATGAGCTGAAGGATTCCGGCCGAATCCGGACCGGGCGGATGTCTAGTCCCGCCTGACGCGTGACAGAACGGTTCCGGAAGATCGGTGACACCTCCCTGGTTTGAACTCCTCCCTTCGCTACCGTCGGTGGTGGCTCCAGATCACCTCCTCTTTCTCCACGGGATGGCGCCAGGGGTGAGCTTTGACGAGGGCGTCGCCGTGGAAGATGCGAACGATGTCTCCGTCGATCCGGACAGCGACGAGCTCGCCGGCGAGGAACCGCGCGACTCGGTACCGCGTACCGGCGAAGATGATCCGGCCGTTGCCGTCGACCTTTCGCAGGTGCCCGTCCGGTCGCAGGTCGTCGGGCGGCGCCGGTGCCGCGGCGTCCTCGGAAGTCTCGACGGGGTCCTGGACCGCTGGCTCGGGCGACTCCACGGCCCGGAGCCGGAACCGTTCCGCTGGGGTCCGCTCGCCGAGGGACTGATGGGGTCTGAACGCGTTGTAGTCCTCGACGAGGGCGTCCAGGGCCTGCTGGGCCTCCTCGATGGTCGTGAACGTGTGCTTCGAGAAGAACTCGTCGCGAAGGGTCTTGTGGAACCGCTCCACCTTGCCGGTGGTGGTCGGCGACCTCACCGCGGTCAGGCGATGGGTGATCCCGTTCTCCCTGCAGATCCGATCGAACAGGGCCTCGGCGTCACGGGGTCCGAACCGCGCGGTGAACACCTTGCCGTTGTCCGTCAGCACCTCCTCGGGGAGCCCGTAGCGGCGAAGCGCCTCGGAGAAGGCCGCGCAGACCCGCCGCGCCGTAGCGCGTGGCACGAGCTGGGCAAGCACGCAGAACCGCGAGTGATCGTCGATCCCGGTCACGACCTTGAGCTCGGTCTGATCGGCGAGGAACACGCGGCCCATGACGTCGAGCTGCCAGAGCTCCATCGGGGCGGGTCGCTCCCAGCGGCGGTAGTCGGCCTTGCGCCTTCTTCGGCGGCGGGCCTGGATGACCCCCGCTCGGACCAGCGCCCGGTAGATGCTCGAACGTCCCGGAACGGGTTGGACCTCCTCCCGAGACAGGGCGTGGCGGATCCGGAGCGGTCCCCACTCGTCGTGGACCCTCCGGAGCTCCAGGATCCGGGCCTCGATCACGGCGGGCATCTGGTGCGGACACCCGTTGGGTCGGTGGGACCGGTCGGCGAGGGCCCCCAGTCCTCCTCTTTGGTACCTGCCGATCCACCGGTGCACGGTCTGACGGGCCACCCCATAGCGTTCGGCAACCTCGGTGACCGAAAGACCGTCGGCGAGTACCTCCTTCACCGCGTCGTAGCGCTGCTCCACCACGCTGACCTCCACGAGCACGATCCCGACCTCCTCTCCGGGACCGCGATCCCACGAGAGCAGGCCGGGCGGAGGTGTCAACGATCAACCGGAACTCCGTCGCAGATCAGCCGGGACACCTGTCGCACCTCAGGCGGGACCCGTCGCAGATCAGGCGGGACACCTGTCGCACCTCAGGCGGAGCCGAAGTGTCGAGCATCAACCGGATCAGCACAGAAGGGGCCTCGCCCTGCTTCAGGCACGAAGGGGGACTCGATGGGGAGTGAATGGGGACTCGGACCCCTCAGGATCGGCCCGACAACAGCAGCAGAAGTCACGGCGATCCACTGGTTCGCCGCGAGCAGGCTCCGAGGGCGACGGCACCCTCGCCACGGGCGGTCGGCTCGGGCCCCCCAGCGGAGGTCCGCGGCAGCACCGGCGTGACGGTCAAAGACGCGAGCCGAACGAGCGAACAGACGGCCTCGAACCCGGGCACCTCATTGAGTAGGCGCGCTCGGAGAAGACGGGAGGCCGGGGCGAGCGCTCGGACAGCGAGCGCTCGAGACCGGAGCACCTGAGTGAGCCCCGGGGACGACCGCCAAGGGATACCCGCGCCGGATGCCGAACGGCGAGCTCGGCGGCGGCTGAGGAAGCCGTGCGCGACGGCGATGAAGGAGGTGAGCACGGGGCACGAACTGAAGATCCATCGACCTGGCGGTCTTGCGCGCCAGTGTCCTGGCGCGACGTCGCGCTACCCCGCTGCCGTGTAGGACGGCGCTTGGGCGGCGCGACGGCGCCGGCTGCGGAAGCGCAAAGGCCAGGTCACGGGCCCTTTCGGCCGAAGGCCACCCACCGAAGGAGGGGGGAGCTGTGCCCAGAATATGGTTCGAGCAGAACAAAACGTTCGCGTGGTCTCGCTCGATGAGCGAGACCACGCTCTCCTGCTCAGCTTGCTCGAGCACAAGGTCCTTTCCACTCACCAGATCAAGAGCCTGTACTTCCGTTCCTTCAGACGGTGTCAACACCGGATGAAGGAACTGAGAGATCTTGGCCTCGTCTCATCGTTCGCGCTGGGGAGGGGTTTCGGGGAGGGGA
>DASPWN010000349.1:0-2586 GCA_035637835.1 Actinomycetota bacterium | reverse complement strand
GGAAGCCCGCGTCGGCCCGGCGGGGCAGCTCGCTCCGGTGGAAGCGATGGGGGTTCCCCGAGACGAGGGACTGGACCGCGGGGTCGCCCGGGTGGCGGGTCTGCACGATCACGCGACCGGAGGGGCGGGCCCAGGCCGCCGCCTCCATCCACGTGGCCAGAGCATGCTCCCGGGCCGCAAGGCCCGGCCGCCGGGCCGCCTGGTCGGCATCGAGGATGGCGACCAGGCCCAGGCGGAGGGGACCGAAGTCCTTCACCGCCTCCACGCCCCCCACCGTTACTTCGCCGTTCCCGGGAGGCGCGGGGGAATCGCCCGAGCCTATCCGGCGGACCGGCACCCGGGCCACCGCCCGGGCCCACTCCTCCACGCGCTCGGCCCCTCCCCGGATGATGCCGAAGTCGGCGCCCCCGCAGTTGGCGCACGCGCCGTTCGCTCCGCACACGGTGCATTGGACCGCCCCCGCTTGTGACCGGAGCACCCCACCATAGGCAGCGCAGGCGGCCGGCTCCCCGCACGCGCGACACACGCGCGCGACGCCGTAGCCGGGCAGTGGCTGGAACAGGAACCCCCGGTCCACCTGCTTCAGCGCCGAGACCAGGCGGGGGGCTCGTCCCTCCGGGCCGGGCCGGACCACCTCGACCGGCGGCCATCCCCGGACGCGAGGGACCACCTCCACGCCCCCCGACGTCACGGCCTCCCCAGATGGGCACAGGGCTGCCATCACACAGACGGCACTGGAGTGCCGGGCCCGGGCCAGCGCCACGTCGCGGACGTGGTAGTACGGCGAACGCTCCTCGCGATGCCCGACGTGGCTCTCCCGGGAGACGTAGAGGAGGCCGAGGTCCACCGTCGGCGCGAACACGGCTGGGCGGGTCCCCACCACGACCGGATACGCGCCGTCTTCGATGTCGAGCCACATCCGGTACCGGGCCCGCTTGCTCCCACCGGCGAACAGCGCGGCGCCATCGCCGTATGCCTCCAGGATGGCCGAGGCCGTGGCCGGGAGCGGCTCTAGCTCGGGGACGAGGACGATGGCGCTCCGTCCCCCGGCGAGCGCCGCGCCCACCGCTTCCACCGCCACCCCCGGCTCGTCCTCCGGCGCCGGGCGCACCACGAAGGCGCCGGCGCCGGCTTGGAGCGCGCCGAGCATCTCCGACCCGGCCCGGTAGGCGGGGAGGATCCGCGCGGGGTCGGGGCGAAGGACGGGAGCTGAGGAGCGATGCGGCACCGACGCGATCGTCTCCTCCGAGGCGACGCGGGGGGGATAGGACCGCGCGATCACGGAGGCGAGCGGCGCCACATATCGCTCGCTCACCCACCGCAGCACCTCCAGCATCGACGGGTCGAAGAATCGGACGGGTGACACGGCGTTCCTTACCTGGAGCATTCGGTCCGGCACGTCCTCCGAGGACCCCAGCACCCATCCCCGGACGAGCCGACCGTGGAATGGCACCTGGACGAGCGAGCCGATCCCGGCGGCCAGGCCCTCGTCGAGCCCGTAGGTGAACGGCCGGTCGAGCGAGAGCACCGCACGATCGACGCAGATATCGACGGGTCCCGAGAGGATCCGTTCGTCCGTGGAGGGGTTAGTCGAACGCGCGGCGGAGCTCGTCGGCGCGGTCGGTCGCCTCCCAGGAGAACTCCTTGCGGCCGAAGTGACCGTAGGCCGCCGTCTCCTCGTAGATCGGCCGGCGGAGGTCGAGCTGGCGGATGATCGCGGCCGGCCGGAAGTCGAACGCGTCCCACACGAGGCCGACGATCCGCTCCGGGTCGACCCGCTCGGTGCCGAACGTGTCAACGGCCAGCGAGACGGGATGGGCGGTGCCGATGGCGTAGGCCACCTGGAGCTGGAGCCGGTCGGCGAAGCCCGCGGCCACCAGGTTCTTGGCCACGTATCGGGCCATGTAGGCGGCTGAGCGATCGACCTTGGTGGGGTCCTTGCCCGAGAAGCAGCCGCCGCCATGCGGCGCCATGCCACCGTAGCTGTCCACCATGATCTTGCGTCCGGTCAGCCCGGTATCGGCCTTCGGACCGCCGATCTCGAACCGGCCGGTGGGATTGACCAGGACGCGAACGCCCTCGGCATCGAGCTCGAACTCGCGGAGCACCGGGTCGATGACCTCGGCCTTCACATCGGGCGCGAGGAGCGTGTCGACATCGACCTCCTCACGATGCTGCGCCGAGATCAGCACGGTGTCCACGCGGACGGGCGTGCCGTCCTGGTACTCGATCGTGACCTGGCTCTTGCCGTCCGGACGCAGGTACGGGACGACGCCGGCCTTGCGGACGTCGGCAAGGCGCTTGGTCAGGCGGTGGGCCATGGCGATGGGGAGTGGCATCAGCTCGTCGGTGTCCCGGCACGCGTAGCCGAACATCATGCCCTGGTCGCCCGCCCCGAGCGTGTCGAGATCGTCCCGCGACCCTTCCACGCGCTGTTCGAGCGAGTGCTCGACCCCGCGAGCGATGTCCGGCGACTGCTCCTGGATCGACGTGAGCACCCCGCACGTGGCGCCATCGATCCCGAAGTTCGCGTCCGTGTATCCGATCTCGAGGACGGTCCGGCGGACCACCGAGGGGATGTCCACG
>DASPWN010000348.1:0-9313 GCA_035637835.1 Actinomycetota bacterium | reverse complement strand
GATCACCGCGTGCGAGAAGCCCCGAGGCGGCGGCAGGCCCTCGGGGTTCAGGATCTCGTGCGCCACGATGTCACCGGCCCGTCCAGGTGGCGTCCCGGCCTTCCTTGAACGCCGCGTAGAACTCGGCGTGGTCCGCACTTTTCAGCAGGAGCGCCTGCGCAACGGCCTCGAGCTCGAGCGCGCCCGACAACCCCATGTCCTGCTCCCGCGCGAGCAGCAGCTTCGTAACCGAGTACGCGAGGGCGGGCCCGCCCGCGAGCGTGGTCGCCAGCGTCCGCGCCGCGTCACCCAGCGCCTCGTCGTCCACGACGTCGTTCGCCAGGCCGATCTCCAGAGCGCGCTCGGCCGGAACGTCCTGGCCGAGCATCAGCACCTCGGTTGCCCGGCCGAGCCCGATCATGCGCGGCAGTAGGTAGGCCGAGCCCATGTCGGCGCCGGCGAGGCCCACCTTCGTGAACAAGAACGCGAATCGCGCCGAGCGGGCGAGCACGCGGAGGTCGGCGGCCAGCGCGATGACCGCGCCCGCCCCCGCGGCGACGCCGTTCACGGCCGCCACGATTGGGAGCGGGCACTCGCGCATCTCGCGCACGACGGCGCCGGTCATGCGGGTGAACTCGAGCAGCGTACGCTGGTCGGCGCCCTGAAGCGCGCCGATGATCTCGTGCACGTCGCCGCCGGAGCAGAAGCCACGGCCAGCCCCGGTGATCACGAGCGCCCGGACGTCGTCGCGGTGGGGCAGCTCCCCGAGCACGTCGCGGAGGTCGGCGTACGCGTCGAACGTGAGCGCGTTTAGCTTCTCGGGCCGGTCGAACGTTACGGTGGCGACCCCGTCGGCGATCTCGACGCGCAGGTGCTTCCACGCCTGTGTGAACCCGGCGGAGGCTCGGAAGGGCGTCACGTCAGTCGTACTCGTAGAAGCCGCGGCCGCTCTTGCGTCCGAGCCGGCCGGCCGTCACCATGCGCCGGAGCACGGGCGGCGCCTTGTAGCGCTCGTCCCCGAACTCGGTATACATCACGTCGGCGACGTGGACGCACGTGTCGATCCCCACGAGGTCCATGAGCGCGAGCGGTCCCATCGGGTGCCCGAGTCCGAGCGAGATCGCGGCGTCGATGTCCTCGCGGGTGGTGAACCCCTCGTCGTACAGGCGCGCCGCGTCGTTCAGGTAGGGCACTAGGAGGCGGTTCACGATGAACCCTGCGTGGTCCTTGGCCACGACGCTGGTCTTGCCCAGGCGCTCGCCGAACGCGCGGGCGAACGCCAGCGTCTCCTCCGAGGTCGTGAGCGCCGGGATAAGCTCCACGAGCTTCATCACCGGCGGTGGGTTGAAGAAGTGCGTGCCCACCACCTTGTCCGGACGCTCGGTGGCGAGCGCGAGCTCGACGATCGGGATCGAGGAGGTGTTCGAGGCGAGCACCACTTCGGGCCTCGTCAGGCCGTCGAGCTTGCGGAACAGGTCGAGCTTGGTCTCGAGGTCCTCGACCACGGCCTCAATCACGAGGTGCGAACCTGCGAGCGCGCCGAGGTCGGTGGCCCCGGCGATCCGGCCCAGGGTATGTTCGGCATCGGCGGCCTCGAGCTTCCGGCGCTCCACCGCCCTGCTGACCGAGCGCTCGATCCTGGCCCGCCCCCCAGCGACCAGCTCCTCTGTGGGCTCCACGTAGGTCACGCCACACCCGGCCCGAGCGCAGACCTCGACGATGCCCGAGCCCATGAGCCCGCAGCCCACGACCCCGACCGACCGCACGTCCTCCGCTCGCACGAGCCTCCTCCGGTTCGACCGACGCTCGGCCGAAGCCTAGCGCGCTCCTGTCTCCCGCGGCTCCGTGGCAAGATGAGCCCACGCAACCAGGGCCAGGCTGCACTTCACGTCGGAGCACCTGATCTCCGAGCCAGTGATCCAGCGCATCGGCACAGAGTTCGAACCGAGAACGGCCGTGAGGGGCGGAGCAGTTCCGAGCTAAGTCCGTGTGACCTCGTTAGGGGCTGCCGGTGCTCAATGTCGGTCATTCTGGGTAGGCAGCTACTTCCACCAGGGATCGATGCCGAGATCCTGAGCGATAACGGTTGCGGCATTGTAGCCGCACGCGCCCCCGATGGAGCCGCCCGGGTGTGTCGACGCTCCGCACAGGTAGACGTTGTCGAACCCCGTCCGGTACGGCGGATACTCGTGGAAAGGCCGGAAGCGCCCCAGTTGATCCTGGGACATCTCCCCGTGGTTCCAGTCACCGTGCTTCATCGACGGCATCACGCGCTCGATGTCGATCGGGCTCGAGACATACCTTCCGACGATGGCTTCGGGCTCAAGGCCGTTCTCGAGGTACGGCCGCCATCGGTCCAGCACCACCGCTGCGTAGTCCTCCTTTACGCCCTCCCATGCTTCGACTCCGCCGTCCCTGAGCTCGTACGGGGCGATCTGCTCGCAGAAGCAGGACTCCTGGCCGTCCGGGGCGAGGCTCGGCTCGAAGATCGAGGGGTGCACCGTGAACAACCCCGGCTGCCTCGGGGTCACGCCGAGCCGGCAGTCTGAGGCGTTGTCCTCCAGCACGTCGAGCGACTCGCAAATGGACACGGCGAAGCACCGCTGCACGGCGGGCTCGAATTCCGCGGCCTTCCACCGAACCGGGACAGCCAGCGCCAGGTACACGCAGAACATCGACATCACGTCGTAGCGCCAGCGCTTCGCCGCGCGCTCCATCGTCTCGTCGAGTTTCTGCTCGCCGACGAGCTCGAGGAACGTGTGCTTGGGATCGAGGTTGGAGACGAGGATCCCGTCGACGGGGATCACGGTGCCGTCCTCGAGCTTCACCGACCGCGCGCCGTCCGCGTCGACCTCGATCCTTGCGACCGGCGAGTCGACGCGGATCTCGCCGCCCTGGTCGATAAGGAATCGAGCCATCGCCTGTGCGAGCTGGTTGGAGCCGCCCTTGCAGATCGCCCACCCAAACGGCTCGAGCGACCCGGCGATCATCACCGGATAGTTCGCGCCGAGGCCGAACACGTCGCCGGTTCCCGCGAGCTGGGCGACCCAGAACCCGACCCACGTCTGCACCTCCGGCGACTGGAACAGGTCTCGGGCCACGTGATTCGGCGAGGACAAGAACTGTCGGATGAGCCCAAGCCCATCGGTGCCCATGCCTTCGAGCGGGATCAGGTCCTGCGAAGGCGCTCCGGGCGGCGAGAACATCGCCTGGATCATCCCTTCCTCGAGCACCCGCCGGTACACGTGCGCGAGCTCGCGGAAGGTTTCGGCGTCTCGGCGGGAGAAGCGCCGGACCCGCTCGACGGTCGTCTCCAGATCCCGCGAGCAGACGAGCGCTCGCCCGTCAGGGAAGACGTGCCCGAACTGGTTCTCCGGCCAAAGGTAGCGTGCGCCGTAGCGCTGGAGCTCCAGGTCCCGGTAGACCGGCCCCATATGGATGATCCCGTGGAAATTCGAGTGGAAGTTGTGCCGGAACCCGGGCGCAGCGACCTCCTTCGTGGCGCACCCCCCGCCGACCACGTCTCGAGCCTCCAGCACGACTACACGCTGGCCGGCCTTCGCGAGATACGCGCCGCATGTGAGACCGTTGTGGCCTCCGCCGACAATGACGACGTCGTAGCCGCCGCCCTCACGCATCCGGCGGTTCCTCCCAGATGACGTTCTCCCGGTACACTTCGCCGACCTCCGCGTGTGAGGCGATTCCCGCTCCAGTCACGGATCGTGCCATGGCCTCGATCCTGCCGCGAGACTTAGTGCAGCCTATGGCCGCCGTCGATGTTGATCGTCTGGCCGGTGATGTAGCCAGAGTTGGGACTCACGAGGTACGCGATGCACTCGACGATGTCCTCGGGCTGGCCGCGCCGTCTGATTGCCTGGCCGGCGACGATCTCGTCGAACAGCTCGCCGGTCGGATCCTCGACCTGTGTGCCCTCGGTGGCGATGAACCCTGGTGTGATGCAGTTCACGGTGATCCCGTGGACCCCCGCTTCATAGGCCAATCCTCGGGTAAACCCGACCACGCCGCCTTTACTCGCGATGTAGGCGGCAAGCTCCGGGTAGCCGATCAGGAAGGTCGCCGAGCCGATGTTCACGATACGCCCGTAGCGGCGCTCGACCATCGTCGGCCATACGGCATTTGTCATGAGGAACATCCCGTCGAGGTTCGTGGCGAGCACTCGTCGCCACTCGTCGAAGGCGAGCTCAGCGAACGGCGTGTGTGGGTAGATGCCGGCGTTGTTCACGAGGACGTCGATACGACCGTGGGCGGCGAGAACCGCCTCGACCGAGAGCCTCACGCCGGCCGGATCCGTGATGTCCACCTGAAACACAGTGGCGCGCTCCCCGAGGGACCCGGCGACAGCCTCCGCGGCGTGGCCGTCCTTGTCGAAGAAGGCGACGTGAGCCCCGTCGGCGGCGAGCCGCTCGGAGGTCGCGCGCCCGATACCGCGAGCGGCCCCCGTTACGATCGCGACCTGACCTGCTAGGAGCCCATCCATCGCAGGGATGCTACCGGGGGTTGGGCCGCTGGGGGCTAGCGGTGCTCGGGATCGGTGTGTTGATGACTTGCCACCCACTGGCAAGTACCTTTGCGCGAGGACGCGAGATGAAAGAGCCTTGGAGCACCGGCGGCTTCGACGCGCCCGCGAGGAGGTCCGAGGCAAGGGGGCGAGGGCGATGGATCAGATCGTGAGGGCCCGAGGGGTCCGAAAGGTCTACCGGAACGGAAGTGTGGTAGAGGCGCTCAGAGGCATCGATCTGGACATCCCGACGGGTGAGCTGGTGGCCATCGTAGGGCCATCGGGATCGGGCAAGACGACACTGCTGAATTGCCTGTCGGGGCTGGAGAGGATCGACGAAGGCGAGATCCTGGTGGGCGGGGCCGACCTGGCGGCGCTCTCGGACAACGACCGGACGGAGTCCCGGGCAAAGAGCATGGGATTTGTGTTCCAGGCCTTCAACCTTCTCCCCGTCCTGAGCGCCGCGGAGAACGTGGAGATCCCCTTGCTGTTGCTGGGGGTCGGAGCCAAGGAAACCAGGGCCAGGGCCCTGGAGACGCTCGAGCTGGTGGGGTTGGGCGATCGGGCCAGCCATCGCCCCGATCAACTCTCCGGTGGAGAGCAACAGCGCGTGGCCGTGGCGCGCGCCCTGGTGCACCGGCCGGCCGTGGTGTGGGCGGACGAGCCCACCGGGAACCTCGACTCCGAATCCACACAGGCGGTCATGGATCTCCTCCTCAAGCTGAACGCGGAAGGGCAGACGATCGTGATGGTGACCCACAATCCGCAGATCGCCGCGGCAGCCGCCCGAACGGTCTCCATGCGCGACGGCCGGATCGAAGATGGGACCGCGATCATTGGTCCCAGCTCGACTGAGGCTCGAGCCATCGCGGTGGGTGGGAAGCGGATCGAGGACAAGCTTCAATGACCCCTGTAGTTGGCGTTCTCGTAACTCTGTTCGTCCTGGCGTATGGGGCAGTGGGGATCTTCGCCATACGTCGGAGGCTGCTCGGACGGCTGGCCCTTCGCGAAGCGATCCGTCGGAAGGCACAGACCCTGTTGGTGGTCGCGGGGCTGATGGTGGGGACAGCCACCATCACTGCGGCCCTGGTCGCTGCGGACTCGGTCGGGGAGTCCACGCTCGATGCGTTCGCCTACAACAACTGGGGCTACGTGGATCTCACCGTGACGGGCGGCAACCAGTTCTTCCCGAAGGACATTGCCGACCGCCTGGCCGCCTCTCCGGCCGTGGCCCGGGTTGTGGACGGCGTCTCGGCCGGGATCGAGCTCGTGGGATCGGCCTCAGACCTCGATACCCGGCAGGGAACCTCGGGGATCACCCTGGTCGGGTTCGATCCCCACTCGCAGAAGGCGTTTGGAGCCTACGCCCTGACCACCGGACGGCGGACCCTGGGCCAGGATCTGGCCTCCGGCGATGTGCTCCTGTCGCGGCTTCTCGCGGACAAGCTCCAGGCGCGGCTCGGCGACCGGCTCCACGTGACCGTGGAGACCCCCGGGTCGACCAGCGCCCCTTCCCCGGTGGACCTGCGGGTCGCAGGGGTCGCCCGGTCGGAGGGGCCAGGGGCCTACACGTTGGGATCGGTAGTGTTCGCTCCGCTACCCACCGCACAGCGGATCGCCGGCACAAACCTCATCAACGTGGTGAGGGTCTCCGCCCCCGGAGGGATCCGCGACAGCGTGGAGGCCGGCCGGCTGGCCGCCCCTGTTTTGGAGCGGGAGGTGAGCGCGCTCGGCTCGCCGGTTCCGCTCGCGGTTCGCCAAGCCAAGGCCCTGGAGGTCAAGAACGCCGAGGAGGGCACGGTCTTCATCAGGGCCATGCTCATCGGCATGAGCGCCTTGGTCCTGGCGGCCGGCGCGGCTCTGGTGGTCAACCTCATCGGGATGCTTGCCGAAGAGCGCCGGTCGCGTATGGGCGTGCTGCGAGCGCTCGGGCTGAGGCGCGGCCGGCTGGTGGGCCTGTCGGTGACCGAAGGCGCCCTGTACAGCCTGGCGGCGGGGGTCCTCGGGACCGGGGTTGGGATCGCCGCCGGCCGGCTCGTGGCCAGCCGGTTCGCCCGGGCATTCGCCGAGTTCGCCGGGTCGGACTTCGACTTCAAGTTCTCCTTCTCGTTGAAGGCCTCGACCCTGGTCACGGCGTTCACCCTCGGGACGGTCCTCACGCTGGCCGTGATCTTCCTCGCCTCCCGCAGGACCTCTCGGATGACGATCACTGCGGCCATCCGCAACCTGCCGGAGCCACCGGCCGAGAAGAAGGGTCGGGGATGGGTCCGGACCGTCCGCCTGGCGGTCTTCGGCGGGCTCGGCCTCCTGGGCCTGGCCCTCCCCGATTTCCTCCGGCTCGCCGGAGGGATCGTCCTCATCATTGTGCTGTCGTCCGTGGCCAGGTCGCGGCTGTCGCCGCGGACCCACGCCACGCTGACGGGCTTGGCCCTCGCGGCTTGGTCGTTCGCCATGATCAGTGGTTCCGACCCCAACGCCGACGCCAACACGTTCTTCCTGGTGTTCGTGGTGGCCATGCTGACCTCGGTATTCGGGCTCACCCTCCTGGCCTCGGCGAACCTGCACATCGCCGAGACCGTCGTGGGTCTGCTGGGCCGGGCCTTCGCCGGCCTTCGGGCCGTCCTTCGGCCGCCCCTGGCGTACCTGGCCCGCCGGCCCGTCCGGACCGGCCTGACCACCGGCGTGTTCGCCGTGATCGTGGGGATGCTCGCCCTCTTCGCGGTGTTCTTCGTGATCTTCCGCCCGGATTACCAGAGGTTCGGCAACGGCTACGACGTGCGGGTCCTGTCGACCGGCTCAGCCAGCCTGCAGCTGCCGGAGGCCGTACGGGCAGAGGTCACCCGGTCGATCATCCTTCCAACCCGCGGCTACCTCGGCCCTCTGAGGACTCAAGACGGGTTCTCCAGCGGCGAGCGGGTTTTCGTGCCGCTATTCCAGGTGGCGACTTATGTTGGCGATGCCCCGCCCGTCCGGCTGGAACAGCGGGATGACCGGTTCAACTCCGACCGGGCGGTGTGGGAGGCCGTTGCCCAGGACCCCTCGCTGGTGGTGGCGAACTTCGGCACCCCCGGCCAGAAGATCACCCTCCAGGGACCGGAGGCTCCGATCACGTTCACCATCGCGGGGTCGCAGAGCTTCGGCCTGCTGGACGGGCTGTTCGGAAACGAGCGTGCCTTCGCCCCGTTCCAGTCGGCGCCGCTTGGCGCCAGCATGCTGGTGGAAGTCCGGGAGGGAGCCAACCCCCAAGAGCTGGCCAGGACCATCGAACGCGACCTTTTCTCTCAGGGCGTCGATGCCGACTCGATCCAGAGCCTCCTCGACACGGCCGACCGGGCTAACCGAGCGTTCTTCTCCACCATCGACGTGCTCATGCGCATGGGCCTCGTTGTAGGGATCCTGTCGCTTGGGATCGTGGCTCTCCGGATCGTCACCGAGCGCCGGCACGTGATCGGCGTCCTCCGGGCCGTGGGGTACAAGCGCGTGCACGTGATGCTCGGCCTGATGACCGAGGCCGCGGTCACCGCCACGATCGGGGCGGTGGTGGGCATCGTTGTCGGGGTCACCATGGGGTACCTGTTCTACCGCCAGAACGATTCTCAGCCGGGGTTCGGCATCGACCTGGCCAGCATCGCAGGGGTCCTCGGGCTGATCTACCTGGCAGTGCTGCTTGTAACCCTCGGACCGGCGTGGCGGGCCTCGCGCCTCCCTCCCGCGGAGGCCGTACGGTACACGGAGTAGTGGTCCGTGGGGGTGGGCCATGACAGTCGAGGTCCGTTGTCCTTGGAGGCTGAACTCCGGGACGAGGTCGATCGGCCACGCGATCCAGACGACCGCCAGCCTTGCAGGCAAGCAGCGGCGCGTCGTCGGGTCTTGAAGGTTCGTCGCGACGTTCTGAAATGATGCTGCGGCCCGCGATCCCGAAACCTGCGGAGGTGCCTGATGCCGATCCTGCGGTTCGCCGATGCGCCCGAGTTCGATCTGTCGGGGATTCGCGTGCGCGGCCTGGCGTCACCGACGCGGGGTTCGACCGAATCGATGACCTATCGGCTCGATGTCGCTGGAGGCCAGCACGTGCCCGCGCACACGCACGACCACGAGGAGGTGTCCCACCTCCTCTCTGGCCGGTGGACCGTGACGATCGAGGGGGCCGACACGCCGCTCGAGCCCGGGGATACGGTGATCGTGCCAGCCGGCGTGACCCACGCTTCGTATACGCGCGCGGGCGAGGAGGCGGTGATCCTCACAACGATGCCCGTGGGCACCGTCACGATCCGCTCAGATGGCGAGCGGGTGTCGCCGCCCTGGGGGTTGTAGGACCCTGCGCGAGGCCTTGCCAGCTCATGGGAGGCCGGTGTGGTACCGGCGAACAAGAGAGTGGTCGCGATCAGGGCCGCAGCGACCGCAGTTGTATAGGCGGTCGGGCCTGGGCCGCCGAGGCGGCCGCTCGAGATGGTCTCGTGCGACGCGGGTACTTCGGCTCCTACTCGCGGGGCGAGTGGGGCGCGGGCAGCGACATCGACATCGTCGTAGTGGTCGAACGGTCTTCCGAACCGTTCAAGCGCCGAGCTCAGCTACGACCCGAGGGCTGCCGATCCCCGCGAATCTGCTGGTGTACACAGCGGCCGAATGGGGAGCAGATGTCGTCTAGCCGGGCTCGCCCGGGTCCGCCCCCGGCAGCACCGTCAGCGCTGTCGACACCAACGTTTGATGGCCGAGCGATGGCCGGTTCACCACCTCGCCCTTCACGACCATCGTGGAGGACCCACCGCCGTCCAGGTTCAGCGCGGAGATGGCACCGAGATTCCGCAAGATGGC
>DASPWN010000347.1:0-3258 GCA_035637835.1 Actinomycetota bacterium | reverse complement strand
CCGGGGCCTGACCCCACATGTTCACGAACCGGTTGATCCCGGTCGCGAGGAAGTCGCCGAGCGCCGAGGCGTACAGCCCGCCTCCCGGGATGAACGGGAGGAAGCCCGGTCCGGTGGTGTTGTAAGAGTTGGCCGCGATCAGATCCACGGTGTCCATGAGCTGGTCGAAGCTCCCGGGTCCGTCCGGCGGGGCGCCGCGCACAGAGCGGGCGGCCTCGATCGCGCCCTCGACGTCGGAGGCGGCGGCCTCGTCCTGGGACTGCACGAACTCGACCAGGTACCCGAGCGCGGCCTCGCCCATCGCGCGCATCTGCTCGGGGCCGGGTTCGAGGGGATACGACATCGCGCCCATGCTACGGAACGCGGGCGCGGACAGCCGTTCGTCTACGGGGAGTGGGTGACGGCCTCGAGCAGCCGTCGGGAGGCGTCGGCCACCTCGTCGACGGCCCCGTTGAACGCGTCCTCGTTCCGCTTCGAGGGCGCCCGGTAGCCGCTGACCTTGCGGACGAACTGCAGGGCCGCCTCCCGGATCTCGGTCTCGGTGGCCGGAACGTCGCCCTCGCGGAGCCGCTTGATGCTTCTGCACATACCGCCGATGGTACCGGCTGCCGCATCGAGCACAGGACTCGATCGAGGTCCTTGCCCGCCTCCGGCCGCCATCCTATCCTGCTCGAACGCATGTTCGACGCGATGGAACGCCTCAACCCGCAGCAACGGGCGGCCGTCGAGCACCTGGGCGGTCCGCTGCTGGTGGTCGCGGGGGCCGGCTCGGGCAAGACGTGGACGCTCGCCTGCCGGGTCGCGAACCTCGTCGATCGCGGCATCCCGCCCGAGCGGATCCTGCTGCTGACGTTCACGCGCCGGGCCGCTCGAGAGATGCTCGCCCGGGCCGAGCGGATGATCGGAGGACGGGTCGGCGGCAAGGTGTGGGGCGGCACCTTCCACGCGCTCGGTAATCGGCTGCTTCGCCTGTACGGTCGGGCCATCGGGATCTCCCCCGACTTCACGGTGCTGGACCAGACCGACGCGGCCGATCTCCTCGACCTGATCCGAAACGACATGGTGTGGGGTGCATTTATTCGGATCAGGCGGTTCTCCTGCCCATTTGGCCCATCCCGGATCTGGTGCCGGGAGGGCCTGATGGGGCCTTTCAGGGATGCCCGATGCCCTCGCGCCCCGCGCTCCTGGGGCGAAGACCTGAGTCTCTCAGACTCAAGTCTCGGCTCAATGTGTTCCAGGCATGGATGCGGGCGTTCCGGCAGCCACCCTACGCGGTCGCGCGGCCCGAGGAGCCGCCTCAAGCGGTGGGAAAGCAGGACCGCACATCGCGAAGACGCGCAGGTCAGCGCCGTGATCTGGGCCGCGCCCACGCAAGTGGTGTACGAGATCACCGCTTCAGCCTCGTCGATCGTGAGTAGTTAGCCGGCCGCCACCAGCTCCGGCCTCACCTCCTCCCCATCATCGTCACGGTCGATCAGGACGATGCGAGCCTTGGCCAGGGACTGATGGCTCATGTACCGGCGAGCGACGGCCCACTCGTCGTGTTGCTCGGCGAGGACCGCGCCAACGAGGCGGATGATGGCCTCCCGGTTGGGGAAGATCCCCACCACGTCGGTACGCCGGCGGATCTCCCGGTTCAACCGCTCCTGGGGGTTGTTCGACCAGATCTGCCGCCAGTGCTCCACCGGGAGCGAGGAGAACGCGGTGATGTCCGGACCGGCTTGCTCCAGGAGCTCCGCGGCCTTCGGGAACCGCCCCTCCAGCTGCTCGATCACCCGGTGGAGCTGGGCCTGAACCTCCTCCGCGGATGGCTGGGCGAAGATCGATCGCACAAGCGTGGCCACGAGCGGCTGGGCGTCGCGCGGAACCCTGGTCAGACCCCCATTGCCCCGCCAGTGGCGGGGCCACCCGTGAGGGATGAAAATGTGGCGTCGCCCGTCGACGCCGTGCCTCATTGGTGCCGTGAGCCCGTAGGTCAGACTGGCGGTGGAGCCTCCAGGCACCCTGGAGTGTTGCTGCGAGCACGAGTCTCAGATTCTTGAGCACGTGAGGCTCCTCCGGGCGGCATCTCGACCACGGGAGGAGGTGCCCATGGAGGTGCTGGTGGACCGGTGCGCCGGACTGGACGTGCACCAGAAGACGGTGATGGCATGCGTCCGTACATCCGCTCGTAACGGAGGTCGGGCCCAGCAGGTCCGGGAGTTCAGGACGTTCACCGATGACCTGCGGCGGTTGCGGGACTGGCTTGTCGGGGAAGGGGTCACCCAGGTGGCCATGGAGGCTACCGGCGTCTACTGGCGCCCCGTCTGGCATGTGCTCGAAGACGAGCCATCCCTCGAGCTGCTGCTGGTGAACGCCCAGCACGTGAAGGCCGTCCCAGGACGCAAGACCGACGTGGCCGACGCCTCGTGGCTGGCTCAGCTCCTCGAGTGCGGACTGCTCCGTGGCTCGTTCGTCCCTCCCCCGGTGATCGCGCGCCTCCGGGACCTCACCCGGTACCGGAAGAAGCTGGTCGAGGACAGAGCCAAGGAGACCCAACGCATCCAGAAGCTGCTGGAGGACGCCGGCATCAAGCTCGACTCGGTGGTCTCCGACGTGCTCGGCAAGTCGGCGCGGGAGATGCTGGAGGCGCTCATCGCCGGGCAGCGGGACCCGGACGCTTTGGCGGACATGGCCCGCACCCGCATGCGGCCCAAGATCCCCGAGCTCCGGCGAGCACTCGCGGGCCGGTTTGGTGAGCACCACGCGCTCCTGCTCCATGTGCATCTGGACCACATCGATCACCTGAGCTCGGCGGTCGACCGCCTCGATGCCGAGGTGGAGAAGGTGATTGCCCCTTTCGATGAGCAGGTCCGGCGCCTGTGCACCATCCCGGGGGTGGGAACCCGCACGGCCGAGGTCCTGATCGCCGAGATCGGAGTGGACATGAGCAGATTCCCCACCGCCCACCACCTCGCCTCCTGGGCCGGGCTGTGCCCGGGCAACCACGAGTCGGCCGGGAAGCGTCGCTCGGGCCGGGCCCGCAAGGGCGACGCGGCCTTACGGAGCGGGCTGTGCGAGGCGGCGTGGGCGGCGGTACGGACCAAGGACACGTACCTGTCCGCCCAGTTCCGGCGATTCCTCCGGCGCTTCGGCAAGAAGGGCGAGGGCAAAGCCATCTTCGCCGTGGCCCACACCATGCTCGTGATCGCCTGGCACCTGCTCGCCAACCACACCGACTACCAGGACCTCGGGGCCGACTACTTTGCACGCCGTGAG
>DASPWN010000346.1:0-6214 GCA_035637835.1 Actinomycetota bacterium | reverse complement strand
CTCGCCGCCATTCCCCCCGCAGGCCGCGAGGATCGGCCCGATCGCGAGCGCTCCGGCTGCACCAGCTCCCCGGACCAGGAGGTCCCGTCGGGTGAGCCGGCGATCGGCCGGGACGCCACGCACGGGACGTTCTCGGTCAGTTGCCATCCGTAGCCCCCTTCCCCGGTCCGCCGAATCGGGGTCGACGGAACCACGCCAGATGTCCGACCGTTTATACATCCAGCTCGCCTCGCAGCGCGAGGCAAGTGGAACCCAGGGAGCCTCAGCCGCGGAGGGCGGCGATGAACTCGTCCAACGATGGCCCGACCCGGTAGGTCGGCTCCACGACACCCTCGAGGGCCGACACTGTCTTGTAGCCGTTGCCGGTGATCATGGCCACGGTCTCGTCTTCCGGGCCGATCGCCCCAGAATCCCGGAGACGCTTCAGCACGGCCACAGTGACCCCGCCGGCGGTCTCGGTGAACACTCCCTCGGTCTCGGCCAGCAGCCGGACGCCAGCGACGACCTCGTCCTCGGGGCAAGCATCGACGGCACCGCCCGTGTCCCTGGCTGTTTGGATGGCGTACCGCCCGTCGGCCGGGTTCCCGATGGCCAGCGATTTCGCGATGGTGTTCGGCTTCACCGGACGGACCTCGGTCGCGCCCGAGCGGAATGCCTCGGCCACCGGCGCGCATCCTTCGGCCTGGGCGCCGGAGATCCGGTACGGCCGGTCCTCCACGGCGGCGATGTCCACGAGCTCGCGGAACGCCCGGTGGACCTTGGTCATGAGCGCACCGGACGCCACCGGCACCACCACGTGGTCCGGGAGCCGCCATCCGAGCTGCTCGGCCACCTCGAACCCCAATGACTTCGAGCCCTCGGCGTAATACGGGCGCAGGTTGACGTTGATGAAAGCCCAAGGGAGGACCTCGGCCACCTCCGTGCATAGCCGATTCACGTCGTCGTAGTTCCCCTTCACGGCCACGACCTTCGCGCCATAGGCCTCGGTGGCCAGGATCTTGGGCGGCTCCAGGTCCTCCGGGACGAACACGAACGCCGGCATCCCGGCCTTCGCCGCGTGGGCCGCGGTGGCGTTGGCCAGGTTGCCGGTGGAGGCGCACGAGACCGCCTCGAAGCCGAAGGCCTTGGCCATGGTGATGGCCACCGAGACCACGCGATCCTTGAACGAGTTCGACGGGTTGACCGAGTCGTCCTTGACCCACAAGCGCTCGATGCCGAGGCGATCCCCCAGCCGGTCGGCCCGGCGGAGCGGGGTGAAGCCCGCGCCGAGATCGACCCGATCGATGCCCGGTCCCCCGGGCAGCAGGCCCTCGTATCGCCACAGCGTGGCCGGCCCCGCCTCGACGTGCTTTCGGAAGTCCACCCCGTCCATGGCCTCCAGGTCGTACGCCGGCTCGAGCGGGCCGAAACACTCCTCGCAGATCGTGAGGGGCTCGACCGGGTACCTCGTATGGCACTCGCGGCACTCGAGCGCGTCGGGGCTGGATATCTCGGGGAGGCTCACGACGTGACGGCCCCCTCGGACGCCGAGGAGACCAGGCGCGCGTACTTGGCCAGCGCGCCGCTCTCGTATCGGGGAGCGGGAGCCTTCCATGCGGCGCGACGCCTGGCCAAGTCGCCCTCGTCCACCAGCACGTCGATGCGCCGGTTCTCGGCGTCGATCTCGATACGGTCGCCGTCGCGGAGCAGCGCGATCGTCCCGCCAACGAACGCCTCCGGCGAGATGTGGCCCACCGAGAACCCCTTCGTGGCGCCCGAGAACCGGCCATCGGTGATCAACGCGACATCCTTGCCCAGACCGGCGCCCGCGACCGCGGCCGTCACGGCGAGCATCTCGGGCATGCCGGGTGATCCCTTCGGCCCCTCGTACCGGATGGCGATGACGTCGCCGGCCTTGATCCTCCCCGACGTGAGCGCCTCGAACGCCTCCTGCTCGGAGTCGAACGGCCGGGCCGTTCCGATGAACGTGAGGCTCTCCGCCCCGGCGATCTTCATCACGCTTCCTTCCGGCGCGAGCGATCCGTA
The DNA here is from genome assembly GCA_035637835.1 of Actinomycetota bacterium. GTDB lineage: Bacteria > Actinomycetota > UBA4738 > UBA4738 > HRBIN12 > AC-69. The sequence continues at coordinate 4,189 of DASPWN010000346.1, read as the reverse complement.
CAGGATCGCCGTGCCGCCGGTCGGATGGATGGGACTCTCGACGGCGTGCACCACTGTGCCATCGGGAGGTGACGGCGCGGCTTCCGAGAGGTTGTCGGCAATGGTCCTGCCGGTGACGGTGAGTGCATCGGCGTGCAGGTGCCCCGCTTCCAGCAGCTCCTTCATGATGACGGGCACGCCGCCCACCCGGTCCAGGTCCGTCATCACGAACTTGCCGGCCGGCCTGACGTCCACCAGGTGCGGGACGCGCCGCGAGATGCGGTCGAAGTCGTCCAGGGCCAGCTCCACGTGGGCCTCGCGAGCGATGGCCAGGAGGTGCAAGACGGCGTTCGTCGAGCCGGCCAGGGCCATCACCACCGCGATGGCGTTCTCGAAGGCGTCCCTGGTCATGATGTCGCGGGGAACAATGCCCTTCTCGAGCAGACGGGTGACGGCGATCCCGGACTCGCGGGCGAACACCTCCCGCCGATAATCCACGGCAGGTGGCGAAGCCGCGCCGGGAAGCGACATACCGATGGCCTCGGCGGCTGCGGCCATCGTGTTGGCCGTGTACATCCCGGCACACGATCCGGCGGTGGGACATGCGGCTCGTTCCACCGCGAGGAGCTGGTCATCGCTCATCGATCCCTTCGCGTGGGCGCCGACGGCCTCGAACACGTCCTGGATCGTGATGTCTCGGCCCCCGTACGTGCCGGGCAGGATCGTCCCGCCGTACAGGTACACGGAAGGGAGGTTCAGCCGGGCCATGGCCATGAGCATCCCCGGCTCGCTCTTGTCGCAGCCGGCGATCCCTACCAGGCCGTCGAACCGTTCGGCGTGCATCACGAGCTCGACCGAGTCCGCGATCACCTCCCGAGAGATGAGCGAGGCCTTCATCCCCTCGTGGCCCATGGCGATGCCATCGGACACCGCGATCGTGGTGAACTCCAGCGGCACCGCGCCGCCCTGTCGGACGCCCTCCTTGGCCAGCGCGGCCAGCTTGCCGAGGTGGTAGTTGCACGGCGTGACCTCGTTCCACGAGGAGGCCACGCCCACCTGCGGCTTCCCGAAGTCCTCCTCGGAGAACCCGACCGCCCGCAGCATCGCCCGGGCCGGCGCGCGTTCGGGCCCCTCCGTGACCTCCCAGCTCCGTGGTCGCTTCCGGTCGCCACGTCCTCGCGCGCCCACCGGGTCCTCCTCCGAACGCTTGGGTCAGAATGGAACCCGCACGCTAGCAGAAGACCGTGCCTGCGTACCTGGAGAGATGCGTCACCCGTGCCAACCTCTCGGCTGGCGTCCGTCCAGTTGGTGGCGTTCTGTCAACCACTTTTGACAACTCCCCCAGGACGGGGGCTTCCCGGCCCGCGGGCTGTCCTGTCAATCGCCCTGGACGGTCGCGACATCGCTGTGAGGAGATCCCGAGACCCTGTGTACAGACGAACGTGCTCTCTGAATACGTGAGTTGGCGCACGGATTTGAGACGATTGCCGCGGGAAATACTCTCGGCTCCTCAAGATGTGACTGGTTCTCTCGCCCATGAAGCCCAGCGAAAGTCAGTGGAACGCTCGTCGTCGAGAACGATGGCCGCCGCCGGACCCCATTTCGAAGCCGGGACGCATCGCCGGATACACAACGGCTGGCTGTCTTGTCGTCACGAGCGGTGCGTTCCTCGTGGCCTCTTGGGATGACTTGGTGTGCACGCACGGCTGTCTCTTTCCTCCGGGACTAGCGGCACTTGTTTGGTTCATCGCAGTTCCGATTGGTCTTGGGGGTCTTGCAATTGCCCGGCGGGTCTCGTTGCGACCCACCCAGTCCGATGGGTCCACAAGCTGGACACTTTCGCTCGTGATCCTCTTCTCGGGAGGCATAGCAGTGGCGGCAACGCGTCTCCCGAGTTTCACCTGTAACGTGGGTCATCTCGACCCAAATTTTCGGGTGTGCATAGAGGCCGTAAGTGGCCGTTTCAGCAATCCCTCGAATTGGATCTGGCTGAAAGCGCTGATTGCAATCCTGGGCTTGATGATCGGGATCGCCTTGCGGAAGCCCAAGCGCGTCTACCTCGCCGCTCCAGTCGCCGCGATGGCTTGGCTCTTCGGTTTCGGTTGGCTCCTTCTCGACACCGTGGTTCGTGGGGTACTTCGCTAGTTGAACTCCGACCGGCTCGCCCATACGCTCGTGAAGGGGGTTCCCCGCGGTATCCGACGAGCGGAATCGGCACGATACCAGGGAGCACGTGATGGACTCCACGTCGATCGAGGTGCCGCCGCGAACGACGCGCGGATGGTGGATGGACGAGGCGCTCGCGCGGGATCCGGGCGAGCCGTGTCCGCCGCTCGCGGCGGACACGGCCGCCGATGTCGTCATCCTGGGCGGCGGCTTCACCGGCATGTGGACGGCCTACTTCCTGAAGGAGCGCGCCCCTGGCATCGATGTCGTTCTGTTGGAACAGGACATCTGCGGCGGCGGGCCGAGCGGACGGAACGGCGGGTTCGTGAACGGGTACTGGAGCTCGATCGGCGAGCTGGCCCGCCGGTTCGGGGACGGCGACGCCCTCGAGTTGTGTCTCGCGGCGTCCCGGAGTGTGGCCGAGATCGGCCGGTTCTGCCAACGCCACGACGTCGACGCCTGGTTCACCTACGGCGGCGAGCTAGCGGTTGCGTCGAACCCGTTCCAGGAGGGCTCCTGGGGCCGCGAGCTCGGGGAAGCGCGGCGACTCGGCGCGGAGGACGAGTTCGTCGAGCTCTCCGCCGACGAGGTCCGCAAGCGCCTCGATTCCCCGGTCCTGCTCGGAGGCATATTCAATCCGGATGCCGCCACCGTGCAGCCCGCCCGGTTGGCCAGGGGGCTGCGTCGGGTGCTGCTGGATCGTGGGGTTCGGATCTTCGAGGGAACGCCGGTGCTGCGGTTCGCCGGCGGACCCCCGGCGATGGCCGAGACGCCCGATGGCTCCGTGCGGGCGGCGGATGCCGTCATCGGCGTGGGGTCGTGGGGCATCCACTGGAAGCGGTTCCGGCGACACCTGGCCGTCCGAGGGAGCTACATCGTGCTGACCGAGCCCGCGCCGGGACGGCTGGAGGAGATCAACTGGACAAACGGCGAGGCCCTGCGTGACCTCCGGCCGTCGCTGCACTACGTGCGGACGACGCCCGAGGGGCGGATCGCCATGGGCTGCGCGGGCATGCAGCCAGGCCTGGCCCGGAGGATCGGCCCGCGGTTCACCTACGACGAGCGGTTCCTGCGAACGGCGGCCGCCGACCTGCACAGGATGTTCCCGAGCTTCCGCGACGTGCCGCTCGCCGCGGGGTGGGGGGGCCCCATCGACGTCGCCGGCACGTACCTCCCGTTCTTCGGCAGCTCGGCGTCGGGGAACGTCCATCACGGCCTCGGGTTCACCGGGAACGGCGTCGCCCCCTGCCATCTCGGCGGCCAGATCCTGGCCAGCCTGGCCATGCACGCGGAGGACGGCTTCTCCCGTCTGGCCCTCGTAACGCACGAGCCGCTCCGCTTCCCCCCCGAACCGATCCTCTCGTCCGGGATGCTCGTCGTGAACGAGGCCATCCGTCGAAAGGACGATGCCGAGGACCGGGGGCGGCGCCCGAATCCCGTGGTGACCTTCGTGGCGCGCATCCCGCGCCGCCTCGGCTATAGCCTGGGGCCGCGTTGAGCCCACCCGTTCCGCGCCGGGCCGTCCGCAGCTGGTGGATGGAGGAGGCGCTGTCGAACGATCCGGGGGATCCGTGTCCGCCGCTCGCGAGGGACACGGCCGCCGATGTCGTCATCCTGGGCGGTGGGTACACGGGCCTGTGGACCGCGCTCTTCCTGACGGAGCGCGACCCTGGCATCGACGTGGTGCTGCTGGAGCAGGACATCTGCGGGGGCGGGCCGAGCGGTCGCAACGGCGGGTTCGTGAACGGTCTGTGGGACGAGCTGCCGACGCTCGCAGAGCTCCATGGGGACGACGCAGCGCTGGCGATCTGTCGCGCGGCGGATCGCTCGATCGGCGACATCGGCGAGTGGTGCGATGCTCACGGCGTCAACGCGTGGTACTCCCGGGCCGGGGACCTCGGCATCTCGACCTCACCGGCGAAGGACGGCGCGTGGTGGGAGAACGCCGAGATCGCGCTCAAGCTCGGTGCCGACCAGGAGTACGTGGAGCTCTCGCTCGCCCAGGTGGCCGAGCGATTCCGGTCCCCGGTAGCGCGGGGTGGCG
>DASPWN010000345.1:0-2816 GCA_035637835.1 Actinomycetota bacterium | reverse complement strand
ATCGATGCCGTACGCCCACGACAGGTCGAGTCGCGCGATCACGATGCCTGCCAGCGCGGGTCCGACCAGCGCGGTCCCGTTCCAGATCACCTGGCTGAGGGCCAGCGCCGAGGGGAGGAGCTCCCGGCCCACCAGGCGGGGCGTCATGGCCGAGCGGGTGGGCCCGTCGATGGCCGAGACCGCGGCGATCAGCGCGACCGCCGCGTAGATCAGCGCCACGGGTGGACGGCCCACGAGCGCGCCGCCCAATAGCAGTCCCGATGCCGCCATGTAGCCCAGCTGGGCCAGGACGAGCAGCTTCCGCCGGTCGTACGCGTCGAGGATGGTGCTGCCGATCAGGGTGCCAGCCGCGAGCGCCACCAGGCCAACGAGCCCGATGACCCCCACCGCCGCCGGCGAGCCGGTGAGCCGCTGGACCTGGACGAACGTGGCCACCAACGTGAACTGGTAGCCGAGCTCAGAGACGAGCAGGCCGGTCCAGATCAAGCGGAAGTCACGGGATGCGCGAAGCGGCGTGATGTCGACGGCCAGGCCGCGCAGGGGCGGGCGCCGGTTCCGCCGGCGCCCGCCCCCTTCACCGTCCGACGTCACGCTCCGACCCTAGCAAGTCGGTAGGATCGCTCCGGTTGGCAACGAGGGAGGGCGATCGATGGGCTGTCTGATCTTCGTGTTCGGGCTCCTCACGCCGAGAGTCGTGCTGTTCATCCTGTGGATCTTCACCAACTACCTGAGCCGGGCCTACGGGAGCTGGTTCTGGCCCACGCTCGGGTTCTTCTTCCTGCCCAGCACGACGATCGCCTACGCCATCGCGCAGAACGCCTTCGACGGCGTGAAGGGGTGGGGCCTCGTCGTCCTGATCATCGGCGTCTTCGTCGACCTCAGCCTCCACGGTGGCGGCGGGCGGGCCGCAGGCCGTCGCGGGTGGCGCCGTCGCGAGGACTACTCCTAGGGCGACTCCGGGGTCCACGGGCCCACGCCGCCGATCCGCTCTACCGTCACGTGCGTGACGAATCCGGGCGGCGGGTTGGGCATCGGGGGAAACTTCACATGTGGGCCGATGTAGGTGTGGGCAAGCTCCTGGAGCAGCTCCGGCGCCCCGCCCTCGGTGATCCGGGCGCGCCCGTACAGCACAAGGTACTCGGTGAGGCCGGCGGTGTTCCTCGTCGTGGCGTGGACGGTGACGGCGATCCTGGGATCACGGCGGAGATTCCGGAGCTTGCGCTGGTCGGGCATCGTGGCGATAACCACCTCCTCACCGTCGACGCCGACCCATGCCACCGTGACCTGTGGGGTGCCGTCGGGGTCGAGGGTGACCACCGTGGCCAGCGCGGCGCCTTTCAGCAGGTCCCTGGCCTCCTCGGGGATCCGCATCCCCCTACTGGGAGGTCGCGCCGATGGCGTGGTCCACGACGTCGAGGCCCTCGTCCAGCAGGGCCTCGTCGATCGTGAGCGGCGGGAGCAGACGGATCACGTTGTCGTAGGTCCCGGCTTTGAGGATCACGACCCCCTCGCTCAGGCAGCGCTGCACGATACCGGTTCCGGTCGGACCGTCGAGCGGCTCCTTGGTCTCCCGGTCCGCCACGAGCTCGACCGCCGTCATCATCCCCCGGCCCCTGACGTCGCCGATCAGCGCGTGCCGGGACTGCATATCGAGGAGCCGAGCCAGGATGCGCTCGCCGAGCGTGCGGGACCGCTCCAACAACTCCTCCCGCTCGATCTTCTCCAGCACCGCGAGCGCCGCCGCCGCCGCAACGGGGTTGCCGCCGTACGTGCCGCCCAGGCCGCCGACGTGAACCGACTCCATCAGGTCGGCCCGCCCGGTCACCGCCGAGATGGGCATGCCGCTCCCGAGCGACTTCGCCGTGGTCACGACATCGGGGACGATGCCCTCGTCCTCGATGGCGAACCACCGTCCGGCCCGGCCCATGCCGCTCTGGATCTCGTCGGCGATGAACACGATCCCGTGCTCCCGGCACAGGTCGGCAAGGCCCGTCAGGAACCCCGGCGCCGGCACGATGAACCCACCCTCGCCCTGGATCGGCTCCACGATGACCGCTGCGATGTTCTCTTCGCCGATCTGCTTGTGCATCTCGTCCCTCGCGTACGCCAGGGCCTCCTCGGCGCAGTGCTCCGGACCGCTCGGCCACCGGTACGCGTAGGCGAAGGGAAGCCGGTAGATCTCGGGGGCGAACGGGCCCATCCCTTGCTTGTACGGCATCACCTTGGCCGTGAGCGACATGGCCAGGAGCGTCCGCCCGTGGAACGCGTGGTCGAACGTGACCACCGCGGGCCTCCCCGTCGCCTTGCGGGCGATCTTCACCGCGTTCTCCACGGCCTCGGCCCCGGAGTTCGCGAACATCGTCCGCTTGTCGAACTCGCCGGGCGCCAAGGCGTTCAGCCGCTCCGCGAGCTCGATGTACGGCTCGTTCGCCGTCACGTGGAAGCACGTATGGGTGTCGAGCTCCAGCTGCTTCTGGGCCGCAGCCACCACCTCAGGCGGCGTGTGGCCGACGTTCAGGACCGAGATGCCCGTGGCGAAGTCGATCAGCCGGTTGCCGTCGACGTCCTCGATGATCGAGCCTGACGCGCGGGCGGTGACGATGGGGTGGACGTTGAACACGGCCTGGGGGATGGCGGCCTTCCGGCGCTCGAACCACTCGAGGGACTTCGGACCGGGGATCTCGGTGACGACCTTTCGCTCCTGCGGGATGTCCATCGCTCGTCCTTCCGGCCGGGGCTGTCGGTCAAGTGTGCCACGCCGGGCCGGCCGGCCGCGCGGTCACCCCCGAGCCGTCTCGCGGGCAGCCGGGGTGGCC
>DASPWN010000344.1:0-1846 GCA_035637835.1 Actinomycetota bacterium | reverse complement strand
CCGGGCAACCGGGATCCGTTGCCCGAGGAGGTCGACGCGTGCACGCCGTGGCTCCGCGAGCAGATCACCCTCATCGAGCCCCGCGTGATCGTGACGCTCGGGAACTTCGCCACCCGTTTCATACTGGACAAGCCGATATCGATCAGCCGGGTCCGGGGCCAGCGGTTCCCTCTCGAGGGGCGCACGGTCATCCCGACGTTCCACCCGGCGGCCATCCTTCGCGGCGGCGGCGAGGCCTCGACGCAGATGGCTGCCCTTCGCTCGGACTTCCAGGAGATCAAACGCGCGCTGGCCGACATGCCTGAGCCGGTCGAGGAACAGCTCGGGCTGTTCTGATGCGGCTCGAGCTCACCGCCGGGGTACCGGAGGACACGATGGCGGTGGGCGAGGCCGTGGCCTCGCTCCTTGGAGAGGGCGACGTCATCGCCCTCACCGGTGAGCTCGGGGCGGGCAAGACCACGTTCGTCCGGGGCGCCGCTCGGGCCCTCGGGTTCGAGGGAGCGGTCGCCTCCCCCACGTTCACGCTGGTCCGCGAGTACCAGGGCCGGGTCCGCATCTACCACGTCGACGTGTACCGCTTGGAGCGGGTGCAGGACGTCCTGGATCTCGGGCTGGACGAGATGGTGGCCGAGGGTGGTGTGCTGCTCGTCGAGTGGGGCGACGCGGTCGAGGGCCTGCTGCCCGACGACCATCTGCTCGCGGAGATCACCCTGGTGGGCGAGGGGGACGCGAGGCGGATCGTGGTTACCGGGATGGGCCCGTCATGGGCCACTCGATGGGAGCGCCTTGAGCGGCTCACCGAGCCATGGGGAAGGGCGGCATGATCGTCCTCGGCATCGAGACCTCGACCCCCCAGACCTCGGTGGCCCTCGGCACCGAGCAGGGCGTGATGGCCTCCATGCAGCTCGCATCGAAGGCCCGGCAGGACCAGGTGGTTCCCATCCTCGAGCACCTGCTGGACTGGACGGGCCTCGAGCTGTCACACGTGGGCGGTGTCGCCGTGGGCGTGGGCCCCGGCCTGTTCACCGGGCTGCGGATGGGCGTGGCGACCGGCAAGACCCTGGCCCAGGTGCTCTCGGTCCCGATCGTGGGGATCCCCTCGCTCGACGTCCTGGCCTTCGGGGTCCGCTACACGCGCCGACTGATCGGGGCCGTGATCGATGCTCGCCGAGGAGAGGTGTTCTATGCGCTGTACCGGGGAGTACCCGGGGGGGTGATGCGCGTGGACGAGTACGGGGTGGCGCCGCCCGGCCATCTGGCGGCCGAGCTGGAGGCGGCCCGGGAAGAGGTGCTGCTCGTGGGTAACGGTGCCATCCTGTATCGGAAGGAGCTCGAGTCGGTCGGGGCCGGGGTAGAGTTCGCCTCGCCCCGGCAGGCTCACCCGCAGGCGTCGGCGATGGTCGAGCTGGCTGTCCCGCGCTTCATCCGGGAGGAGACCGACCGGTCGTTCGAGGTGTTGCCGCTCTACCTGAGGAAGTCGGATGCGGAGATCGCTTGGGATCAGCGAGCCCGAGGCGCCACGGCTTGAGGTGACCCGGATGCGCCGCCGGCACCTCCGCGGCGTGATGGCCATCGAGCGCCAGGTCTATCCTCGCCCCTGGAGCCCCAACCTGTTCCTCTCGGAGATGGCCGAGACCCGGAACCGGTGCTACCTCGTGGCCCGGATGGACAAGGAGATCGTGGGGTACGGCGGACTCATCTCCTCCGGGGAGGAGGCCCACGTCACGAACATCGCCGTCGACCCCGAGCACCAGCGCAACAAGATCGGGATGCGCCTGCTCCTCGACCTCATCCAGAACGCGGTCGCGGCGGGCGCGCAGGCCGTCTCCCTGGAGGTCCGTGTCTC
>DASPWN010000343.1:0-15942 GCA_035637835.1 Actinomycetota bacterium | reverse complement strand
GCATGATCGGCGGGTTCGAGGATCCCACGCAGGGCGCCATCTACCTCGGAGGGGTCGACGTCACTTCGGTCCCCGCCTATCGGCGCAACGTCAACACGGTCTTCCAGTCCTACGCCCTGTTCCCCCACTTCAACGTGTTCGAGAACGTGGCCTTCGGCCTTCGCCGCAAGAAGGTGGACAGGTCCGAGGTCGAGCGTCGGGTGAGGGAATCGCTCGAGCTCGTGGACCTGGTGGGCTTCGACCGCCGCAAGCCGGGTCAGATGTCCGGGGGCCAGCAGCAGCGGGTGGCGCTGGCTCGGGCGCTGGTCAACCGGCCCAAGGTGCTCCTTCTGGACGAGCCCCTGGGCGCCCTGGACCTCAAGCTCCGCAAGCAGATGCAGCTCGAGCTGAAGCGGATCCAGGAGGAGGTCGGCATCACCTTCATCTACGTCACGCACGACCAGGAAGAAGCCATGACCATGTCGAACCGCCTGGCCGTCATGCGGCATGGCAAGGCCGAGCAGATCGGGCCCCCCGAAGACGTGTATGAGAACCCGCAGACCGAGTTCGTCGCGAGCTTCCTCGGCGCATCGAACCTCCTCGATGGAGAGCTCAAGGAACAGAGGAACGGGACGTCGACCGTCCTTCTGACCGGGGGCGACGCCGTCAACCTCCCGTCCGAACGAGCTCCGTTCGGATCCGGCGCCTCGGTGAAGGTGGGGGTCAGGCCGGAGAAGATCACGATCGAACCCGAAAACGATCAGACGTCCTCGCCCGGCCTGAACACCGTCAGCGGCCTGCTCAGGATGTCCACGTATATCGGGGTGAGCCACCAGTACAAGGTGGAGGGCCCGGGCGGAGCGACGCTGACCGTGTGGGTCCAGAACCTGGGAGCCAGGCCGGCGCCGCATCCCGGTGAGCGGGTGCGCCTGTCGTGGGAGCCGGAGCACACGTTCGCGGTCTTGCCGCAAGAAGATCTGGAGCTCGAGGAAGAGGAGGAAGGATGAACGAGGGAGCGGACCGCCCACATCGGGACGAAGCGCTCATGGACGCGATGATGCGCGCCCGGCTGACCCGGCGGGGCCTCCTGAAAGGCGCCGGGAGGGGGGCGGCCGCGCTCGGGCTTGGCGCCTTCCTCGCCGCGTGCGCGAAGGAGACCTCGGAGGCCGGCTTCGACCCCAAGCAGATCTTCGGGGGGCAGCCCGGGGATAAGATCAACTTCGCCAACTGGCCCCTGTACATCGACTACACGAAGGACAAGGAAGGCAACCGCTACATCCCGTCCCTGCGGGAGTTCACCAAGCAGACCGGGATCGACGTGAACTTCCAGGAAGCGATCCAGAGCAACCCGGAGTTCTTCGGCAAGCTCCAGCCGCAGCTGCAGGCGGGCCAGGACACCGGATGGGACATCATCGTCATCACGAACGGCCGGTACTTCACGGCCTTGGTCGAGAACGAGTGGGTCTACCCTCTGGACCCCACGAAGCACCCGAACTTCGATCAGTACGCGGCCAAGTGGGCCAAGGACCCCACATACGATCCCAACAACAAGCACTCGATGGCCTGGCAGTCGGGATTCACTGGGATCGGCGTGAACAACGACCTGGTCAAGGGCCCCGTCACCAAGATGGACGACCTGGCCAACCCGGACAAGGTCGGGAAGGGTCTCGTCGGCATGTTGAAGGAGGACATGCCGGACTGGGTCATGATCAACCTGGGCATCGACCCGACGACGTCGGGGCCGACCGAGTGGAAGGAGGCGGCCGCCTGGATGCTCAAGCAGCGGGACTCCGGCGTGATCCGCCAGTACTACGACCAGGGGTACATCGACGACCTGACCGCCGGCAACCTGTCGGCCACCATGGCCTGGTCCGGGGACGTCCTCTACTACAAGACGTGGTCGGGCTACGACAACCTCGACTGGAACTTCCCCGAGGATGGCGCCCTGCACTGGGTGGACAACATGCTGGTCCCGGCGGAGGCGGCGAATCCGGCCGGTGCCATCGAGTTGATGGATTACTACTACCAGCCCGAGGTCGCCACGGCGGTCACCGAGTGGGTCCTGTATCTCTCCCCGGTCCCCGCAACGAAGCAGCTGATCCTCAGGGACGCGAAGAAGGCCCAGGAGCAGAATTACAAGGGGTACGCGAACAAGCTCTTGGCGACCGGGGATAACCCCTACATGTATCCGGATGACGCGCTCCTGGCCAGGACGTCGTACGGGCGCGAGTTGAAGACCGACGACGAGCGGGAGGAGTTCGACTCCATCTTCCTCCCCATCTCGCAGGGCTGATAGGGAGAACGCCGGAGGGATGGCCGAGGGGGGGACGGTCCGGGGCACGTCTGGCGAGCCGAGGTCAGACGAGCGCGGGCTCCAGACCCGTCGGCGACTCGTCCCCTATTACCTCCTGGGCCCGGCCGGGGCCTGGCTGCTCCTGTTCCTCTTCCTGCCGATGCTGCTGCTCGCGTATACCTCGCTGCAGTCCGGCGGGATCCTGTCCGGCGGTTTCCACTTCACCTGGGAGTTCTCGAACTACGTCGACGGTCTCCAGCAGTACCAGAAGTTCTTCATCCGGTCCGTGGAGTACTCGCTGATCGTCACGTTCGTGGCGCTGCTGCTGGCCTACCCCATGACGTACTGGATCGCCTTCTACGGCGGGCGATGGAAGTCCTCGCTCCTGCTGCTGATCCTGATCCCGTTCTTCGTGTCCTTCGTCATCCGGACGATCCAGTGGAAGTTCATCCTCGGCGACAACGGGTTCATCCTGGGGCCGTTGAAGAGCCTTGGGCTCCTGCCCGACTCGTACCATGTCCTGGCGACGCCTCTCGCGGTGGTCGCCGGGATCACGTACAACTTCATCCCGTTCACCGCGCTGCCCCTTTACGTGGCCCTCGAGCGGATCGACAAGCGCCTGGTGGAGGCGGCGAAGGACCTCTACTCGAGCAGGTGGCAGGCCTTCCGGCACGTGGTGTGGCCGCTCTCCCTGCCGGGAGTGTTCGCCGCGTTCCTCCTCACCTTCGTCCCGGCCACCGGGGACTACGTGAATGCGGCGGTCCTTGGCGGGCCCGGCACGACGATGATCGGCAACATCATCCAGGACAAGTTCCTGACCCAGAACGACTATCCGCAGGCGGCCGCGCTCTCGGTGATCCTCATGCTGGGGATGCTCGTGCTGGCCAGCCTGTACGCGAGGATCCTGGGGACGGAGGACTCGACGATCGCGGCAGCGGCAGGAGGGGCGGCATGAGCGCCGTCGCCACCGAGCCGCGGGAGGTCGCTGCCCAGGAGCTCGCGCCGATCAACGCACCGCGCAAGCGTTTGACCAGGTTCCTCCTGCCCACCTACACGTGGCTGATGATCCTGTACCTGACCAGTCCGGTGTTCGTGATGATCCTGTACGGGTTCAACGCGATCCCAGGGGACCGGCAGACCCCCAAGTTCTGGGGATTCACGCTCCAGTGGTACCGGGACCTGTTCGGGGTGGCCGGGCTGACCGGCGCGCTGAAGAACTCGCTCATCGTGGCGCCGGTGAGCGCCGTCGTGGCGACGATCCTCGGAACGTTCCTCGGCCTGGCCCTCGGGCGGTACTGGTTCCGCGGACGGGCCCCGGTGAACTTCCTGATCTTCCTGGCCATCGCCGTGCCCGAGATCGTCCTGGGCTCATCGCTCCTGTCGATGTTCGTCCTGGCCAACAGCCGGGTGTCGTTCCTCGGCAGCGTGCTGCCGCTCGGCATTCGGACGATCCTGGTGTCCCATATCGGGTTCTCCATCCCCTTCGTGGCGGTGACCGTGCGGGCCCGGGTCCAGGGCCTGGACCGGTCCCTGGAGGACGCGGCTCAAGACCTGTTCGCCAACCCGGTGACGGCTTTCTACAAGGTCACGCTGCCGCTCATCGCGCCGGCCATCCTGGCCGGGTTCCTGCTGGCGTTCGTCCTGTCCCTCGACGACTTCGTCATCACCAACTTCGTCTCGGGACAGACCCAGACCTTCCCCATCTGGGTGTTCGGGGCCACCCGTATCGGGCTCCCCCCGCAGGTGAACGTGATGGGCACCCTCCTCTTCGGGGCGGGCCTGCTCGCCGCCGTCGCCAACGTGGTGGTGCAGCGCCGGCGGGCCTGAGCGGCTCAAGGCCAATCGGTCGAAGCTTCGTGAAATCCTTCACAAGCTGGACGGAAAGTGCCTTCTACCTGCGGAAACGACGTACGGAGCCTTTGACGGGCGAAGTCGAGCACGGATATACTCGCGCCCCTATGTCGGAGGGACCACGGCGGAACGACGCGTGGTCTGGCATGGGTACGGGATGGGGGATCGCCTCGACGCTGCTTGCGGGGATCCTCGTCTGCGGGGGTCTCGGGTACCTGATCGATCTCTTGATCGGAGTCGGCCGGGTCTTCTTCGCGGTCGGCATGGTCGCGGGGGCCGTCCTCGGTGTTTACCTCGTGTACGTTCAGTACGGAAGGAGAGATGGTGACGGTCGAGCCTGAGCGCGAGATGGTGCGGAAGGCCCTACCGTTCTTCCTTCCCGCCGTGCTACTGGCCCTCGCGGCCGGGACCGCCCTCCGTGGGTGGGATGCCGGCTGGTCGGCCGCCATTGGGGCCGCGGTGGTGGCCCTGAACTTCGCGGCACACGGCCTCTCGCTGGCCCGTGCAGCCAGGTTCTCCCTCGTCCTCCTCGCCTCGGTGGCGGTGGGCGGGGTCATCGTGCGTCTGGCCGCCATCGTAACCGTCATGGCCGTCCTGAACACGTTCGCCTTTTTCTCGCCGCTCGCATTCGCGCTGGCGGTGGTGCCGGCAACCATGTTCCTTCTGGCGTTCGAGATGAGAGTGATCGTGAACCGTTCCGGCGCGTGGTGGGTATCGGAGGGGGACCGCCAAAGGTGATTTCCTTGATCCGGGCCACCCAAGCGAGCCAAGTGATCCCGGGGATGCTGGCGGCGTTCGAGAAGCCGACCACCAAGGACTTCATCTGGCCGTGTTGGGGACCATCCGTTCGGGTCCTAGGAGTGACGGCTTGCTACAACTTCATCTTCTTCCTGGTCACACTTGCGGTCATCAGCACTGTCGGATTCTTCTACGTCGCATTCAGGAAGCCGGCGATCGTCCCCGGCAAGCTGCAGCTCGTGGCGGAGCTCGGCTTCCAGTTCGTCCGGGAGAACATCGTATTGCAGATGATCGGCCAGGAAGGAATGGTGTTCTTCACGTTCCTGTCCTCGCTTTTCTTCTTCATTCTGTTCGGGAACATCTGGGAGGTAATCCCCGGCGTGAACGCGACCATGAACGCGCGGATCGCCTTCCCACTGGTTCTCGCGACAATCTCGTGGCTCACGTACAACACAGTTGGGATCCGGAGGCATGGGTTCCTCGGATACATGCGGAAGGTGATGTTCCCCCCGGGCGTCCCGATCGTCCTCAAGCCCCTGATCGCCTTGATCAACTTCGTCTCCGAAATCATCTTTCGGCCGATCACGCTGACGGTCCGTCTCTTCGCGAACATGGTCGCCGGCCATTTCCTGCTGGCCGTGTTTTTCCTGGGGACCCTGGCGCTGTTCTCGACGGCGAACTTCCTGATCATTTTCGGCCTCATCTCGAGCGTGATGGCCGTAGCGTTCGTCGCGTTCGAGATCTTCGTATCGATCTTGCAGGCGTTCATCTTCGCCGTACTGTCGGCTTCGTACATCTCAGAAGCGATGGAGGCAGCTCACTGAACGAAGGGGGAAGCACATGGTCGTGGTAGCCCATCTGGCGGCAAGCGTGCTTGCGGCCGTGACGGACACCGGGGTGAAAGCCATCGGCAAGGGCCTGGTTTACGGCCTGGCGGCCATCGGCCCGGGAATCGGCCTCGGGATCCTGATCGGGAGGTCCGTCGAGGCCATGGCCCGCCAGCCCGAATACGCCGGTCAGGTCCGGGCCGTCATGTTCATCGGCATCGGACTGGTCGAGGCGCTCGCGCTGTTCGGCTTCGTCCTGTACTTCATCACCTAGGGGGCGACCGTGACGATGATTGCAACGCTCGGGCTGCTGGCCCAGGAGGCCGTGAGCGACAAGAAGGACCTGTACCCCCAACTCTCCGAGATCATCGTTGGAGCGATCGCCTTCGGCATCGTGTTCGCGTTCATGACGAGGTGGGCCATCCCCCGGCTCAACAAGATCCTGGAGGAGCGCAGGCACAAGATCCAGGGCGAGTTGGAGGGGGCGGAGGCCGCCCGGCGGGAGGCGGAGGCCGAGCTGGCCCGGTACCGGGAGCAGCTCGCGAACGCGCGCGAGGAGGCGAACCGGATCATCGAGGAGGGCCGCAAGACCGCCGAGCAACTACGCTCGGACCTCCAGGCCAGGGCGGAGCAAGAGGCCACGGCCACCGTGGCCCGGGCCACCGAGGAGATCCGGGCGGAACGCGACCGCGTGCTCCGGGAGCTCTCCGCCCAGGTCGGCCAGATCGCCGTGGACCTGGCCGAGCGGGTCGTGGAGAAGGAGCTCGACAAGACGACGCAGCAGAACCTGATCGACGAGTTCATCGAGCAGGTGTCCGGATCGAGGAACGGGAAGGCGTAGTGGCCACCAGGGACGACATCGTGAAGGGCTACGCCCAGGCTCTGCTCGCGGTGGCCGAGGCGGAGGACGATCTTGGGACGGTGGAGAACGAGCTGTTCGCATTCGCCAAGGTCGTCGAGCGCGACGGGCGACTCCACGAGGCGCTCACCGACCCCGCCCTCCCGGCGGAGAACAAGCGGGCGCTGGTCAAGGAGCTGGTCGGCGACCGGGCCAACCCTCACACGGTGAGCATCCTGGGGTTCCTGATCGAGCAGGGGAGGGCCAAGGAGCTCGGCCAGATCGTGGATGGCCTGGCCGAGTTGGCCGCGGAGCGGCGAAAGCACGTGGTCGCCGAGGTTCGTTCGGCGGTCCGGCTCACCCAGGAGCGTCGCAAGAAGCTGGCCGAGGCGCTGTCCAAGGCCACCGGCAAGAACGTGGAGATCACCGTGGTGATCGACCCCGCCGTGATCGGCGGCATCCTGGCCCGAGTGGGCGACGAGGTGTTCGACGGGACCGTCCGGACCCGTCTCGAAGACGCGCGGGTGCGGCTGGGGAGCGTGTGAGGCCATGGCAGAGCTGACCTTCGACCCGCAGACGATCGCGGAGGCCCTCCGCAAGTCGGTGGAGACCTACAAGCCCTCGGTCGAGCGCGAGGAGGTCGGCCGCGTTCGGGAGGCGGGGGCCGGGATCGCCGTGGTCCTGGGGCTGCCCCGGGCGATGGCCAACGAGCTCCTCGAGTTCCCCGGCGGCAAGCTCGGCCTGGCGTCGAACCTGGACGAGGACCGGATCGGCTGCGTGATCCTCGACGAGGAGTTCGCCGACATCGAGGAGGGCGACCCGGTCAAGCGGACCGGCCGCATCCTCTCGGCCCCGGTCGGAGACGGCCTGCTCGGCCGGGTGGTCGATCCATTGGGGCGGCCCCTCGACGGCAAAGGGCCCGTGGCCTCGGATGCAACCCGGGCCCTGGAGGTCCAGGCTCCCTCGGTGGTCTCGCGCCAGCCGGTGAAGGAGCCCCTCCAGACCGGCATCAAGTCGATCGACGCCATGACGCCGATCGGACGGGGCCAGCGGGAGCTCATCATCGGGGACCGACAGACCGGCAAGACCGCCATCGTGGTCGACACCATCATCAACCAGCGCGAGCTGTGGGGCACCGACAGGCAGGTGAAGTGCATCTACGTGGCTGTGGGCCAGAAGGGCTCGACGGTCCGAGAAGTCGTCGAGGCGCTCATCGAGCGTGGCGCCATGGACTACACGGTGGTCGTCAACGCCCCGGCTGCATACCCGGCGTCGTTCAAGTACATCGCGCCGTACGCGGGCTCGGCCATGGGGCAGCACTGGATGTACAAGGGGGAGCACGCCCTGGTCGTGTTCGATGACCTGTCGAAGCAGGCGGAGGCGTACCGCGAGATCTCGCTCCTGCTCCGCCGCCCGGCCGGCCGCGAGGCGTATCCGGGCGATGTCTTCTATCTGCACTCCCGGCTGCTCGAACGGTGCGCCAAGCTCTCGGACGAGCTCGGGGGTGGCTCGCTCACCGGCCTTCCCATCGTGGAGACCAAAGGCAACGACATCTCTGCCTACATCCCGACCAACGTCATCTCCATCACCGATGGCCAGATCTACCTCGAGCCCGACCTGTTCTACGCGGGCGTCCGGCCCGCCATCAACGTGGGGATCTCGGTGTCGCGGGTCGGCGGCAACGCGCAGATCAAGGGGATGAAGCAGGTGGCCGGCCGATTGCGCCTGGACCTCGCACAGTACCGCGAGCTCGAGGCCTTCGCCGAGTTCGGGTCCGAACTGGACAAGGCGTCCCAGCAGCAGCTGGCCCGCGGGGCCAGGGTGGTGGAGGTCCTGAAGCAGGCCCAGTACCAGCCCATGTCGGTCGAACGGCAGGTCATCTCGGTCTACGCGGTGACCGGTGGGTACCTCGACGACGTCCCGCTCGAGGACTGCAAGCGGTTCGAGTCCGAGCTGCTCGACTTCGTGGCCACCCGCCACCGCGAGATTGCCGAGCACATCCGGGACAAGGGTGACCTCCCCGAGGTGATCGAGACCACGCTGAAGGAGGCCATCCTCGCCTTCAAGGAGATCTTCGCCCCCTCCGGCGGCGGGGCGGGCAGCGCGGCGGCCATCGGCGCCCCCACGCCGCCCGACGAGGTCAAGCCCGATGTGGGGTGGGACCGGATGTCGTCGGTGGACGAGGACGAGGAGGGCTGACCGGGTGGGCGCGCAGCTCCGACTCGTTCGTCGGCGGATCCGCTCCATCCAGTCGACGAAGAAGATCACCAAGGCCATGGAGCTGATCGCGGCGTCCCGCATCCTCAAGGCCCAGCAGCGGGTTGAGGCGGCCCGCCCCTACGCGGAGCTGCTCACGCGGGCCATGGAGGACGTAGCCCGGCAGACCGGGTCCCTGGTCCACCCGCTCCTGGAGGAACGCCCACAGCCGGAGCGAGCCGCTGTACTGGTGATGACCTCCGATCGGGGACTGGCCGGCGCCTACAACGCGAACGTCCTGAAGCGAGCGGAGGACCTCATGGGCCGCCTGCGGGGGCGGGGGATCGAGCCGGTCATCTACGTGTCGGGGCGAAAGGGCCTGGGGTATCTTCGGTTCCGCGGCTTCGCCATCGAGGGGAGCTGGACGGGCCACAGCGAGGTCCCGACCTACGAGGTCGCCGAGCAGATCGGCAGGGCGCTCATCGATGCCTTCGCCGATCACCGGATCGACGAGGTCCACGCGGCGTACACGGACTTCCGCTCGGCGTTCACCACCCGGGCGACCGACCGGCGCTTCCTGCCGATCGCACCCGAGGAGGTGGTGCGCCGGGAGCTCGGCCTGCCGTACCCCGAGTACATCTTCGAGCCCGAGCCCTCGGCGATCCTCGACGAGCTCCTGCCCCAATACGTGATCACGAAGGTCTATGCCGCGCTGCTCGAGTCGGCCGCTTCGGAGAACGCGAACAGGCGACGGGCCATGAAGGCCGCGACCGAGAACGCGGAGGAGCTGACCAAGGTGCTGACACGCGTGGCCAACCAGGCGCGCCAGGCCGAGATCACCACGGAGATCATGGACGTCGTGGGCGCGGCCGAGGCGCTGGGTACGGCTTCCGGCGACTAGCTGGGACGACCGCGAAGGGATCGAGGAGATGGCGGAGGAAGACGGGAAGGGCAGGGGCCGGGTTGTTCGGGTGATCGGCCCGGTGGTGGACGTGGAGTTCCCGCTGGATGACCTCCCGGAGGTGAACACTGCCGTTCGCGTAGAGCGCACGCTCGAGGGCGAGACCGACGTCATCACCTGCGAGGTGGCGCAGCACATCGGCGACGGGGTCGTGCGGACGATCGCCCTGAAGCCCACCGACGGACTGATTCGGGGGACCCCGGTGGAGAACACTGGCCAGCCCATCACCGTCCCGGTCGGCCCGGGCACCCTGGGGCACGTCTACAACGTCCTGGGTGAGCCGCTGGACGTGGCAGCGGACACGATCACGTACGACGACCGATGGCCCATCCACCGCGAGCCGCCCCCCTTCGAGGAGCTCGAGGCCAGGACCCAGATGTTCGAGACCGGCATCAAGGTCATCGACCTCCTCGAGCCGTACGTGCAGGGCGGGAAGATCGGGATGTTCGGCGGCGCCGGGGTGGGCAAGACCGTCATCATCCAGGAGATGATCTACCGGGTCGCCGAGCAGCACGGTGGCGTCTCCGTCTTCGCCGGCGTGGGCGAGCGCACGCGCGAGGGGAACGACCTGTTCCTCGAGATGAAGGAGACGGGCGTCATCGAAAAGACGGCGCTCGTGTTCGGGCAGATGGATGAGCCACCCGGCGTTCGCCTGCGGGTGGGGCTGGCCGCGCTCACCATGGCCGAGTACTTCCGCGACGTGCAGCATCAGGACGTGCTCCTGTTCGTCGACAACATCTTCCGGTTCACCCAGGCGGGCTCGGAGGTCTCGACGCTGCTCGGGCGAATGCCATCGGCGGTCGGCTATCAGCCGACGCTGGCCGACGAGATGGGGGAGCTCCAGGAGCGGATCACCTCGACCCGCGGCCGGTCGATCACTTCGCTCCAGGCAATCTACGTGCCGGCCGACGACATCACCGACCCGGCGCCGCACACGACGTTCGCCCACCTCGACGCGACCACAGTGCTGTCGCGGGCCATCGTGGAGAAGGGGATCTACCCAGCGGTCGACCCACTGGACTCTACGTCGCGGATCCTCGACGCCCGCTACGTGGGCGAGGAGCACTATGCGGTGGCCCGGCGGGTCCAGGAGATCCTCCAGCGGTACCGGAACCTCCAGGACATCATCGCCATCCTGGGCGTGGACGAGCTATCGGAGGAGGACAAGGTCGCCGTGGCTCGCGCCCGCAAGATCGAGCGGTTCCTGTCCCAGCCGTTCTTCGTGGCCGAGCAGTTCACGGGGATCAAGGGCAAGTACGTGCCGGTCGAGGAGACCATATCGTCGTTCCGGGCGCTGGTGGAGGGGGAGTACGACCACCTGCCCGAACAGGCCTTCTACATGGTCGGCAGCATCGAGGAAGCCGAGGCCCAGGCGAAGCAGCTGGCGGGGACGGGGGCGTAGGCGTGCCACTCGATGTGCACGTGGTCACCCCCGAGCGCGAGATCTGGTCGGGCGAAGCAGCCATGGTCATCGCCAGAGGGGTGGAGGGCGAGGTGGGCATCCTGCCCCAGCACGCTCCGCTCCTGATCAGGCTGGCCGTGGGGCCGCTCCGCATCCGGATGGACGGGACGCAGGAAGCCGCCGTCGTGGACGGCGGCTTCCTGCACGTGACCACGACCGAGGGCGTCACCCGGGTGGACGTGCTGGCCTCCTACGCGGAGATGGCCGGCCAGATCGACCTTCGGGCCGCGGAGTACCGGGTGCAGGAGCTCCAGCGTGAGCTGGGCCGGCGGGACGACGCCGGCCTGCGGGCCGAGCTGGCCAAGGCGATGGCCCGGGTGGAACTGGCCCGCTGAGCCCCCGTTTCAGGAACGTCGGGCCCGGGTAGGCGTCGATCGGAGAAACGCGGGCTTGAGCACACCTACAATCGAGGCCTTGGACCACTTCCTGATCACGGGGGGAGCTCGTCTCTCGGGCTCGATCCCCATCGCTGGGGCGAAGAACTCCGCTCTGAAGCTGATGGCCGCCGCCCTGTTGGCGCCGGGGCGGACCGTGCTCTCGAACCTCCCGCGCATCCAGGACTGCCTGACCATGGGGGAGGTCCTCCAGCACCTCGGGGCCGATGTGGCCTGGGAGGACGACCTGGCGATCGACGCGAGCGACGTGCTCTCCGTCGAGGCCCCGTACGAGTTGGTCAGCCGGATGCGCGCGTCGATCCTCGTCTTGGGGCCGCTGCTCGCGCGGTGCGGCCGCGCCCGCGTGGCCATGCCGGGCGGCTGCAACATCGGATCGCGGAAGATCGACCTGCACGTCCGTGGCCTGGAGAAGATGGGAGCGCGCTTCTCCTCCGAGCATGGGTTCCTGGAAGGGGTCGCTCCGAGAGGCCTGTCCGGCGCGATCATCTCACTCGACTTCCCCAGCGTCGGCGCGACCGAGAACGTCATGATGGCGGCCGTGGCTGCTCGAGGGACGACCGTCATCGAGAACGCCGCCCGCGAGCCCGAACTCTCGGACCTGGCCGAGTTCCTCCAGGAGATGGGCGGGCGAATCCAGGGCGTCGGCACCCCCACCATCGAGATCGAGGGGACGGGCGACTTCCACCCGGTCCGCCACAGCGTGATCCCCGACCGCATCGAGGCCGGGACGTTCGCCATCGCGGCGTGCGTCACGGGGGGCCACGTCCTCCTGGAGCGCGCCCGAGGAGACCACATGGACCTGATCCTGGCCAAGCTGACCGAGCTCGGCGCCGACGTGCTGGTGACCGAGGCCGGGGTGGCCATCGGCCTCAGAGACCGGCCACGGGCTGTCGATTTCGTGACGCTTCCGTATCCGGGGTTTCCCACCGACCTTCAGCCCCAGATGATGGCCCTGCTCTCCGTGGCGGAGGGGACGAGCATCGTGACCGAGAACGTCTTCGAGAGCCGGTTCATGTTCGTCGACGAGCTGAACCGGATGGGGGCGGACATCAGGACTGAGGGCCATCACGCGGTGATCCGGGGCGTGGACCATTTGTCGGCGGCCCCGGTCCGGGCCCTCGACATCCGGGCCGGAGCGGCCATGGTGATCGCGGCCCTGTGCGCCGACGGCGTCACCGTCGTCGAGGACATGTACCACGTGGACCGGGGGTACCAGGACTTCGAGGCCAAGCTTCTCGGCCTGGGCGCCGAGGTCCGACGGGAGCGGCGGCTCACTCCGGCGCTCTGGTGACCCGGGTCCTCGCGCGACTGCCCATCGGGGCGGGCGCGATCCTCCTCCTTCTCCTGCTTCCGCCGTTCGCCCGGCGAGCGGAGGCTGACTACATCGCCCCCTGCGAGCCGCACGTGTTCGTCTTCCTCGTTCCGGCCGCTTCCTTCGAGGACCTGCTCGGCGTCTCAGAGGCTCGGGCCCTCGCCGGTGCGGGCGGCGCGGCGCTCATGAGCCTGCAGGGTGGGCTCCCCACCCACGAGGCCGACCTTCCTCGCTCGTGTCAGGTGGCGTGGCGGTGGCTCGACCCGCTCGACTCCGGCGGCCTCTCCGGGGTCGGGACGGAGATCCGCCGCGAAGTGCTGGCGTCGACGGCCGATCGAGTGCTCGTGTTCGTGGTCTCGACCACGTCGTCCCCCGCGATGGTGGCCGCCAAGGACCTTGTCCATCCGCTGGTCATGGGGAGTGGCGCGCCCGCGGCCCTCTTCGAGCTGGACGGTGCGCCGCTGACGCTCGCGTCGGACACCACTCGGCGAACCGGGGTCGTGACCGACCTCGACGTCCGGCCGACGATCCTTCGGTTCCTTGGACGTCCCATCCCCGCCGGCCTCGACGGGTTGCCACTGCGGGTGGTGGACGAGCCTCCACCGCTCGAGCTCCACGAGCGGTACCTGGCGATGCGGCGGGTGACCGTTCCGGTGCAGACGGCCGCGGGGCTGTACGTGACGGCAGGCGGTCTGTTCGGCATCGCGCTGATCGGGATGCGCCGGCGCGTGCCGATGGCGCTGGCACGCGCCGGAGCGTGGCTGGGCATGTCGGTGCCGGCTCTGGCGGTGGCCCTCCTTGCTGCGGGGCACATTCCGACGCTGTCGTATGGCACCGTCGTCCCGTTCGTGATCGTGGCCACGGCCGTCGGCACACTCGCGTTCGCGCCGCTCGCCCGACGCGACGCGCTGCTGCCGCCGGCCGCCATCGGCGCCGCCGTCCTCGTCTTCTTCGTCGTGGAGGCGGCCGTGGGGTGGACGGCCGCTCTCACGCCGTTCCTCGGGGGCTCGGAGCTCGACGGTGGCCGGTTCTTCGGCCTTCCGAACGTGTTCGTGGGCCTGCTGATCGGCGCGTCGCTGTATGTTGCCTTCCGGCTGTCTCCGGCGCGGGGGTTCGCACTCGTCGCCGCCGTTGCCCTGTTCGCCGGGCTTCCCTTCGCCGGGGCCAACCTCGGCGCGGCCGTATCGCTCTTCGCCGCCGCCGGCCTGTGGCTCCCCCTGCGGACCAGCGGCCGGCTGGGCTGGCGGGAGGTGGGCGTCGCCGTCGCCGTCGTGGTCGCGGGGACCGCAGTGATCCTGGTGGCCCACCGGTTCCTGACGTCGACGCCGACGCACGTCACCCGGTTTGAGGAGGCCACCGTGTGGAACCTCGGAGACCTGTGGGGAACGTTCACCCATCGCCTCTCCACCGGGTGGCACCTCATCGAGCAGAACCCGTTCGCGCTCGTCCCGGTCATCGGGCTACCGGCGACACTGGTCGCCGTTCTTCGCCCGCTCGCACCGGTGCGGCGGGCGTTCCAACGCCATCCCGCCTGGCGCGACGCGCTTCTCGTCACGCTCCTGGCCGGGATCGTCGCCTACGTGGCGAACGACACCGGGCCGGCGGCAGCCGGCCCGGCCTTCGGACTGGGCCTCGGGGGCCTGGTGTACGTGTCCCTCGTCGAGGAACCGGCGAAGATGGAGGGACCATGAGCGACCGGGTTCCGCCACGCCCGGACCTGCCCCCCACAGGCGCACCAATCCCGGAGATGCCGCCGGCCGAGCGCCCCCTCGCCACCTGGCGATGGTGGGAGGCCATCCTGGTGTACCTGCTCATCCTGATCGTGAGCGCGTTCGCCACGCTCCCCATCTTCCGGGCGATCCGATCTCGAGGTCTGGCGAACCTGTCGGCGTCTGCGGTCATCGCCGTCGTCAACGTGGGGCTCCTGGTGCTGTGGCTCCAGGCGTTCCACCCACGGTGGAGGAAGGTGATGGGCGTGCCACGGAGGATCTGGCCCGAGATCCGGGCGGGAACCGGCTTCGGCGCGCTGCTGTACCCGGTGGTCGTGTTCGGCGTCGGGATCGTCCTGAACCTCCTGCTCCAGGAGGTCACGGGCCGGAGCATCCGGTCCCCGCGCCAGCTGCCCGCCCACCTCTCGGCACTCGGCGTGGCCGTCTCGATCGCCTACGCCGTGGTGATCGCCCCAATCCACGAGGAGCTGTTCTTCCGGGGCATCCTGTTCCGCTCCCTGGCTGACCGGTACGGCTTCGCCATGGGCGCCGGGGGCTCCGGGCTGGCATTCGGGCTCATCCATTACGTGCCGGGGCCGTGGTACGGCAGCGTGCTGCTGATGGGCGTCATGGTGTTCACGGGGGTCGCGCTGGCCTGGTTCTACCAGCGGCGAGGGAACATCGTGGCCAGCATGGTCGCCCATGCGACGTTCAACGTGATCGGGCTGACCCTCATCTTGACCCTGCGGTGAGTTCGGTACGGATGTGATGGAATCGGCGATGGAGGGGGGATGCGGTGGCCGTCTTTCCAAGCGACGAGTGGTTCGAGCTCTATGTGGTGCGCATCAACGCTTCGGAGGAGTACCGGGATGCCGCCGCGGACTGGGAGGGGGATGTGGCCTTTGTGTTCGAGGCCGAACCCGACAAGAACGTGCCCAGCGACACGTGGGCCTGGCTCGACCTGTGGCACGGGGAGTGCCGGGCTGGCGGCATCGTGGCCCCCGAGGAGGGCGCGAAAGCCCGGTACATCGTGCGCGCTCCGTACACCAGGTGGAAGGAGGTCCTGGCCGGGGACCTCGATCCGGTGAAGGGCATGATGCAGGGAAAGCTGAAGCTCCAGGGCGACCTGCCCACGATCATCCGATACGTGCGCGCCGCGAACGAGCTCATCCATCTCACGACCAGCGTGCCCACCGAGTTCCTCGACGAGCCCGCGGGACGCGGCGCGCCCTAGCGCCGGGACCGCCGTGCGTGCCGTCGTCTTCGAGGAGCTCGGCAGGGTCTCGGTCCGCGCCGTACCGGATCCTCAGATCGAGGAGCCGGACGACGCGCTCGTCCGGGTCTCCGTCGCGGCCATCTGCCGGTCGGATCTGCATTTCCT
>DASPWN010000342.1:0-4802 GCA_035637835.1 Actinomycetota bacterium | reverse complement strand
ACCCGCCGTCGACCCCTGGTCTGCGGAGACGCCGAGGGTACGAAGGGCCACGACCGTGCCCGGCGTCGACCGAACGTCGATGGCGGAGGGTCCTTCCATGGTCACGGGGTAGGGCTGGGCGGAGCCCGGGTTCGGTGCGTTCTGCACCAGGCTTCCCAGCGGCTGCGAGGTCTCCTTGGTGAGCAGGGTGGCCTGCAGCTCGGGACGGGCGTCTCCCGTGTTCATCGCCACCAGGGTGGAGGCCCCCTGGGCGAAGCCGGCCGGAAGGATAGTTCGTCGCGGCGGGGAACCGGCCACTCCGATGCTGCTCCTGATCCCGCCGAGCTCCGCGAGGCCGAGCGAGGCGGCAGCCACTCGGCCCACCTTGACGTCGACCAGGGTCGACACGGCTCCCTCCCCCAAGGCCGTGGCGTTCAGCCGAAAGGCCCGGCTCCGGCGCGGTGCGAGTACCACGTTCGTCCAGGCCCCCGCGGTGATCGGCACGCGCTTCTGCGTGTACAGCGTGAGCGTGAAGATCGCATCGGTGGCAAAGGGGTTCATGATCACCACGTAGGCATCCTGGCGTTCGGTCGTCTGCCCATCCGGCAGGAACCACCGCTCCGAGGCCTGGGGAAGGCACGGCTCGGCGGCCACTCCCTTCTCTCCTGCACCGGCGTGGATCACCCAACCGGCCGCTACCCATCCGCCGAAGTACTCGATGAACGACGCGCTGTCCCGTTCCTCGGCCGCCTCGTGGACCAAGAGCTCCGCCCCCGCGGCCACGGTGAAGGACTGGGGCGTCGAGGGCCTGTGTCCCGACAGTCCGGTCACTCGGACCTGCACGGGCGCGGTGCCCGGATTGGCCAGCTCCAGCGTGACGGCCCACTCGGGGCCGCCCCCGTGTGGACAGAACCACGCGCCGGACGGAGCCGCGTCCGAGGAGGCGGCCGCCGAAGTCTTCGGCCCCACCGCTCGCTGGAGATAGGCCCCCCCGGCCACGATGACGGCAAGGAGGAGGAGCGCCCAACCGGCCTGGCCGCGGAACCTCATCGGACCACGGGCCGCCGAGTGATCCACAGCACGGCGAGCCACAACAGCGCCAGCGCGATCGTCTCCGAGGTCCGGATCCACTGATCGGCGTAGGTCAGGCGAACGGGGCCCGGCGCCGCATCGAACCCGATCCCCCAGCCGAACGCCCGCTCCGTCCCGAGGGTTCGCCCCTCCGTCTGCACACGCCAACCGCCTTCGTCTTGGTGCGAGACGAACCCGAACCCACCGGTGGACGTGCCGCCGAAGCCACCCGGGAGCGGCGCGATCGATGTCGCGTCGGGGGGAGGAAGGGAAGCGATCGGCTCGAGATCGGAGCCACCGGCCGCATCGGCGAACGGGGCCGAGGATGTCACGAACGCGAGCGGTAGGACACGCGCGTTGTCGTAAAGGACGAGTCCGCCGGCCGGGGTCAGGTTCAGGTCGAGCTGGGCGTCGAGGCGGGCCGCGGCAGCGGCGGGGAGATCGCCCTCTCCGGCCACGATGAACCGGATGGCGAGAGGGGAAAGAAGCGCGCCGCCGTGGCTCGTCTGGCCCGCGAGGAGCTCGGTGAGCGTCCGCCGAAGGTAGTCGTAGCCCGCTCCCTCCTCGCGCCTTCCGATGTCCAGGGCGCTGATCCCGTCGCGGTCGGTGACGGCGAAGCGGACGGTCGCCGATCCGGCCTCCACGATCCCTGAAGGATCGCCACCCGGAGCCGGGAAGGGGTCGCCGCTCCGCCGACCGAGCCACAGGATCCGGAAGTCGCCCGGCTCGTTCGAGACGAGCGGCCATGCCGATGGCAACGCGTTCGGGCCGATCGTCCAGTTCCCCAGCGCCGCCTGGAAGGTCTGGCCCACCAGGCCGCCGGCGAGGAGCAGCGCGACGACGCCGGCGGCCACTTGCCGATACCCGAACGCCTCCCGCTCGATGCCCGACCCGATCGAGGCCAGGCCGTAGGCCACGACGGTTGCCTCGGCCACAGCGGCGAGTGCGAGATAGGCCGGGGCATTGGTGAAGGCCGCAGGCAAGTATCCGGCAGCGGAGGCCCACGCCAGGAACACGCCGCTGATGGCGGCAAGCGTCGCGCGCCAGGCCCGGCCCCGATACGGCGGCCCCACCAGGCTGAAGGCGATCAGGGCGGCGGCGGGGAGGAACCAGGCCACCGGCCAGGTCCCCGGACCCGTTCCCGGCGCCAGACGGGCTAACAGGGAGAAGCTCGGCTCGCCCACCAACGAGGAGAGCTCCGGGCCCGGAGACGTCACGATGTCCGGGACCACGGGCGCCAAGAGGATGCCCGCCACCGCGGTGGCCGCGACGGTCAGAGCCAGCCCACGGCTCCGTGTCCGGCCAGCGACGAGCTGGAGCGCGGCCAGCGCTCCGACCGGTAGGAGGATGCCGGGGAAGAACGCCACACCGATGGCCAGCGCGGCTCCCATACCCACCACGAAGCGGAAGGGAGGACCCGGCGAGCCGCGCCCGAAGGCGGCGTCGAGCCGATCCGCGACTGCTGGCAACACCGCCAGCGCCACGAGCACCTCGATCCGCCCCTCGGAGAACGCCCAGAAGACCGTGGCCGAGAGCGCGTAGGCGCCCGCCGCGACGACGGCGGCTACCCGTTGCCCGGTCTGGCGAAGCATCGAGCGGTATAGGACGAGGCCGGCGACCGGCGGCAGGCAGACCAGCAGGAGCTTCTGGGCCACGCCGGTGCTAGCGAACGCGACCGCCGACAGCCCGCCCAGGGCGCCGAGCGCGGGGCTCGCGGCTTGGGACCCCCCGAGCACGGTGGTCCGGAAGCCCGAGACGAGCTCGTGAAAGAACCCCGTGGGCCCCGCAGGAAACGTGGCGAGGGCCCCGCCCTGCAGGACCTCCGGTCCCACCAGGAACCGGAAGGCCAGCGCCATGATCCCGAGGCCCAGAGTCCAGGCCACCAAGGCGGGATGCTGGCCCGCGAGCGACGCGAAGCGAGCGCGGACCGGTGCCCGCTCCGCCTCCTCCTCCAGCTCGATCTGCTCCCCAAGGATGCGTTCGGCCTCCACGAACCACCTCGGAGGACGGAAGAACTCCGACTCCATGAACCGACGGATGAGCCGATCCGGGACCCTCCGCACCGACTGGGCCCTCACACGCCGGCGGACCGTCGAGGGCAGGTGGGCTAGGTTCCACGCCCATGCGGCGAGCAGCTCGTAGGCCTCCTCCAGCCGGCGGGCCACCCCGAGGTAGGCCAGGCGCGCGGCCTCGATCACGACATGGAGAGGAAGGAGCCACAGGAGCGAGAGGGCCCCGTAGTTCTTCAGCATGGAGGCTACCGCCACCCGCTCGGCGTGGTACTGGGGGCCGCGTTCGTGAGCCACGGCCCGCTCTCCGCCCTCCCCACGGTGCCGGGCTTGGGCGAGCGGCGTCATGAGGACCCGGAAGCCGGCCAGGCGGGCCCGCCAGCAGAAATCCAGATCGTCGTGATGCCCGCCGAAGCGCTCGTCGAAGGGACCCGTCCGCTGCCAGGCCTCCCGGGAGATGAGCATGGCGCAGGACGAGACGTACAGGACCTCGAGGATCCGGTCGTACTGGCCCTGGTCCAACTCCCCGTCCTGCAACGGCGTATGGGGATGGCCGAACCGGTCGGTGGAACGCCCCACCTCGCGGAGCATTGCCGGGTCGTCCCAGTCCACGACCTTGGGCCCGACGATGCCGACCCGCTCCACTCCCCGCAGGCCCTCGGCGGCCTCCACCATGAAGGTCACCGCGTCGGACGCCAGGGCCGCGTCGTCGTGCAGGACGAGGACATAGTCGGCGGCCCTGGCCACGGGGAGGTCCAGGGCCGCACGCAACGCGCCGGACAACCCCCGGTCCTCCGGGAGGGCGATGAGCCGTTGCGGCCCCAGGGCTTGCTGGAGGATCTCGCGAGACCCGTCCCTCGAACCACCGTCGACGGCGATCACGCCGAGCTTGGGATGAGTCTGGCCAGCCAGGGAGCGGAGGTTCTCCCTCAGCCAGCGAGCTCCGTTGCTCACCACCAGCACCACGAGGACGCTCGGGGTGCGGACGGCGTCGGCTACCGGAGTGTGATCGGCTGTTGTGGTGACCATCGGCTGCGCGTGCGCGGCGCGCAGCCTAGCACGCAACGGGCTCCGAAAACCGAGGAAGGGGGGCCGATGCGCCCCCCTTCCCGGAGAAAACGGGTGAAGCCGCGGGCTACTTCTTCTTCGCGGCGGTCCGCTTCTTCGCCATCGACGGCTTCGCGGTCCGCCTCTTCGAGGTCCGCTTCCTCGCCGTGGTGCTCTTCTTCGCTGTGCTCCGCCGCTTCGCGGTCCGCTTCCTTGCCGCTGGCTTGCGCGCCGCGGTCTTTCTCTTCGCGGTCTTCCTCTTCGCGGTCTTCCTCTTCGCGGTCCGCTTCTTGGCCGTCTTCTTCGCGGCCGTCTTCCTCTTCGCGGTGGATCTCTTCTTTGCGGGAGACATCGGTCACCCCCTTTCGATACTCAGGACGCCATACGCTTCAGGCGTCGCCGTTCCCGCTCGCTCATCCCTCCCCACACCCCGTACCGCTCATCGCGGCGGAGTGCGTAGTTGAGGCACTCGATACGAACGGGACAGTCCGCGCAGATCCGCTTGGCCTCCCTCGATGACCCTCCCTTCTCGGGGAAGAAGATCTCGGGATCGTGCTCTCGGCAGCGGGCCCGCTCTTGCCATGGGATGTAGTGATGCACCGCTCTCTCCCCCCGCAAATCACACGCCTGTGATTCTGAGGGATTCCTCCCCTCCTTGACAAGAGGGAATTCCTCATTTGTTGGTGCACCTCCACA
>DASPWN010000341.1:0-9098 GCA_035637835.1 Actinomycetota bacterium | reverse complement strand
ATCTGCTCGGCCTTGCCGTGGCGCATGACGGCCAGGCGGTTCGACATGGTCATGGCCTCTTCCTGGTCGTGCGTGACGTAGATGAAGGTGATGCCGACCTCCTCCTGAATCCGCTTCAGCTCGAGCTGCATCTGCTTTCGGAGCTTGAGGTCCAGGGCGCCCAGGGGCTCGTCCAGGAGGAGCACCTTCGGCCGGTTGACCAACGCGCGGGCCAGGGCCACCCGCTGCTGCTGGCCCCCGGACATCTGGCCCGGCTTGCGGCGGTCGAAGCCAACCAGGTCCACGAGCTCGAGGGATTCCTTCACCCGACGCTCGATCTCGGACCTGTCCACCTTCCTGCGGCGAAGGCCGAAGGCGACGTTCTCGAACACGTTGAAGTGGGGGAACAGGGCGTAGGACTGGAACACCGTGTTGACGTCGCGCCGGTACGGCGGAAGGTCCGTGACGTCGCGGCCGCCCAGGTAGATCGTTCCCCGGGTGGGGTCGTCGAAGCCGCCGATCATCCGAAGTGTGGTGGTCTTCCCGCACCCCGACGGCCCGAGCATGCTGAAGAACTCCCCCTCCTCGATGTCGAGGGAGAGATCGTCCACCGCGATCGTGTCACCGAAGGCCTTGGTGACGCGATCGAGGCGAATGTCGACCTCGGGCATCCCGCTCCCCTCTCGCAGTCGCCCCGGGGCGCGATTATCCCCCAGGAGGCCCGCCATTATCACCCCAAGCAGCCCGGGCTCGCCCCGCGGGCCGAGCTATGGGCGCTCCGGCCGGGCTGGTCCTCCCAGCCGGCGAAGGGCCATCCCGGACAGCACCTCGAGCACGACCCGGTGGGCCAGCAGGGCCGTGATCCCGGCGGGGTCGAACGGCGGCGAGACCTCGACCACCTCGATGCCGGCCAGGGGCACGGAGGAGGCGATCCGCCGCACGGCCCGGAGCAGCTCGCGGGCATGGAGGCCGCCGGGCTCGGGCGTTCCCGTACCCGGAGCGAACGCGGGGTCGCAGACGTCGATGTCCACGGAGAGGAACACGTGCTGCAGGCCCTCCAGGTGCTGCAGGACCTCGTCCACCACCGGCTCGATGCCACGAGCGTGGATGTCATCCATCAGGAACCACAGGAAGCCCTGCGAGCGGGCCCATTCGAAATCCGACGGCGGCGGCCAGTACCCGCGCAGCCCCGCCTGCACCACGTGCTCGCCCCGCAGCGAGCCCTCCTCGACGAGCAGGCGGAGCGGGGTCCCGTGGCTCAGCCGAGGCTCCTCGTACGCGTCGTCGGCGTGCGCGTCGAAGTGGATCAGCCCCACCGGCTCGGGGTGTAGTCGCGCGGCGACGGCACCGACGTCGGGATGGGCGATGGAGTGATCGCCCCCGAGGATGATCGGAATAGGCCCGGCGTCCGCGATCGCTGCCACCGCCTCCCGGATGGCCCGGTGGGTGTGCTCGGGGTAGCCGGGGACGACTTCCACGTCGCCGTGGTCCACCACGGTCAGGATCTCGAAGGGGTCGAGCCCGACGTCCATGTTCGGCCGAGAGGTTCCCCACAGGTAGTCGGCGTTCCTGATGGCCTGGGGTCCGAACCGGGCTCCGGGGCGGTTCGTGACGAGCTCGTCGGTCGGGGCTCCCAGGATGGCCACGTCGGCCCCGGCCAGCTCATCAGCCTCCAGGACCAATGGCAGCTGCACGAACGTTCCCCCCCGGCCGTAGGGCGGTTCGCCCGGCCGGTGGACCCGGGTCACGGACCCCCCCTCACCTGCGCCGTTCGGCCTCGGGAGCCTTGCCAGCCCCGACTGCGCGGGTGGTGGTGTGCCGGCCGGCCTTGCGTGCCGCCCACCCGTTCCGCCGTGCCAGGCGTCGGGGGTCGCTTCCCCTCGGGGCTCGGTCGCGGATCAACCTGGGCAACACGGCGGCCGCCGTGACGGCCACGATCACGATCCCCCCGACCACCAGCCGTCCGTTGATGAAGGCCACCGCCAGCGCGCACATCGAAATGAGCGCGCTCCAGATGTACATGAGGACCACGGCCTCGCGGTGGGAGTGCCCGATGTCGAGCAGGCGGTGGTGGATGTGCTGTTTGTCGGCGTGGGTGATGCCGAGCCCCTTGCGCATCCGCCGGATGATCGCGAGCAGCACGTCGAGGAACGGGACGGCCAGCACCAGCAGGGGGACCGCGATGGGGATGGCCAGCGCGGCGAGGTCCCCGCGGCTCGGCCCATTCGCGTTGCGTCCAACGCCGGAGATGGTCGCCACCCCCAGCATCAGCCCGAGCAGCATCGCCCCCGAGTCCCCCATGAAGATCTTGGCCGGATGGAAGTTCCAGGGGAGGAAGCCGAGCGCGGAGCCCGCGACGACCGCGGAGATGAGCGCAGCAGTCGAAGGGTCCGCGCCCCCGCCCGTCCGGTACATGTAGACGAAGAACGCGACCGCGGCGATCGCCACCATCCCCGCCGCCAGGCCGTCGAGCCCGTCGATCAGGTTCACCGCGTTCACCATGGCCACCACCCACAACACCGTGAGCGGCACCGCGAGGTCGGGCGACAGCACGAGGATCCCCTGTCCGGGGAAATAGAAGTAAAGGAGCTGCACGCCGAACAGCACCAGCAGGCCCGCTCCGAGGATCTGCCCGGCCAGCTTGCCCAGGACGGAGACCCCCCGCGTGTCGTCGAGCAGGCCCACGCCGAGGATCACCAGTCCCGCCAGGATCGCAGCGTCGGGATCGGACGTCGTCTCGTGCAGGCCCGACAGGAACGGCAGGACGCGAGACAGGCCAAGGCCCACCGCGAGACCCACGAAGATCGCGATGCCACCGGCAGTCGGGGTGGGCTTGGGGTGCACCTTGCGGTCTGACGGGGGATCGATCCAACCCAGTCGCAGGGACAGCCTTCGGATCGCGGGGGTGGTCACGAACGTCGCGACGAAGCTGGCCGCGAAGACCACGAGGTAAGGGACCACGTCGCGGTGATGGTACCCCCGCGAGCGGGGGCCCATCGCCGCCTCAGCCGGCGTAGACCGGGAACCGCGCCACCAGGTCGCTCACGCGGGCCCGGCAGGCCGAGCCGACGCGCTCGTCGTCCGGGCGGCGAAGCACCTCGCCGAGGATGCCGGCGACCTCCTTCATCTCCGGCTCGTCCATCCCCAGCGTGGCCGGGCCCGGCGTTCCGACCCGTATGCCCGAGGGTCTCGCTGGCGGGGACGGATCGAATGGGATGGCGTTCTTGTTCAGGGCGATGCCGATGCCCTCGCTCGCGGCTTCCGCTTCCGCGCCGCCGATCGACAGCGGCCGGAGGTCGGCCAGGATGAGATGGGAATCGGTCCCCCCCGAGACGATCCGGATCCCCTCGTCGGCCATACCCTCGGCCAGCGCTCGGGCCGAGCGGACGGTCCGCGCCGCGTAGTCGGCGAACTCCGGCGTGGTGGCCTCTCGAAGGGCCACCGCCTTGGCGGCGATGAGGTTCTCGAGCGGGCCCCCCTGCATCATGGGGAACACCGCCCGATCGATGGCCTTGGCGTGCTCCTCGCGGCACACGATGATCGCCCCCCGGGGCCCGCGGAGCGTCTTGTGCGTGGTGAAGGTCACCACGTCGGCATGCGGCACGGGGTTGGGGTAGGCACCCCCGGCCACGAGCCCGATGAAGTGCGACGCGTCGACCCAGAACAGGGCTCCGACCTCGTCGGCGATCCGGCGGAACCCGGCGAAGTCGATCACCCGCGGATACGCCGTGAAACCGGCCAGGATGATCTTCGGCCGATGCTCCAACGCGAGATCCCTGATTCGATCGAGGTCCAGGACCTCGGTCTGTGGATCCACCTCGTAGGGAACGAACGTGAACCACATCCCCGACACGTTCACGGGCGACCCATGGGTCAGGTGCCCGCCGTGCGAGAGCTTCAGGGCCAGGACCTTGTCGTCGGACTGTGGACGGAGGAACGCGCCGAACACGGCCACATTCGCTTGAGCCCCCGCGTGGGGTTGGACGTTCGCATGCTCCGCACCGAACACCTTCTTCGTCCGATCGATGGCCAGCGTCTCGGAGATGTCGACGAACTCGCACCCGCCGTAGTACCGGCGCCCCGGATATCCCTCCGCGTACTTGTTGTTCATCGTGGATGCCATCGCTGCGAGCACGGCCGGGCTTGCGTAATTCTCCGAGGCGATCAGCCTGAGCGTGGTGCGTTCCCGGTTCAACTCGCCCGCGATGGCCGCAGCGATCTCGGGGTCCGTGCGCTGCAGCGCTTCCCACTGGGCCACGAAGCCATCGCGGGTCACAGCTCGCCTCGCTCGATCATCGAGATCTCCTCCAGCCGGCGCACGTGGCGTCCGCCCTCGAACGGAGTGGCCAGCCACAGCTCCATGATCTCCCGGGCCAGCGTGGGGGCCACGATCCGGGCGCCCATCGACAGGACGTTCGCGTCGTTGTGCTGGCGAGACAGCCGGGCCGTGTACAGGTCGTTGCACAGCGCCGCCCGGACGCCCTGCACCTTGTTCGCCGCCATCTGCTCTCCCTGCCCCGAACCCCCGAGCACGATCCCACGCTCGGAACGTCCCTCCGCGACCGCACGAGCCACTTTCACGCAGAACAGGGGGTAGTCCACCGGCTCCTCGGAGTCCGTCCCGAGGTCGGCCACCGCGTGCCCCTGCTCCTTCAGGACCTGCTTCAGCTCTTCCTTGAGGGGGAAGCCGGCGTGGTCCGAGCCGATGGCGATCCGCATCGGCTCAGTCGGCCCGCCTCGAGGCGACGGAGCGCGCGTCGTACAAGGCGCTCGCCAGCCGCTCGCACAAGTCCTCCAGCTCGAAGGCCACGGCCCGGTAGCCCTGGAGGGAGAGCCCCAGAGGATCCATCACGTCCTCGTCCGGGATGCTCGGCGATCCAGCGCGACGGCGGTGGGCATCGGCCGCCGCCGTCCGAAGGCCCCCATCGGAAGGAGTGGTGTCCACCGGGCGCGCGCCGGCGGTCTCCATGAGGCGAACCAGTTCCTTCAACGTGAACGTCCTGGCCTCCGCCTCCGGGACGAGCGCCTGGACGTCCTCGCGATGCTCCGCCGCCATCACGACGATCAGGACGGCGTCTCGGATGTCCTCCGGGCGGAGACGGCGGGCCAAGTGACCCGAGACATCCGCCCCGAGCTCCGCGACCGCCTCCACGGCCTCGGGCATCGCGGGTGCGCCGTCGCGGGCGATGGTGCCCGCGGAGCCCACAGGCGGCGCGCCGTCACCGAGGCGCCGTTCGAGGGCCGAGCGCAGCAGGCCCTCCGCCATCGGGGAGCGACAGATGTTCCCGGTGCATACGAGCAGGACCTGAGCCATGGGATCGAGCCGGAGTCTAGCATCGGCCCTCGGCCCGCAGGCAGGCCGATGCCACGCGTCTCACGACTCGAGCGCCTCGAGGAGGTCGGTCTCATCGAGCGACCCGGTCCGAAGGACGCGGAGCCGCCCATCGGTGGCGTCCACCACGGTCGAGGCGTTCCCCTCAAGCGGCTCGTCCTGGCACAGGTACACGGCCACGCGCGCCCCGAAGGCGCGCGCGAGGCCGTCGCAGTCTCGAGGGGTCGCGTCGCCGGTCTGGTTGGCGCTCGTGACCGCGAGCGGACCGGTGATCGCCAGCACCGCGAGCGCCAGCGGGTGATGCGGGACCCGCAGCCCGATGGTTCGCGCCTCGCTGCCCAGGTTCCAGCGACGACTGGCCTCGGTCCGAGCAAGGACCAAGGTCAACGGACCGGGCCAGAACCTCGCGGCGAGCGCGGCGGCCCGCTCGTCGAATGCCGCGAGCTCGCGAGCCGCGGCCGATGAGGGCACGAGCACCGCGATCGCCAGGTCACGCGGGCGACCCTTGGCATCGAACAGCGAGCCGGTTGCCGCCGGATCGTCGGCTCTGGTCCCGATCCCGTAGACCGTATCCGTCGGGATGACGATGAGCCGCCCGCTCAGCGCGGCGGCGGCGGCGTCACCGACGGGGTCGCTCACCGCAGATCTCCCACAATGCCGGCAGCGCTCAAGGCCGCCGTCCCACGACGATCCGGTCGCGTCCGGCCAGGTCGGGCACGATCCGCACGTCCTCGAAGAAGCGCTCCACCACCTTTGCCACGTCGGGACCCTGCGCCGCGCCGATCTCGACGACCAGCGCCCCGCCCCGGCGCAGCCATCCGATGGCCTCGGCGGCCAGCCGCTCGTGGAGACGGGTCCCGCCGACGAGCGCGAGGCGAGGATCCGCTCGGACCTCGGCCGGCAGGTCCTCGTATTCGACGGCGGTCACGTACGGCGGATTGCTCACCACGAGATCCACCGCTCCGCGGAGCTCGAGCGGCAGCGGCTCGAGAAGATCGCCGAGGAGCACCGTGATGCTCACGCCGAGGCGCGCCCCGTTCTCCCGCGCGAGCTCGACGGCCTCGGGCGACAGGTCGATGGCGAAGACGCGGGATCCCGTTCTCTCATCCGCGATGGCCAGGGCCACGGCTCCCGTCCCCGTTCCCACGTCCACGATCACCGGCTCCTGTCGTTCACCGAGGCCCTCCAGGGCCACGTCGACCAGCACCTCGGTCTCGGGCCGGGGGATGAACACGCCGGGGCGCACCGTCACCGTGATCCGCCGGAACGCCTGCTCGCCGGTGAGGTGTTGCAGCGGGGTCCCGGCACACCGCTGGCAGAGCGCCCGGCCGAACGTTCGGGCCTCGCTCGTCGACAAGCCCTCGCTCCGCGCGTACAGACCGGCCCGGTCGGTCGAGAGGACCGTCATCATGATCGCCTCGGCGGACTCCCGGGCGCCGTCGACGCCGTGTCGGTCCAGGTACGCCGTGGCCAGGGTCAGGACCTCGGACGGTCGCATCGGATCAGCGCCGCCCGTCGCCGCCGAGCTGCTCCGCCCGTTCTGCCGCGAGCAGCGCGTCGACGAATTCGTCGAGGTCCCCATCCAGGACCTCGTGGAGCCTGTGGGCGGTGAGCTTGATCCGATGGTCGGTCACCCGGTTCTCGGCGAAGTTGTAGGTGCGGATCTTCTCGGCCCGTTCCCCCGTCCCCACCTGGGCCCGCCGCACCGCGGCCTCCTTCTGTTGGGCCTCCTCCTGGGCCCGGCGGAGGAGCCGGGCCCGCAGGTACCGCATGGCTTTCTCCCGGTTCTGCAACTGGGACCGCTCTTCCTGAGTCGCCACCACGATCCCGGTCGGGAGGTGGGTGATCCGAACTGCGGAGTCCGTGGTGTTCACGGACTGCCCGCCGGGGCCGGAGGAACGGAACACGTCGATCTTCAGGTCCTCGGGCCGGATCTGGAGGTCGACCTCCTCCGCCTCGGGCAGGACCGCCACCGTGGCGGTGGAGGTGTGTTTGCGGCCGCCGGACTCGGTCACCGGGACGCGCTGGACCCGGTGCACGCCCGATTCGTGCTTCAGCCGTGAGTAGGCGCCCTTCCCCTTGACCTCGAGGACGACCTCTTTGAACCCGCCGAGGTCCGAAGGCGAAGCCGACAGGACCTCGGTCTTCCATCCATGCCGCTCGGCGAAGTGGCGGTACATCTCGAACAGCTCACCGGCCCATAGGGCCGCCTCCTCCCCGCCGGCGCCGGCTCTGATCTCGACGATCACGTCCCGTTCGTCGTTGGGGTCCTTGGGGACGAGCAGCTGTTCCAGCCGTGCCTGGAGGGACGCCGCCCGGTCCCCGGCGGCCTCGGCCTCTTGCCGAAGGTACGCGGCCATCTCCGAATCCTGCTCCGAAGCGGCCATGACCGCGGCCTCTTCGGCCTGGCGCTTTGCGTCCTTGTATTCGCGGTATGGGCCGACGATCTCCCCGAGCTCGGCGAGGTCCTTCCCCAGCCGGCGCAGGCGGTGGCGATCGGCGGCCACGTCGGGCGAGGCCATCTCCGCAGAGAGCTGGTCGTAGCGCTGCTCGACGTCCGACAGGCGTGATTCGAGATCCATGGACCTCGATTATCCGAAACGGGAGGGGGCGGGCGGGCGCCCGCCCCCTCGTTCAGTCGTCCTCGTCGTCCCAGGCGAGATCGAGGGGGGGGATCTCGGGGAACGTGAGGTCAACCGTCTCGGAGGACGTGAAGAGCTCCTCGGCCTGCCGCTCCGGAGGCGGGCCCTGGGGACCTGGCCCCTTCACCGTCGGCTCGGCCCAGCCGGCCCACGTGTCGGCGATGGGCGCGGGCCGGCCCGGCTCTGCATCCGGGATCTCCCGGACGTCGTCGCCTGAGTCACGGCGCTCGATGGCGTCTTCGAGCTCCTTTGCCACGCCGATCACCCGTTCCTGCATCTGCGACAGCTGCTGGACGAGCTCGTCGCGCCGGGTCGACAGGCCGGCGATCGTCCGGTCGGCCCGCTCCCGGGCTCTTCGAAGGTGCCGCTCTGCCTCGGCTCGGGCTTCCTCCGCCCGGGTCTGCGCATCGAGCCGCACCCGGTCGGCTTCCGCGCGAGCCTCGCGTAGGACCCGGTCCGACTCCTCGCCGGCTTCCCGTCGGATCCGGGCTGCTTCCTGATCGGCCGAGCGAAGCAGCTCGCTCACCCGGCGGGCCAACGTCTCGTAGGGATCGGCCCTGGACGCCTGGGCCTGCACGGCCGAGTCGGCCTCCAGCCGGGCCTCCTGGACCATCGCCGCCATATCCGCCACCTGGATGGCAAGCTGCTCCAGATAGTCGCGAACCTGGTCGGGGTCGTAGCCGCGTCGCGTGGTCACGAATTCGCGGCGGCGGATATGGTCCGGCGTCAGCAGGACGGGGAGATCGAGCTCGGCCGGGGACATGACAGCCTCCTGATCGCTTCGATTCGGGGGACCGCGGGAAAGACTCTAGGGCCATGGGCCGCCGATTCAACGACCTGGCCCGATGTCTGGGCGAAGGCCCCTCAGGCTTCCGTGGCCGGGAGTTGCGCTTCACGGCGCAACACCTCGTTGAACGAGGCGATGGCCACCTCGATCTCCTCCCGGTCCGGAGGCTTCGTCGTGATCTTCTGGAGCCACAGCCCGGGAGCCATCACGGCCCGCATGACCGGTGAACGATCGTGCCGCGCGCCCAGGCGCAGCACCTCGAACGCGAGCCCGGCGATGACGGGGATGGCAAGGATGCGGGACCCGATCCGCCACCAGATGCCGGGGTTGCCGAAGGCCGCGAACACCAGGATCGCGA
>DASPWN010000340.1:0-1517 GCA_035637835.1 Actinomycetota bacterium | reverse complement strand
GATGCCGCCCCGGGCCACCTCGAACACCGCGAAGTCCACCCGGGGGTTCTGGAGCACCATCTGCGCCGACTTCGGCCCGCTCGCGTCCACCCGCTTCACCAGGCGCTCGTCGATGTAGATGCCGTCGGTGGACGTCATCCCAACCTTCCGGCCCATGCCTCGGAAGATGTGGGAGATCATCCGGACCGTGGTGGTCTTCCCATTGGTCCCGGTGACGGCGACGATGGGGATCCGCGCGGGCGTCCCCGCCGGGAACAGCATGTCGATCACGTGCTTGGCCACGTACTGCGACTCGCCCTCCGTGGGGTGGGTGTGCATCCGGAACCCCGGCGCGGCGTTCACCTCGACGATCGCGCCGCCCGTCTCCCTGACCGGTTGGGAGATGTCTGGCGCGAGGAAGTCGATGCCCGCGACGTCGAGGCCGACGACCCTGGCCGCCTCCTCGGCGATCTCCACGTTGTCCTCGTGCGCCTCCCACGTCCGGTCGATCGAGATGCCACCGGTCGACATGTTCCCCGTCTCGGCCAGCTTGACGAAGGCGTCCTCGGGCGGGACGTCGTCCACGCCGTAGCCCTGTTTCTTCAGCAGCTCGGTGGCAGGTTCGTCGAGCTTGATCTTGGTGAGCACCTTCTCGTGGCCGATCCCCCGGCGGGGGTCCGCGTTCGTCTCCTCGACGAGCGCTCGCACGGTCTGCGCCCCGTCACCGACGACGTGGGCCGGGACACGTTCCGCCACGGCGACCATATGTCCCCCGACCACCAGGACCCGATAGTCGTTGCCGGTGACGTAGCTCTCCACGACGACCTCGCCCCGCCGGGCCTCCTTCAGGGCCCGCGTGAAGCCGGCGCGCACGTCCCCCTCGGTGCGGAGGTCGAGCGACACGCCTCGTCCGTGGTTGCCGTCAAGGGGCTTCGAGACCACGGGGAACCCGATCCGCCGGGCCGCGGCCACGGCGGCATCCTCGGACCGCACGACCTCCCCTCGGGGGACCGAGAGGCCGGCCGAGGAGAGCAGGCGCCTGGTCATGTCCTTGTCCCCCGCGATGTCCACGGCCAGCGATGAGGTCTTCGAGGTCATCGTTGCTCGGATCCGCTGCTGGTACCTCCCCCATCCCAGTTGGACCAGGGATGCCTCGTTCAGCCGGATCCAGGGGATGTCCCGGGTGGCCGCCTCGTCGATCAGCGCCTGCGTCGACGGCCCGAACGCTCGGCGCTCGGCCAGCAGGATGAGCCATTCCAGCTCCGCCAGGAAGTTGAACTCCGGGTCCGGTTCGACCAGATGGTTGAGGAGGCGCACGGCGATGCGCCCGGCCTCCATCCCGACCCGTTCCTCCCAGTAGCCGTAGATGACGTTGTACTGGCCGGGCCCATCGGCGCTCCGGGTCTTGCCCCGAAAGACGTGGGCCCCCGACTCCCGCTGGAGCTCCAGGGCGACGTGCTCGGCGACGTGCCCGAGCCACGTGCCTTCCTCCAACCGCTCCCGGAACCCTCCCCTGCGCCCGAGCGAGCACGAGTGCT
>DASPWN010000339.1:0-7400 GCA_035637835.1 Actinomycetota bacterium | reverse complement strand
CCAAGGGTCCATCGACTGGTTGTGCGTCCCCCGGTTCGACTCCGAGCCCGTGTTCGGCCGGCTGGTCGGAGGCGAGCGCGCGGGCTCCTTCTCGATCCGCGTCGACGGCGTCCGGGAGACCGTCCGGCGCTATCGCGACCGTTCTGCGATCCTCGAGACGACCTGGAGGACGGGATCCTCGGAGGTCCGATTGACCGAGGGGATGGTGCTCGACGTCTCGAGCTCGCTGATCCCCCAGCTCGTGCTGGTCAGGCGGCTCGAAACGCGAGGCGCGCCGGCCATCGCACGGATCCGGTTCGACCCCCGGAGAGGCCTCCCGGGCGACGCGCCACGGACGGAGCGGCGGTCGAACCTCCTGGCGTGCTCCTGGGGATCGCTCGTGCTCGGGCTCCTGGTCGAGCCGGACCTCCCGCTCGTTCCGAGCGAGGAGATCGATGTGCTCCTCGATCCCGCAACGCCCTTGACGTTCGTCCTGACGCTAGCCGACCACGAACCCGTCATCCACATCGGCTCGGAAACCGCCTTGCGGGCGCTCGAGGCCACGGACGGCTGGTGGCGGGAGTGGTGTCGAGGGGTTCGCTACCAAGGACCCCAGGACGGTGCCGTACTGCGGAGCCTGATCACGCTTCGGCTCCTCACGTATGCGCCGTCGGGTGCCCCGGTTGCGGCAGCCACGACGTCCCTCCCCGAAACGATCGGCGGCTCGAGCAACTGGGACTACCGCTTCTCCTGGCCGCGGGACGCGAGCATCGGGTTGTCGGCGTTCCTCTCCGTGGGGAGACCCGAAGAAGCCCGCGCGTTCGTCTACTGGCTCCTGCAGGCGAGCCGACTCACGCGTCCTCGCCTGCACGTGCTGTACACGCTGGATGGCAATCCCGGGCCCACGGAGCGTGAAATCCCGGACGTCCCGGGATACCGAGGAAGTCGACCGGTCCGCGTGGGGAACGCCGCCGCGCACCAGCACCAACTCGACGTGTACGGCTGGGTCCTCGATGCTGCCTGGGTAATGGTCCGGTCGCGTCGACAGCTCCACGCCGAGACGTGGAGGACCATGTCCGGCCTTGCCGACTTGGTCGCCGAGCTCTGGAGGCACCCGGACGCGAGCATGTGGGAGGTGAGGGGCGAAGAACGGCACTACGTCCACTCCAAGCTCATGGGGTGGCTGGCGCTGGACCGGGCGGTGCGGATCGCGGGAACCCACCGCACGCGCCGGCGCCGCGTCGAACGGTGGCAAGCCGAACGCGACTCGTTGGCCGCCGACGTTCGCGCGCGGGGCTTCGATCCGCGTCGCGGCTCCTACGTGCGTTCCTACGGCGCGGCCGACCTCGACGCCGCCCTGCTGCTCCTGCCCGCGCTCGGCTTCGAGGACCCAGGGTCACCTCGACTGAGCGGGACGGTCTCCGCGATCCGTGCGGAGCTCGCGACCGGGCCCTTCGTCTATCGATACCCGCCCAGCGAAAGCGAGGCAGGGACGGAGGGGGCCTTCCTGGCCTGCTCGTTCTGGCTCGTGGACGCGCTGGCTCGATTGGGCAACGTGGGCGAAGCCGCAGGTCTCTTCGAGAGCCTCCTCGATCATGCGAACGACCTCGGGTTGTTCGGGGAGGAGATGGATCCCTCCACCGGGATGCACCTCGGCAATTTCCCTCAGGGACTCACCCACGCCGCCTTGATCCAGGCCGCGCTGTCGCTCCGGGCGACTGTCGCTCCGGGCGAAGGAGGAGGCGGGTCCCCCGTCACCAACTCCTAGGGCTTGAGGAAGGACCCGAGGAGGGTGCCGTAGACAACGTGCGCGATCAGCGTGAAGACCGGCGTCTGGGTGCCGTAGTTCAGGGCGAGCGGCCCGGGAGGCTCGAGCGTGGCCCGGAGATCGGGGCCGCTCCGCTCGGAGGCCATCCTCGGATGGATGCCGGGCAGGTACGGGATGATCACGGTCAGGGCGGCGAGGCCGTGAACGAGTCCGAACAAGGCCCCGAGCCACCACGTCGCAGTTCCGATCAAGGCGAACGCTGCCGCATACAGCAGCGCGAAGGCCTGGCCGTTGAGGAGGTGGACGAAGAACCCGATCACTCGTGCGAGGTCGGGGCTCTCCACGAACATGGTTCCGAGCATCATCGGGATATCCATGCGCGAGAGGCCCGCGAGCTGGGCGGCCACCATGATGACCGTCAGGACAACGGTTGCGACGAAGCCGAAGGTCGCCCAACCCCACCAGTCCATGAGGGTCCGCTAGTGGCCGCGGCCCTCGGGCTTCGTGTGGTCCAACTTCTCCGGGAGCCACCACCTCGACGTGACCACCTTGTGGCGGGTATAGAACCGGACGCCGTCCTTGCCCGTGGCGTGCAGGTCCCCGAAGAACGAGCTCTTCCACCCGGTGAACGGGAAGAACGCCATAGGGGCCGCCACGCCGATGTTCACGCCCAGCATCCCGGCCTCGGCGCGGCGCTTGAAGGCGCGCGCGTTCGCCCCCGACGTGGTGAAGATCGACGCGGCGTTGCCGTACGAGCTGGCGTTCAGGATGTCCAGGGCCTCGTCGATGTCCGAAGCCCGGACCACCGAGAGCACCGGTCCGAACAGTTCGTCCCGCCACAGGGCCATGTCCGGCGTCACGCGGTCGAAGATCGTCGGGCCCAGGAAGAATCCCTCGGACGGCCCGACGCCCCGGCCGTCGGAGACGAGGGTCGCCCCGACCTCCTCCCCTTGTTCGATGTACCCGATCAACTCCTTCCTGCGCTCCTCCCGGATCACCGGTCCCATGTCGGTGTCCGACTCCATACCCGGTCCCACCTTCAGCCGGCCGGCCTGGTCCGAGAGCTCCTGCACCAGCGCGTCGCCCAGCGAGCCCACGCCCACGGCCACGCTTCCGGCCAGGCAGCGCTGCCCCGCGTTCCCGAACGCGGATGACAGCAGCGCCGTCACCGTCTTGTCCAGGTCGGCGTCGTCCATGACCAGCAGGTGATTCTTGGCCCCGCCGAGGGCCTGGACCCGCTTCCCGTTGGCCGCGCCGGTCGAGTAGATGTACGCGGCTACCCCCGCCGAGCCCACGAACGACACGGCGGCGACGTCGGGATGGCCGAGCAGCGCGTCGACCGAGTCCTTCGCCCCGTGGACCACGTTGAATACGCCGTCGGGAACGCCGGCCTCGGTCAGCAGCTCGGCGATCCGGATGGCGGAAAGCGGCGTCCGCTGTGAGGGCTTGTGCACGAACGTGTTCCCGCACACGATGGCGAGCGGGATCATCCATAGCGGCACCATGTTCGGGAAGTTGAAGGGCGTGATGCCGGCCACCACCCCGACCGGGAACCGGACGAGCTCCTCGTCGATGCCGTCCGCGATCTGGTCCAGGTTCGTGCCCATCATCAAGGTGGGCGCTCCGCAAGCCAGCTCCACCACCTCGATGGCCCGGCGGACCTCGCCCCGGGCCTCTGCAAGGGTCTTGCCGTTCTCGTGGGTGACCAGCCGGGACAGATCCTCGAACAGGTCCTCGAGCAGGGCCTTGAACCGGAACATCACCTGGGCTCGCTCCGGCACCGGCGTGTCGGCCCACGCCGGGAAAGCCTCCGCGGCGGCTCCCACGGCCCGGTCGATCTCCTCGGGCGTGGAATACGGGAGCAGCGCGATGGTCTCGCCGGTCGCGGGGTCGTAGATCGGGTCGACCTCGTCGGACCCCGACTCCTGGAATCGCCCCCCGATCAGTGCCGGCACTCGCTCGGCGCTCATGCCCACCAGCTCCTTCGTTGGATTCGACGTGGAATCAGATTGCCATCCGGGTGCGAGGGATGAACGTGCCCTGGCCCTCCTTTGCGTGGAACTCGCCGTCCTCGACCAGGACCGCACCACGCTGCAGGACGATCCGGGGAAGACCCTTGACCTTCATGCCCTCGAAACAGGAGTAGTCGACGTTCATGTGGTGTGTCTTCGCGGACAGGACCCGCTCGTGGTTGGGGTCGAACACGACGATGTCCGCGTCCGAGCCCGGCGCGATCGTCCCCTTCCGAGGGTACAACCCGAACATCTTGGCCGGCG
This sequence comes from Actinomycetota bacterium, assembly GCA_035637835.1. Lineage (GTDB taxonomy): Bacteria > Actinomycetota > UBA4738 > UBA4738 > HRBIN12 > AC-69. The sequence continues at coordinate 3,377 of DASPWN010000339.1, read as the reverse complement.
CCGTCGCCACGAGCTGGACGAACCGGTTCAGGCCGATCCGGCCGTCGTGGACCCCCTGGAAGATCAGCGTGTACCGGTCCTCCACGCTCGGCAGCCCGTTTGGGATCTTCGAGAAGTCGTCCTTGCCCAGCTCCTTCTGACCCTTGTAGTTGAACGGCGCGTGGTCGGTGGCCACGATCTGGAGGTCGTCCTGTTTGAGGCCGGCCCACAGCTCCTCCTGGTGATCCTTGGGGCGCAAGGGAGGAGAGCAGACGAACTTCGCGCCCTCGAACCCTGGCCGGGCCATGTCGTCGGAGGAGAGATAGAGGTACTGAGGACACGTCTCGGCGTAGGCCGGCAGGCCTCGATCGCGGGCCTCGCGCACCGCGTTCAGCGCGTCCCGCGAGGTCAGGTGCACGACGTACGCGGGCGTGCCCGCCAGCTCGGCCAGCTTGAACACGCGGTGGACCGCCTCCCCCTCCATCGCGGCGGGCCGGGACATGCCGTGGTACTTCGGCTCGGTCTTGCCCTCCGCGACGTACTTCTTGACCAGCACATCGATGGGGCCGCCGTTCTCAGCGTGCATCATGATCAGGGCGCCGCTGTCCGCGGCCCGCTGCATGGCACGGAAGATGGACGCGTCGTCCAGCATGAACACCCCGGGGTACGCCATGAACAGCTTGAACGAGGTGACCCCCTCGCCGACCAGCTCGTCCATCTCCTTCAGGACCTGGTCGTTGACCTCCTTGACGATCATGTGGAACCCGAAATCGGTGCAGGCCTTCTGGGCTTTCTCGTGCCAGGTGTCGAGGCCTTTGCGGAGGCCCTCACCCGTCCCCTGGAGGGCGAAGTCGACCACCGTGGTGGTCCCGCCGAAGGCGGCGGCCCGGGTCCCCGTCCCGAAGTCGTCCGAGCAAAACGATCCGCCGAACGGGAGGTCGAAGTGCGTGTGCGGGTCCACGCCCCCAGGCATCACGTATCGGTCGGTGGCATCGATGACCTTGTCGGCCTGAACGGGCATGTCCAAGCCGATCGCCGCGACCCGGTCGCCCTCGATGACGACGTCGGCCCGGGTCGTCTCGGTGGCCGTGACGATGGTACCGTTCTTGATGACCGTCCTCACGACACGCCCTCCTGCACTCGACCGAACGCAACGTCGAGGGTCTCGATGGCCCGAGCCGCATCCTCTTCCGTGACGATGAGCGGAGGCGCCAGCCGGATCGCGTTGCCATACAGGCCGCCCTTGCCGATCAGCAGGCCCTGCTCCTTGCAGGCCTCCAGCGCCTGGACCGCACCGTCGGGATGCGGCTCCTTGGTCTCGCCGTCCTTCACCATCTCGATGCCGATCATCAGGCCCTTGCCCCGGACCTCACCCACCACGTCGTATCGGTCCTCCAGCTCCTTCAAGCCGTCGAACAGGAACTTGCCCACCCGCTGGGCGTTGTGCTGGAGCTCGTTCTCCTCGATGTAGTCCAGGTTCGCAAGCGCGTAGGTGGAGGCCAGCGGATTGCCGCCGAACGTGGAGATGGAGTTGGCCCGCAGGGAGTCCATCATGTCGGCCCGGCTCACCACGGCGCCAATGGCCATCCCGTTCCCCAACCCTTTGGCGCACACCATAGCGTCCGCCTGGACCCCGTAGCTCTCGATCCCCCAGTAGGCCTCGCCGGTCCGGCCGAAGCCGGTCTGCACCTCGTCGGCGATGAACGGGATACCGAATTCGTCCAGGATGCCCTTGGCGATCTGGAAGTACTCGGGCGGTGGCGTGACGAACCCTCCGACCCCTTGGATTGGCTCGGCGATCATGGCCGCCGGCTCCCCGGTCGTCGTGGTCTCGATCACGTTGCGCAGATCCTCGGCACATGCAACGCCGCAGTCTGGATAGGTCAGTCCCAATGGGCACCGGTAGCAATACGGGGCCAGTGCGTAGGACACGTTCAGCGGTGAGAACGACGTGGCCGACCACCCCTTGTTGCCGGTGATGCCCACGGCCCCGAACGAACGGCCGTGGTAGGAGTTGCGAAGCGCGATGACCTCGTTCGACCGCCGCCAGCTGGTGGCGAAGAGCAGCGCGGCCTCGACGGCCTCGGTCCCCGAGCCGACGAAGAACGCCTTGACCCCGGACGGGGAATCGATCGGGGCGAGCTTGGTGAGCCGCTCGGCCAGCTCCACCATCGGCCTGATCAAGTACAAGGTGGAGGTGTGGGCGATCTTCTCCGCCTGCTCGGTCAGCGCCTGGACGAGCTGTTCCACCACGTGCCCGGAGATGGTGGTCACGATGCCGCCGAAGAAGTCGAGGTATTCGGTGCCCGCGCCGTCCCATACTCTGGTTCCCTCGGCCCGGACCAGCTCGATGGGCTCCTTGTAGTAGAGCGCAATCCAGTTGGGCAGGACTTGGCGATGCCGGGCCAGGAGCTCGCCGTCGCCCCCGTCGTCGCCCGATCCGCTTGGAGAACTCACGGCAACAGCTCCGTGAGCTCGCCATAGGTCTCCGGCCGGCGGTCCCGGAGGAACTGCCAGGTGTCACGAACTTCGCGGTTCATGTCCAGGTCCAGGTCGGCGACGAGCACCTCGTCCTCGGAGTCGGACGCCTGCGCGATGATTTGCCCCCTCGGATTGCAGAAATAGGACGACCCGTAGAACTTCGCGGTCGACAGCGGCTCCTCCACCCCCACCCGGTTGATGGCTGCGATCCAGTACCCGTTGGCGACGGCGTGCGCCGGCTGCTCCAACTGCCACAGATACTTGGAGAGCGACTCGACCGTGGCCGAAGGGTTGAACACGAGCTCCGCGCCCTTCAGCCCCACCTGACGGCCGACTTCGGGGAAGTGCCGGTCGTAGCAGATGATGAGGCCGACCTTGCCCACCGAGGTCTGCCACACCGGATACCCCAGGTTCCCCGGCTTGAAGTAGAACTTCTCCCAGAAGCACGGCCCGACGTGGGGGATGTGGGTCTTCCGGTACTTGCCGAGGAGCGTGCCGTCGGCCTCGATCACGGCGGCCGAGTTGTAGTACACGCCGGTCTGCGCCTCCTCGTACCACGGCACGACCAGCACCATGTTGTGTTGCTTCGCCACCTCACGCATACGCGAGATCGTCGGGCCGTCCTCGGGCTCGGCCGTGCGGTACCACTTGGGGTCCTGCTCGGCCGGGAAGTACGGGCCGTGGAAGATCTCCTGGAGGCACGTCACCTTGGCGCCCTCGGCGGCCGCCTTGCCGATCAGCTCGATGTGCTTGTCGATGGCCTCGTCCTTCGGCATGTTCGCGTAGCACTGGATCACGGCTGCCCGAACCGTGGTCATGACCTACCTCCTCCGTCGAACGCGGGGATCAGCTGCTTCCCGAAGCTCTCGATGACGGCCGCGGGGTCGTCGACCATCGAGTAGATGTTGAACTGGTCC
>DASPWN010000338.1:0-2723 GCA_035637835.1 Actinomycetota bacterium | reverse complement strand
CGAGCGCGAACTCCAAACAGCCCGCCGCCGAGCCGACCGAGCCGCCAAGTCCGCGACGGCAGCCGAGACGCGTGCCGAGAAGTCGGAAGAGGCGTTGGCCCAGGCGCAGGCCGACCTGAACGCCGAGTCCTGAGCAGCTTCGCGTCGGACGGCGTCGGCGACGAACGAGGATCTATCGCGTCTCCGGGGCCTGAGGCCACCTCGGGGGCTCGGACCGTGGGCCCCGATCCACCTCGCTCCCCCGTGGAAGGACCGAGTCCGCAGCCCGCTCAGCCTTCCGTCGCTGGCGCACGCCCAACCAGCCGAGGCCGAGATACCCGAGCAGGCGGTCCCAGGTCATCGCCTGAATCGTAGCCGCCTCCGTGGTGAACAGGGCGCGGATCAGCCCGGCCCGGCGCACTTCGGAGCGGCAGCCTCGATCTTGATCCGCGCGCCACAACGTAGAGGTGATCGAGAGCCGGAGGAGGCGTGGACAAGGGATTGCGAAGCAAGCTCTGGCTGATCGCTCTTACGAGTCCTCGTGGCCGGGGTCTCCATCGCGCTGCTCTTCCCGACACCGACGGTCGTCCGTCGACACCTGGAGTGTTCCCCTGATCCGTGCTACGAGGTCGTCGGACCTGTGGCAGTCCGCCACCGGGCCCTGCGGATGCTGATCGGCCTCGTGAGCACCGCGCCTGCGGCCACCCTCCTGCTTCTCTTCGTTGCGCGACAGCGGGGTTACCGTCGCCTCCACCTGGCCGCGGGCCTGATCCTTGTCACGAGCATCCTCCTCGCGGTCGTCCTGCCATCTCTCCTCGGCAGTGAGGGCTGCTTCGGCCAGGGGATCTGCGGGACGAGCACCGCCACAAACCCGGTTCGACTTGGACTGGCGGCCGCGGGATTCCTCGTGTCGCTCGTGTTGTACCTGCTCGGAGCGGCTCAGGAGAGCAGAGCCCGCGCGAGCTCAGCCGCGTCATCGTGGCGACCGGCAGCGTGAACGACGTGACGACCGCTCCGCTGCAGGCTTGATCGCACAACCAGTTCGCGACAACCGTAGGCCCGTGATCACAGACCCGTTCTGATAGGGCGTCCCCATACAATCGACGACGCGGTGACCTGGAACTCGAGCTCGACGCGCACCGAAGGCTCCCTGTCCGTCTCCATCGGCGGTGACCTCCGTGGTGCGGTGGCCGAGTTGATGGTCGAGAACATGGCCCGGTTCATGAATGGTGGTGACATCCAGACGGTCACGCTCGACCTCTCCGGTATCCATGCGATCAACCGGCAAGGGGTCGGGGCGGTGATTTCCGTGATCGCGTACGTGACGAGGCGTGGCGCCTCGATCACCGTCCAGGGCCTGAAGCTCGAGCCACTCCAAAGGTTCGAGGAGGTCGCGGCATGGCTGTCCTTGTTTCCGGAGGCTCCCGACACGCCTTGACCGAGAATGCGGGGCCGCTAAGTGGTCTGGCTCGTAAGTTCGCCTACGTATTCCGAGCCGGGGCCGGCCTGGTTCATGCCGCCGGGGAAAGGACGTGTCGCTCCTCGAGCCGCCGCATCAGGTCGCGGAGGTCGCTTCGGGTGAACTTCCACTCGAACGGCTTGGCCGCTTCCTCGTAGTGTCGCTCGAAGGCGACCAGGCGTCGTTCGACCTCCCCGAGGTCGGTGAAGTCGTTGGGGGTCAGGACTTTGCGCTGGACGATGGAGTTGTAGATCTCGACCTGGTTGAGCCAGGAGGAGTGGACCGGGCAGTGGATCAGGAGAAGGCGCTTGTGCCCCTTCTGGTCGGTGTAGCGCCCTTCCAGCCGGTCGATGGACGCCTGACCTCGGTGGGAGGAGCCGTTGTCCACCACCCAGAACACGCGGCGGGCGGATGCGTAGGGTTCCTGGGTCATAACCTGGGCGACCAGCCGGTCGAACGGCACGATCCCGGTCTTGGGCTCGCAGCGTCCGAAGATCCTGGCGCGATGGCAGTCCCACGCCGCCAGGTACTGGAGGGCCCCACCCCGGTCGTACTCGTGCTCGACGCGCATGGCGCGCGACATCCCGGCCGGCATGCTGGGGTGGCACCGGCACCGAGCCTGGATGGAGGTTTTCTCATCCGCCGAGATCACGTACTCGTCCTCCATGAGCATGGTGCCTTCGAACTCCCCGGCGTAGAGGTCGAGCACCCGGGCCGCCTTGGCCTCGAAGTCGGGGTCGCGGGGGAAGATCCAGGAGCGGAAGGTCCACGGGCGAATGGCGTCTTCATCGAGCCAGCGCCAGATGGTGGCCTCCGAGATGGAGGCGACGATCCCCCGGCGGAGCACCTCGGCGCGGATGTCGGGGACGAACAGGCGGGACAGGGGGACCCGAAGCGTGGCGGGAAGCTCGCAGGCGATCGCCTTGACCTCAACGACCACCTGTGGGGGGAAAGACCGCCGGCCTGCCGCGGCGGGGGCGCTCCTGCAGCCCTTGCAGGCCCTCCTCGAAGAACCGCTTGCGCCACATGGACACCACGTCGCGGGTGGTGTCCAAGCGCAGGGCGATCTCGTCGTTGTCCATCCCCTTGGCGGCCATGAGCACGATCCTGGCCCGGAAGACGTCACGATACGCCGACGTATACCTCCGGGCGCGCTTCTCCAGGGTCTTCCGCGTCGCCCCGTCGAGAACGATCTGGTACGGGCTCTTTCTCGGCATCGGTCCCCTCCTCTCGGAGGGAACCATAGCGTACAACTTACGTCGGTGTAATTATGGCAGCGACCACT
>DASPWN010000337.1:0-2504 GCA_035637835.1 Actinomycetota bacterium | reverse complement strand
TCCGCCGCGAGGTGAAGGCGTTCGGGGAGGAGCACCCTTCGCTCTCGCATACAGAGCTCATCGCGCTGGTCCAGGCACTGTGGTCACGACCCGTACACGAACGACGCATGGCCGCGGCCATGCTGCTCGAGGCGTACCCTGCATTGGTCCTACCAACCGACCTCACGTTGCTCAAGCGGCTGATCCGTGAGTCGAGGACCTGGGCCCTGGTCGACGTCCTCGCCGGCGACGTGATCGGGCGGCTCCTGATCCGTCATCCTCGGGCCGAATCGAGACTCGATCGCTGGGCCGTGGATCGGGATTTCTGGGTGAGGCGGGCGGCACTGCTGGCCATGCTCGAACCGTTGAAGCACGGCGCTTCCTTTCGGCGCTTTGCCGGATATGCCGACGGGATGCTCGACGAGACGGAGTTCTTCATCCGCAAGGCGATCGGATGGGTCCTCAGAGAAACGGGGAAGCGGCGTCCGCAGGAGGTCTTTGAATGGCTCGCTCCTCGCACGGCTCGGGTCTCGGGCGTCACGATCCGCGAGGCGGTCAAGTATCTCGATCCACATCAGCGCGAGGAGCTGCTGAACGCCCATCGCGAGAAGCGCATGGCGCGGTAGCGGGCGGCTCGGCTCACTCTTCGGCGGTGGGCTCAGGGCTCCACCGTCCCTGAAGCCAGCGATGCTCTCGGGGTCCACGCGTCGGACGCGAAGGGAACAGGCTCGCGACGACGCGCGGGATCCGTCGCCTGATCGCGACCGCCGCTTCGAACAGCAACAGCACCTGCTCCGCAGGCAGCGTGGGGGCCCACAGCAGGAGCACGTCCTCGTTCACGTCGAGCGTCACGTCTGTGGGCAGCCCGAGCAAGGCTTCCATCATCCGCTGGTCCAGGAATGCGAAGGCGAACCGCTCATCCTCGCCCTCCACTCGGAACCGGCGGTCGAACTCCTCGAGCTCGAGCCGAACCTCCTGCCCGCCGAGAGCACCGGCAAGGTCGTCGACCACATCCCGGGGAGCCACCCGCAGCCGAGGGCACGTGAACCACAGCGTCACCGTGGCACACGTGAACTCTCGGCGAAGGCCGAGCGCGCGCTCATCCCCGGAATCGCGGTACCAAAAGTCGAAGGCGCGAACCCCTTCATCCCCAGCCCGATCCCACACGACGTTCTCGGTCCCGTGCTCCGAATGCCCGAACATCGGGAACGGCAACCAGGGAGTGTCAGGGGACAGGTCGAGCGGGGCGAATTCAAGGCCGGCACGGCGGCACAGGAACATCAGGCGCCGCTGTCGGTCGATGCCCGCCCGCCGACGCCACCAAACACCAGCGAAAGCTGCCGCCGTCACGACAAGGATGAGCCACCTCACCAACGAGACCTCGGGTTCTGCCGGGCGGAGCTTGAATGGCACAAGCAATTGGCCACGACAGCGGCCCCAGCCGCCCGAGTAAGGACGGACCGTGCGCTGCGAAACGGAGTAGCGTGCGCCAGCGTATGAGCGATCTCGCGATTCCCGACGAGGTGGTTCGGATGAATCTCGCGGCCAACGGAGAGGCCGGGAGGGCCTGGCTGGAGGCGCTCCCGAAGGTGGTCCAGGAGCTTCGAGCGCGGTGGGAACTAACCATTGGCCCACCGTTCGAAGGCGGGTGTGTGGGCCTCGTAGTCCCCGCCGAGCGCGTGGATGGGAATCGTGTCGTGCTGAAGGTGAGCTTCATCGATGAGGAGACTCGCCACGAAGCGGACGCCCTCGCGTTGTGGGATGGCGACGGTGCGGTGCGACTGTTGGACTCCGATCCCGACCGGGGCGCTCTCCTTCTCGAGCGAATCGAACCAGGCGCCTTCCTCGGAGATCATCCAGACCGGGACGAGGCGATCTCGATCGCATGCCGGCTGCTCCGACGGTTGTGGCGACCGGTTCCCGATCCTCACCCGTTTCCGTCCGTTCGAGGACTGGCACAACGATGGGCCATCGATCTGCCCGAACGTTTCGACCGACTTCGCATGCCCTTCGAGATCGCCCTGCTCCGAACGGCCGAGGGCTTCTGCAGCGAATTCGCGAGCTCAGGGGAGAAACCGGTCCTGGCCAACCGCGACTACCATCTCTGGAACATCCTGGCGGCGCGGCGCGAGCCCTGGCTCCTGATCGACCCCAAGCCACTCGCCGGCGAACCGGCCTTCGACACCGGCCACTTCCTGCGCACCGTTGTGCCGGAAGGGCTGGACCGGGCTGTCGTTGACCAACTCGTCGATCGGCTTGGAGCAGAGCTTGACGTGGCGCCAGAGCGGGTGCGCGCATGGGCGCTGGTCCGGTCGGTCGAAGACGTGCTCTGGGGTCTCGAGACCCACGGGTCCGACGTCGAATGGGACCTGGAGTGCGCTCGCGTCTTGGCTAGGTCCCTTTGAGTGAACGGCCCGACATCAACGATGCAACGAGCGAGGCGATCAGAGGGTGACTCGGTCGACGCTAGTGCTGAAACAGCCCAAACGCGCGTCGGGCTTCGGCCTCGCGCTCGAAGATGTGGA
>DASPWN010000336.1:0-7378 GCA_035637835.1 Actinomycetota bacterium | reverse complement strand
GAGGGCGTCTTCTCGCGCCAGATGTTCCTGGGTCAGCACCTCGACGTGGAGAGGATCGTGGCGAGTTTCGACGACGGCGTCCTCACCCTCGCTATCCCGGTTGCCGAGACGGCCAAACCGCGTCGAATCGAGATTCAATCGAGCGCCAAGGAGACCCGACCGAAGGCAATCGACGTCCAGCCCGGCCAGGCCGCGTCTGACGAGCAGGGGTAGCTTCTCGCCATCCTCTCCTGCAACGAGGGGCTGGCGATCCCGGGGAGAAAGGGACGGGACCGAGGCCACAGCGCCTCCCATCGGTGCCTGAAGACGCCGGTCGTCAAGATCGACCGCTCGTTCGTCCAGGGCCTGACGGCCACCCCCGGCGAGGGCGCCATCATCGGCCTGTCGCACGTCCCCGGGCTGATCGTGGTCGCCGAGGGGGTGGAGACACCGAGCAGCTGGAATCCCTCGCCGTGCATGCGCTCATCATCGAAGGGGCGGGCCTCCCGGGAAACCGGCCACGTAATTCGGGGTCGCGAGCCCCCCCTGGGGCCCCCGCAAGCAGGGCAAGCTGCGGATGCTGGCTCGGTTGATCATGCCTCCTGTCGGTCTACCTCTTTGGCCACGGCGGCCGGCGAGTCTGTCCGGCATCCAACCGCGCTTTCGTGATCTGGCCGATGATCTAGCTCGGCTCTCCCCGCGTTTGCGAAGCGGCGTGGGCCGATCAAGAAGCATGCAGCATTCCGTTCCGGGCGCGGGCGGCCGAGCACGTGAGGCCGAGTCCCCTCCTCCACGGCGGCGCTGCTTGATCGCTCCCTACGCTTCGCGGTATCTAGACTCGGACGTCGAGCATGGCCGCCATCGCTGAAGTCTCCGAGGGATGGGGGGGCCTCGAATTCGCCGACGCGGCCTCCATGGAAGCCGGCGCCGTCTTGGCCCGGCTCGGAACGTCCGAATCCGGCCTGGCCGAGAGCGAAGCATCTCGCCGACTTCAGGCCCTCGGACCGAACGCAATCCTCAGCCACGGCGCCCAGCCCCTCCGGGTTCTACTCCGGCAACTCAGGAATCCACTGCTCATCCTCCTGGCCGGAGCCGCCTTGGTATCCATCCTAGTGGGGGAGCGCGCGGACGCCCTGATCATCCTCGTCATCGTGTGCCTCTCGGTCGGGCTCGGCTTCGTCAACGAATACCGGTCCGAGAAGGCGGTGGAGGAACTGCACTCGAGCATCCGTCACACCGCGGTGACGACCCGGGGTGCCCGGATCAGCGCCGTGGATGTCACCGAGCTCGTCCCCGGCGACGTGGTCGGCCTGGACGTCGGAGAGGTCGTCCCCGCCGACATCCGGCTGCTCGAGGCGAACGGCCTCGAGTGCGACGAGGCCGTGCTCACCGGGGAGTCGATGCCCGCCGCGAAGGGAGCCGAGCCCGTCCCGGGGTCGGACTCTCCCCTGGACCTGGCCTCATGTGCGTTCATGGGCACGGTGGTCCGGGCCGGCACGGGGCGAGGGGTGGTCGTGAGAACGGGAGGGCGGACCGCCTTCGGCAGGATCGCTCAGGGCCTGGGGACCCGGCCCCCCGAGACCGCCTTCCAGCTCGGCCTCCGGGACTTCTCCAAGCTCCTCATCCGGGTCACCGCCGTGCTCACGGTCTCCATCTTCGCCACCAACGCGCTGCTCCGCCGACCACTGCTGGATGCAGCCCTCTTCGCCCTGGCCATCGCGGTCGGCCTCACCCCGCAACTCCTGCCGGCCATCGTCACCGTCAGCCTATCGACGGGGGCGCGGCGGTTGGCGAAGAAGAAGGTCGTGGTGAAGCGCCTGGTGAGCATCGAAGACCTGGGGAACATCGAAGTGCTGTTCACCGACAAGACCGGCACCCTCACCGAAGGTCGGACCGTCTTCGGCGGCGGGATCGATCCGACCGGGACGCCATCCGATCAACTGCTCCTGCTCGGCCTCCTGTGCAACTCGGTCGTGGTGCAGGACGGCGTGCCCGTGGGAGGCAATCCCCTCGACCGGGCGCTGTGGGAGAGTCCGCACGTCCCCCAGGCGCCGCTTGGCGACTACCGGTGCCTGGGCGAGGTGCCCTTCGATTACGACCGAAAGCTCATGTCGGTCCTGGTGGAACGGACGGCCGGCCGCCGTCTCATGATCACCAAGGGTGCCCCCGAGTTCGTGCTGGAACGCTGCTCCGGGGTCGGGAACCAAGTGAGGGAAACGCTCGATGGGCTGTTCGCCGACGGGGCCAGGGTGGTGGGCGTGGCCACCAAGGAAGCGAGCGAGGGGTCCTCTATCGGGTCGGCCGACGAGCACGCGCTGACGCTGGCCGGGTTCCTGACCTTCGCCGATCCCCCGAAGGCGGATGCGGCCGCGGCACTGGACCGGCTGCGTGCCCTGGGCATCGAGGTGAAGGTCGTCACCGGTGACAACGCCCTGGTGGCCCGCAAGGTCTGCGCGGACCTGCCCATGGAGGTGGCAGGAGTGCTGACCGGGAGCGAAATCGAACGGCTCGACGATGAGCGGCTCGCCGCCACGTTGCCGGCGACGACGATCTTCGCTCGGGTCACCCCGGAGCAGAAATCGCGAATCATCCGGGCGCAGCGAAGCCTGGGAACCGACGTGGCCTTCCTGGGGGACGGGGTGAACGACGCCGTGGCGCTGCACGACGCGGACGTGGGCATCTCGGTGGACTCGGCCGCCGACGTGGCCAAGGACGCCGCCGACATCGTGATGCTCCAGAAGGATCTGGGCGTGCTGGCCGAAGGAGTGGTGGAAGGCCGGCGCATCTTCTCCAACACCATCAAGTACGTGCTGATGGGAACGTCATCGAACTTCGGCAACATGTTCAGCGCGGCCGGCGCCTCCATCTTCCTGAAGTTCCTGCCCATGCTGCCGACCCAGATCCTGCTGAACAACCTGCTGTACGACGCGAGCGAGATGACTATCCCCACGGACAACGTGGACCAGGAGCTGCTCCAGCGCCCCTCGTACTGGGACACCCGGTTCATCCGCCGGTTCATGTCCTTCTTCGGCCCGATCAGCTCGATCTACGACTTCCTGACGTTCGGCGTGATGCTCTTGGTCTTCCACGCCGGGGCGAAGCTGTTCCAGACCGGGTGGTTCGTGGAGTCCCTCGCTACCCAGTCACTCGTCATCTTCGTCATCCGGACCAAGCGGGTGCCGTTCTACCGGAGCCGGCCGAGCCGGCCGCTCCTGATCGCTACGCTGGCCTGCGCGGGACTCGGGGCAGCGCTTCCATTCACGCCGCTCGTCGAGGTGTTCGGCTTCGCCCGGCTGCCCGCGACCTTCCTGGGGATCCTCGTGCTCATGATCGCCGCCTACCTCGCGCTGGTCGAGGTGGGGAAGCGCCGGTTCTTCCGGGCGGAGCGGCGAGGGGAGCCCCTAGCCCCCCGGTTGCCTCATCACCAGCGGCGAATCCGCAGGGTGGCCACCCGCTGGACCCATCCAGCTACTGTGGCGGCGAGGTGAAACGAGACGGACGTCGATGCGCCCAGTCAGTGCTCGGGCGACGTCTGACCTCCGCCTTGGCCAACGGTCGCGTTTCTACGGGGGTGGCCGAACGGCAGGTGATCCTCACGGCACACAAGCGTGACAAGCGATTCGAATCTGCCGTGTCAGCCTCGGCCCTTCGGGAGGCCGTCTACCAGATGGACTGGTACGGCTGGACGGTAGTTGTCGGCGAAGAGCACGCCGCACCGGCGAACGGAGGCTGGCGATGACCGTCCCCGAGCCGGCACTCAGGGACCCACCGATACTCAGGCAGAGCGACGTGACCCCGAGGTACAGGCTACGGTCAGAGAAAGCGGTGGAGGGCACCAACACATGGGAGGTCCAATGGCAGCTGATGCCGCCTGCCAGTGGCCCTCCAGTCGTCCGGCGGCTGTCGCGGGAAAGGTTCCAGGCACTCGACGGGACCGGCCTTCTCGACTCGCGTTACGTGTTCACTGCTGACTCGCTCGCCTCGTTCCTTTCCGAGTCGATGCCGCTGGACGACGAAGGGACCTCGTCGTGACCGACGAGTGAGAGCCGGCTTCACGTGGTCCTCTTGTTGATAGAGGCTGGCTGCTATAATAATGAGCAACAGGAATCAGCCTGTGATTCGCGCAGCGCGACCGACCCCTAGCGAAGTTTGCCAGCTGCCCCTCGCCCCCACCGAATCGAGCAGCTAGGAGGGAGGACGGCATGGTTCGATGTCCGGTCTGCGAGTCAGTCCAGTTCGCTTTCTGGCCAGCCCTCGACCGACGTCCTGCTACTACTGTGGAGCAACGTGGCTCCAGGACGGGAGCGAGCAAACTGCCGTTCGAGGCTCCCAGCCTCGCGATGGCGAATCTGTGCGAGCGACCTTCCTGATCTTGCCGGTCGAGAGCCAGCTCAATCTGCTATAATAAATCATAAGCCACGGATGCCCTTCCGGGTCCTAGGCCTCGACCTGATAGACGTTGCCGGAGTCTGTTTGTCTCCTGGCCCCGAGTTCGCCAGAGCGTCCCTTCCAAGAAAGGGGCCGAGATGATCAGACTCAAGGATTCATCGATTCTCACGGACCTCGCCTCACCGCCTGGTGGGATCGAGCTCTCCCCGCTTCTCGAGCCGGAATCGCTCGAGATAACTCCCCCTTACGTCCGCTCGGCGGCCGCCACCGTCATGACGTCCGAGGAGCTAGCCGAGGCTGGATCGGCGGCCACTCCGCCGGCCCCTCAGCCGGACCTGTTCGGCGATCGGGTCTCTCACATCACCGATCGGTTCGTCTTGAGCGGAAGCAAGAGAGGCATACCGGATCTCGAAATTCCGGTCGGCGGAGCCCTCGATCCAATTCCCGGTCACCGATGAGGGCTGGGCCCGCGCTTGGACGACATTTCGCGAGCTGGAGGGCCAGACGGCATAGCTTCCGGGCGAAGCCAAGTTGGTGTCCAAGCATACGAGGAGGGAGGACGGAATGGGCAAGCAGTTCAGCTTGAAGCCGCTGGAGGATCGCGTCGTGGTCAAGGCCAGCGAGGGAGAGGAGACCACGGCCTCCGGCATCGTCATCCCCGACACCGCCAAGGAACGCCCACAGGAGGGTGAGGTCATGGCGGCAGGCCCGGGCCGGTTCGAGGACGGTCAACGTATCCCCATGGACGTCGAGGCTGGGGACAAGGTCATCTATTCGAAGTACGGCGGCACTGAGGTCAAGGTTCAGGGTGAGGAGTACCTGATCCTGTCCGCGCGCGACGTGCTCGCCGTCATCCAGTAACGGTGGGGAGGACCCATGACAGCGAAGGTACTGAAGTTCGGAGAGGACGCCCGGCGCGCCCTCGAAGCCGGGGTGGACAAGCTCGCCGATTCGGTGGCGATCACCCTCGGTCCAAAGGGACGCAACGTGGTTCTCGGCAGGAATTGGGGCGCCCCCACCATCACGAACGACGGCGTGACCATCGCCAAGGAGATCGAGCTGGAGGACCCTTACGAGAACATGGGGGCCCAGCTGGCCAAGGAGGTGGCTACCAAGACCAACGACGTGGCCGGTGACGGCACTACCACGGCGACCGTCCTGGCCCGGGCCATGGTCCACCAGGGAATGCGAAACGTCGCGGCCGGCGCGAACCCCATGGCCCTCAAACGGGGGATCGAAAGGGGCGTGGATACGGTCGTCGGGCACATCGGCAAGCAAGCCCGTGATGTGGAGGGTCGCGACGACATGGCGCACGTGGCGACGATCTCGGCGGCCGACCCCGCCATCGGCGACACCATCGCCGAGGCCTTCGACAAGGTCGGCAAGGACGGCGTCATCCAGGTCGAGGAGTCCCAGACGTTCGGCCTGGAGATCGAGTTCGTTGAGGGGATGCAGCTCGACAAGGGCTACATCTCCCCCTACTTCATGACCGACGCCGAACGGATGGAGACGGTCCTCGAGGACCCCTACATCCTGCTGGTGGGCAAGAAGATCTCGAGCGTGCAAGACCTGCTGCCGGTGCTTGAGAAGGTCGCCCAGGCCAGCAAGCCGCTCCTGGTGATCGCCGAGGATGTGGAGGGCGAGGCCCTGGCCACTCTGGTGGTGAACAAGATCCGTGGGACCTTCCTCTCGGTCGCGGTCAAGGCCCCCGGATTCGGGGATCGCCGCAAGGCGATGCTCCAGGACATGGCCATCCTCACGGGCGGCCAGGTCATCTCCGAGGAGATCGGAGTCAAGCTGGAGAACGTGACCCTGGACATGCTGGGCCGGGCTCGCAAGGTCGTGGTGACCAAGGACGACACCACCGTCGTCGAGGGCCAGGGTCCGGTCGACGACATCAAGGGCCGGATCGCCCAGATAAAGGCAGAGATCGAGAAGACGGACTCTGACTGGGACCGGGAGAAGCTCCAGGAGCGCCTGGCCAAACTGGCCGGCGGCGTGGCCCTGATCAAGGTCGGGGCGGCCACCGAGGTCGAGCTCAAGGAGCGGAAGCACCGCATCGAGGATGCCGTGTCGGCCACCCGGGCCGCCATCGAAGAGGGCATCGTGTGCGGCGGAGGGGTGGCGCTGATCCGGGCCGAGGAAGCCATCGACCCCGACGCCCTGGGGCTCTCGGGTGACGAGGCCACCGGAGCGACGATCGTTCGCACGGCCTTGGCTGCTCCCGCCGCCCTCATCGCCAAGAACGCCGGCTACGAGGGCGGGGTGATCGTCGAGCGGATCCGCGCGGACTCCGACGGCATGGGCTTCGACGCGGCGACCGGCCAGTGGGTCGACCTGATCAAGGCCGGGATCATCGACCCGGCCAAGGTCACCCGGTCGGCGCTGCAGAACGCAGCATCGGTCGCGGCGCTCTTGCTCACCACGGAGGGCACTGTGGTGGAGAAGCCAGAGGAGGAAGCGTCCAGCCCGGGCGGACATCGGCCCATGTACTAGGAAGCGCTCTGGTCCGATCCAGGGAGCGTGGAGGGGCCCGGGCGACCGGGTCCCTCGACCTTTGGGCCTGAACGGTTGAAGCGGAGATGAAGCCGAACTCCGAAGGCGACCTCGCCTTCTGGAGGGCGTGCCCCCCGGAACGTCGAAGGACCAGCTAAGAACGCGCCGCCGCGACGTGCATGTTGCATGAACGGACCGACCCAGTGATGGGAACTCATCCAGTGGGCACCCTTCCTCGTGGGCGAGGTCGAGAGCGCTCGTCCTCGACGGAGAACCCGGCGCCACGCGCACCACGGCTCACAACGAGCGGCATCTCCTGGAGGAGAAGGCCTCCCGTGAGCGCGAGTGGAAGTCGGGGGAGATGGACGTCCTGTCCGAGGTCGACGAGGAGGAGATCGCCGAGGTCCTGTCGGCCTGGACCGGCATCCCGGTGTTCAAGCTGACCGAGGAGGAGACGGAGAAGCTCCTGCGGATGGAGGACGAGCTGCACAAGCGCATCGTCGACCAGGAGGAG
>DASPWN010000335.1:0-15432 GCA_035637835.1 Actinomycetota bacterium | reverse complement strand
AACGAGGTCATGGCCCGCGTCGGCGCCCGAACGGGCCTGCCGGTGGCCGCCAACTGCACCGAGGTGGAGCCGGGTGAGCCTGGGACCCCGTACCTGGTCACCCGGCTCCGATGGGGCGGCAGCCTCCTAGAGGACGCCCGTCTGCACGGGGACGTCAAGCTGCTGACGGTCGCCCCGCACGTCGTCCGGGCGGAGGAAGGGCCGGCAGTCGGCGAAGGGTCCGTCGAGGAGTTCTCTCCGAAACTGCAGGACGCCGACTTCCGAGTGCAGGTGGCCCGGCAGGAAGGACGGCCGGCAGGCAAGGTGTCGCTCCCCGAAGCCCGGGTGGTGGTGGGAGGCGGACGGGGCGTGGGAGGCCCGGAGGGGTTCGGCCCGCTCGAGGAGCTCGCGGAGCTCCTCGGTGGCGTGGTCGGATGCTCCCGCGTGGTCACCAGCCTGGGGTGGCGTCCCCATACGGACCAGGTGGGACAGACGGGGGTTCGCATCGCGCCGGACGTCTATATCGCCTGCGGCATCAGCGGGGCCATCCAGCACATGGTCGGGGCCAAGGGGGCGAAGCGGATCCTGGTGGTCAACACCGACCCCCAGGCGCCCATCCTGGCCCACGCGGACTACGCGATCATCGGCGACGTCCAGCAGGTGGTCCCGGCCCTGGTCTCGGCGATCAGGGAGGCGAAGGGCCGATAGGCTCGCCGCCCCGACGGCGGGTTGCGCCGTCATCGGCGAATCGGCGACAATCTCGTTTCTCATGTCCCGGCTTCGGGTAGGCACGTCCAGCGGGATCCGCGAGTAGGGCTCGCGGACGGGCCGAGCGTGCCCATCACCCGATCCGGCGACCGGCACCGCGGCCGTTAGTCGAGTTCCACCGGCGGCCGCCGCCCTCCCGAGAAGGAGGAAGCCACGCGATGAGTTGGAACGCATACTCCGACCCACTCCCGTCCATATTGCACGCGATCGGCCGGACCCCGCTCGTCCGCCTGCGGCGCATCGAGCCGCGCGGCCACGAGCTGCTGGCCAAGGTGGAGTGGTACGGCCCCACGGGCTCGGTCAAGGACCGCATCTACGCGTTCATGCTCGACCGTGCCGAACGACGGGGCGAACTCAGGCCCGGGATGACCATCCTCGAGTGCACGACCGGAAACGCCGGGATCGCCTGCGCGGCCGTGGCGGCGATCAAGGGTTACCCCTGCGTCGTGATCATGCCCGAGGGCATGGGCGAGGAACGCAGGAAGATGATCGACGCGTACGGCGCCGAGCTCATCCTCACGCCCGGCGGCGAGTCGGACATCGACGTCGCACTGGCACGGATGGAGCAGATGAGGAAGGCCCGACCCGGGAAGTTCTTCGTCCCTGCGGAATTCGAGAACCCCGACAACATCGAGGCACACCGGCTC
The DNA here is from genome assembly GCA_035637835.1 of Actinomycetota bacterium. Classification (GTDB taxonomy): domain Bacteria; phylum Actinomycetota; class UBA4738; order UBA4738; family HRBIN12; genus AC-69. The sequence continues at coordinate 14,038 of DASPWN010000335.1, read as the reverse complement.
ACGACCGGACCGGAGATCTGGGAGCAGACCGGTGGACGGCTCGATGCGGTGGTCGCCGCGCAGGGCACGGGCGGCTGGATCAGCGGGGTCGCGCGGTTCCTGGACGAGCGGGGATCGCGGGCCAGGATCTACGCAGTGGAGCCGGCGGAATGCGCGCTGATCTCCGATGGGGAATGGGGCCCGCACGGCATCGCCGGGATCGGCGACGGGATCGTGCCGAAGAACCTGGACCTGTCGGTCATCGACGGGATGGTCACGGTGACGACCGAGGAGTCCTGGGAGATGGCCCGCCGCCTCGCCCGGGAGGAGGGCATCTTCTGCGGGACGTCCTCCGGGTGCAACGTGGCGGCCGCCCTCGTGGTGGCCGCGGCCCATCCCGAGCTCCGGCGCATCGTGACCGTGATTCCCGACACGGGTCAACGGTACTTCTCGTCGGGCCTGTTCGGAGAGCCGCCTCGGGGTGAGATCCCCCAACGCGAGCACCGGTTCGACCCTCATACCGCCACGCAGCTCCGACGGTATCGGGATCGACTCGAGCTCCTGGGGGGACGCGCCAGCCAGCCTCAGCCCGCCTGAGCGGCCATCCGTTGCGGGTATCCTCCGCGACGGAGGTGGACGGGTGACCTATCCCATGGAGTACGAGGACCGGGCCATCCAGGACAAGGCTCGGCGGTTCGTCGACGAGGACCTGATCCCCTACGAACTGGAGGCCGAGATGAACGCCGGCCACCTCCCCCGAGATGTCATCGAACGGCAGCAGGCCAAGCTCCGGGAGCTCGGGCTGTGGTCCATCAACATGCCGAAGGACCTCGGCGGCGCGGAGCTCACGACGTTCCAGCAGGTGCTGGTGTCGGAGCAGATCGGCCGGGTCACGAACGGTCTTGGGTGGGTCCTGCATACCGGTCCCGTGTGGGCCGTCGGGGTGTTCTCAGCCGACCAGGTGGACCGGTACCTGAAGCCCATGGTCGCCGGCGACAAGCGCGAGTGCTACGCGATCACGGAGCCGAACGCGGGCTCAGACGTGGACGCGATCGAGGCCACGGCGCGCCGGGAGGGTGGCGACTATGTCCTGAACGGGACGAAGTGGCACGTCACCTCGTTCAACAAGGCGGAGGTGGTCTTCTTCCAAGCCAAGTTGGTCGACGGCCCGAACGCCGGCTCCCATGGTCTGTTCATCGTCGACATCCCATCCGAGGGCTTGCGCATGGTGCGCGCACCCGCCTACTCGCACACGTACGCGGACCAGCACGCGATCCTGGAGTTCGAGGACGTGCGGGTGCCGGCGACCAACCTGATCGGGGACGAGGGCGGCGGCATGGACTTCACGTACGCCTGGTTCCGCTACGAGCGATTGATGATCGCCGCCCGGTGCTGCGGCGCGGCCGAGCGCCTGATCGAGGAGGCGACGGCCTTTGCCAAGGAGCGGGTGCAGTTCGGACAGCCGATCATGTCGTACCAGGCCATCCAGCACATGCTGGCCGACTCCCTGACCGAGCTGTGGGCGGCGCGCCTCATGACCTATCGCCTGGGGCGGGAGATCGACGAGGGCGTCGACGTGAAGGTCCAGCACGCGCACTGCTCCATGGCCAAGCTGTATGCGAGCGAGATGGCCAACCGCGTGGCCGACCGCGCGGTGCAGATCTTCGGGGGCCGCGGCTACATGCGCGAGAACGTGGCCGAGCGGTTCTACCGGGAACTGCGGGTGGACCGGATCTGGGAGGGCACCTCGGAGATCCAACGCAACATCATCGCCGACCAGCTGGCCAAGCGCGGCGCCGGAACGCTCGCCGGCTGAGAGGTGGGCGCGAGCTACAGTTCGAACCCGATCTCCTGCGCGGCGACCTCCATGCAGGCCCGGTGCATCCGCTCCGGCGATACCTGGCTGTCGTTCAAGATCACCTGGATGGCCAGGCCGTCCATCAACGAGCCGAGCCGAAGCGCGATCTCATCGGCGTCACGCGGCGGGAACTCGCCGGCGGCCTGCCCCACACGGATGATGTCGGCGATGGACTGGCGCCACCGCTGGTCCAGGATCTCGCGGTCCTTCGCCATCTGGGGGTCCCGAAGGGCTCGCACCCACACCTCAACCCATAAGGCCCACTCGTCGAGCTTGCTGTATTCGGGCAGGTATCCGGGGACGGACAGGTCGATCACGCGACGCACTTGCTCCTTCGCGGTGGGCAGTCGGCGGATCTCGCGAGACATCCGAACGAAGAAGTCGTCGTTGGCGTACGTCAGGGCCTCGGCGAGCAGGCGGTCCTTGGAGTCGAAGTAGTAAAGGATCAGCCCTGGAGAGACGCCCGCGGCGTCGGCCACATCGGAGATCCTCGTCTCGGCCAGCCCGCGCTCGGTGATCACGCGCGCGGCCGCGTCCAGGATCTCCTGGTGCCGGTCCTTCGTCGCCTTGGGCCGAACCGCGCTCATCCGCCCCTTCCCATTCCCTTGAACACCGAACAGTCTGGCACGCCGACATGTCCCTCTTTGAACAGTGATTCAGCGAACCATACCTGGTCAGGCCGGGGTGTCAACCCGGCGCAACCGGCCCTGGGCTTGACCGGCCATTCAAACATCGCGGTATGATGCTTCCCGGCTTACCGTCAACGGGGGCAGGCTTCCATGGCGAACGCGTACGACGCCATCGTGATCGGCGGCGGCCACAACGGCCTGATCTCTGGGGCCTTCTTCGCCAAGGCCGGAGCACGGACGGTGGTGCTCGAGGCCCGGGACAAGACCGGGGGAGCCGCCGACACCAGCGCGCCGTGGCCCGAGCACCCGGACTTCCGTGTGACCACGTATTCCTACGTGATGAGCCTGATGCCGCCCACGATCATCCGGGAGCTCCAGCTGGAGCGGCACGGGTACAAGGTCACACCGTTCGGTCCGTACTATCAGGCGTTCCCCGACGGGCGGTCCATCAAGGTCTACGCGGACGATGCGAAGAAGAACTTCGAATCGATCTCCCAGTTCTCCAAGAAGGACGCGGAGACCATGCCGACGTGGGACGCGTGGCTCTCCGGCGTAGCCGACGTCATGGGCCCGCTCCTGTTGCACGTTCCCCCGAAGGTGGGGTCCATGCGGCCCTCCGACCTCATCCAGCAGTTGCGCGTGGTGTGGAGCGCGCGGGGCCTCGGGGTCCGCGGCGTGGGGGACGTCACCCGACTGTTCACGATGAGCGTCACCGACCTCCTCGATGACTGGTTCGAGTCCGACGAGATCAAGGCGATGCTCGCCATCAACGGCGTCATCGGGACGTGGGCCGGTCCCGACTCACCCGGGACCGCATACGTGATGTTGCATCACTCCATCGGCGACGTCGGCGACGGGCACCTGGGGTCCTGGGGCTACCAGGAGGGAGGCATGGGCGGGGTGTCCGATGCCTGTCGGAGGGCGGCGGAATCCTTCGGGGCCGAGATCCGCACGAGCGCCCGCGTCGGCAGGATCTTGGTTCGCGGCGGTCGTACCGTCGGCGTAGCGCTCGAGAATGGCGAGGAGATCCGGGCCCCGGTGGTGGTCACCACGATCCACCCCCAGACCGCCTTCCTGCGGCTCCTCGCCCCGAACGAGCTTCCCGCTGATTTCGTCCGGGACATCGAGAACTGGCGGACGCGGAGCGGGGTTGTGAAGATCAATCTGGCCATCAGCGAGCTGCCGGACTTCATCGCCGATCCCGGTAAGGAGCTCCAAGACCACCACACGGGCTCGGTCGAGCTGTGCTTCTCGCCCCAGTACGCGGAGGAGGCGTTCCAGGACGCCCACCTGTTCCGAAAGGGTGCGGAGCGGCCGTTCGTAGACGGGGTCATCCCCACCACGCTGGACAAGACGCTGATGCCGGAGGGCGTCCACAATTTCTCGATGTTCACCCAATGGGTCCCCGACGATTGGGCGGAGGAGCCCCATCGCGACGAGCTCGAACAGTACGCCGACCGGGTTATCGACCTGTACGACTCCCTCGCGCCGAACTTCAAGGCTTCGGTCATCGCCCGGCAGGTGCTGGGGCCCTATGATCTGGAGCAGGAGCTCGGGCTGATCGGCGGCAACATCTTCCACGGCGAGCTCTCGGTGGATCAGCTGTTCCACATGCGCCCGGCCCCGGGCTACGCGGATTACCGCACGCCCTTCCGGGGCCTGTATCACGGCTCGTCGGCCACGCACGCGGGCGGCGGTGTGTGCGGCATCCCGGGGTGGCAGGCATTCCGGCAGGCCAAGCGGGATCGGATGCTGGCCAAGCGGCCGCAGTAGCCTCCGGGGCGTGACGGCTTCGCCGGACTCGAGGGACCAGGGCCGGGGCGCGCTCCAGACCATGCTCGAGGCGCGGTCCGTCGCCGTCGTGGGCGCAAGCGTCCGCGAGGGTTCGGTGGGGAACCAGAGCCTGGTGGAGCTCCTCGAAGGCGGCTTCGAGGGCCCGGTCTACCCGGTGAACCCCAAATACGAGGAAATCCTGGGGTTGCGGTGCTACCCGGCGGTCTCCCAGATCGGGTCGGCGGTCGACCTCGCGATCCTGGCGGTGGGGAACCCGCTGCTCGAGGAACAGCTGCGGCTGGCCGCCGACGCAGGGGCTCGTTCGGCCGTCATCTTCGCCAGCTGCTACGAGGCCCCGCGCGACGACGCTTCCCCGCTCGCCGATCGGTTGGCGGCAATCGCTCGCGGCGCCGGGATGGCGGTATGCGGAGGCAACTGCATGGGGTTCGCCAACCTGGAGAAGGGGGTGCGGGCCTTGGGGTTCTACGAGCCGAAGGGGCTGCGGCCCGGGCCCATCGCGTTCGTGAGCCATTCCGGCTCCGCCTTCTCCGCACTGCTACACAACGATCGGGGGCTGTCGTTCAACATCGCGGTGTCGTCGGGGCTGGAGTTGGCGGCCACGGCGGCCGAGTACATCGGTTACGCCCTGTCGCTCGAGAGCACGAAGGTGATCGGGCTGTTCCTCGAGTCGATCCGCGACCCCATCGCGTTCGTCGACGCGCTCCGAGCGGCGAACGTCGCAGACGTCCCGCTGGTGGCCCTGAAGGTGGGGAGGGAGGCGCTGACCCGGCGCATGGTGACCGCCCACTCCGGGGCGCTTGCCGGAGAGGACGGGGCGTACGAGGCCCTGTTCGAGGCCCACGGGGTGCTGCGCGTCGAGAGCCTGGACGAGATGGCGGACGCGCTGGCGCTGCTCGGTTCAGGCCGGCGGGCGGGCCCCGGCGGACTGGCCAGCGTCCACGACTCCGGTGGCGAACGAGCCCTCCTGGTCGATTCGGCGGCGGCCGTGGGGGTGCCGCTCGCGACCATCTCGGAGGGGACCACGAAGCGGTTGACCGAGTTGCTCGAGCAAGGTCTCCTGCCGGTCAACCCCCTCGACTTCTGGGGGACCGGTCGCGACGCGCACGAGGTGGTGACGGGGTGCATGCGCGCGTTGCTGGAGGATCCCGACAGTGCGGCCCTGGTGTTCAGCGTCGACCTGACCACCGAGGACCAGCCCGACGAGGGGTACATCCGGATGGCGGAGGATGTGTTCCCGGAAACGACCAAGCCCTTCGCCATGCTTTCGAACTTCGCAAGTGGCATCGATCGCGCCGATGCCAAGCGGCTCGAGGATGCCGGGATCCCCGTGTTGGAGGGAACGCTGACCGGGCTCGCGGCGTTCCGCCACCTGTTCGACCATCGAGATCATCGCGCTCTTCCGGCGCTCACCGGAACCTCACCGGTCGACACGAAGACCAAAGAGCGATGGAGGACGTTGCTGTCGACCGAGGGGCCGTTCTCCGAGCCGGCGGCGCTCGGTCTCCTTTCGGACTACGGCGTTCCCACCATCCGCTCCCAGATCACGGGCTCCGTCGAGGATGCGCTGGCCGCGGCGGGGGACATCGGCTATCCCGTTGCTCTCAAGACGGCGATGCCCGGGATCGAGCACAAGTCCGACGTCGGGGGGGTGAGGCTGGGTCTGGCCCACGCGGCCGCTGTAGCCCGCGCCTACCGGGACCTGGCGGATCGGCTTGGGCCGCGGGTGGCGGTTGCGGCGATGGCAGCGCCGGGCATCGAGATCCACCTGGGGATCGTTCGCGACGAGCAGTTCGGGCCCCTGGTGCTCGTCGCCGCGGGCGGTGTGCTGGTCGAGGTCCTGAACGACCGGCGGTTGGCCCTACCGCCGCTCGACGCGGCGCGCGCCATGCGCCTCATCGATCGGTTGAAGATCAGGCCGATGCTCGGCGGCGTCCGAGGCCAGCCGCCGGCCGACCTTGCCGCCCTGGCCGAGGCCGTGGTTGCGCTGTCTTGGCTGGCCCACGACCTCGGTGAGCACATCGAGGCTCTGGACGCGAACCCGGTGATCGCGGGCGTCGACCGCTGCGTCGCCGTCGACGCCCTGGTCGTTCCCCGGCGGAGCTGGACCTTTCGCTAGAGTGGGCTGGTCAAGGGGGTCGTGCCGGGCACCCAGCCCGGATAGTTCTCGGGGAAGTCGAAGGCGTTGCCGTAGCACTTCAGGTGGCCGAGCGGCTCGGCGTCCGTTCGCGGGTTCGAGCCGAAGTCGAAGACGTGCTCGAAGTTGTGGGTCCGCTCGATGCGTGGGGTGAGATGCGGCAGACCCCAGTTGTCCTCGATGAACTTGAGCGGCGTGGAGAACTCGCCCACCTCGTGGTCGATCAGCCCCCGTTTCGCGTACGGCGAGATGACCAGTGCCGGCACGCGGATGCCCAGGCCGAGGCCGTCCACCTCGGGCGGCGGCACGTGGTCGTAGAACCCACCCCATTCGTCCCAGGCCAGGAAGATGGCCGTATGCATCCACGCGTCGCTCCTCATCACCGCGTTCACGATGTCGGTGACCCAGTTCTGGGCGAAGCACGTGGAGAACGGGGGATGGTCGGAAAGCTCGAAGCGCGGCGTGACCCAGGTGACGGCGGGTAGCTTGTTGGCCTCGATGTCGGCGACCAGCTGACCCACCGGCCGCGTGTGTTCGTGGAACGTGTCTGCGTGGAAGATCGGGCCGATCCCGTTGAGAGCGTTCCAGAAGTACCCGGCCTGGCCGGGCACGGCCGCGTAGTAGGCCCAGTCCACGCCGATCTGCGACAGCTGCTGCGGAACGGTGGGGAAATCGAAGCAGGAGTCGTGCTTCGTCAGGTTCCCCTTGTCGTCCTTGACGAACACGAAGACGTCGTCACCGACGGCGTCGCACCCCCAGCTCTTGAACTTCTTCCCCTCGACGACCGTGGTCTCGATGTTCTCGGGGTTGTCGAGGGCTCCCCCGGACTGCCCGGCGACGAAGAAGAAGTGGTTCGGGTACGACGGCCCGCCGACCGAGGCGAAGAAGTTGTCGCACAGTACGTAGTCGTGCGCCCACGCGTAATAGTTGCGGACTTGGTCCGGCTCGTACTGCGAATAGGCGTACACGGGCCCGTAGATGCCGCCGTCGAACGCGTCCAGCTTCCCCCCGTCGAGACAGTTCAGGTGAGCCGCCCGGTCATGGGGAAGGTCGCCCGGGAGCCACTCCGGGCTGCGGATGAGGGGAACCTCCTTCCCGGCCAGCAGTCCCACCGTGGTCCCCTCCGCACCCGGGTACTTCCCGAAGATGTTGTCGAAGCTCCGGTTCTCCATCATCAGGTAGATCACTCGCTTGATGGGCCACTGCGTGTCGACGGACGGGGTGGTGTCGGTGACCTTCGGGATCACCCTGCCGCCGGTGCACGAGAACAACGTCGCCCCGGCAACCCCCATCGCCGAGCGGGTCAGGAACCGGCGCCTCGACAACCGTTCGTGCGGAACGCGCTCGAACCCGGGTCCCCCGCTCGGCTCCGCGGGGGGAGAGTCATGAGGGGGTGGCATGGGTGCCCGAGGCTATCAAGGAACGTTCGGAACGGTATCCTCCGGTGATCCCATCGAACGGAGCTCGAGTGACGACGCGCCGGTTCCGCCTCGCCGTGCCCGTCGTCGTGGCCGCCACCCTTGTCGCCTGCGGCGGGGCCGACGGCGCCGACGGCGCCGACTCGCTCTCGCCCACGCCTCCGCCACCGGTGTCACCGACCGTCGTCGGCCCGACCACCTCGCCGGTTCCCCCGCCGCCGACGCCCATCACGGCCCGGCCGACGGCCGGCCCCGCCTCGGGCACCTGCATCGACGGATGGGCCACACCGTCCCAGAACTCGCAGCCCTACCTCCAGCCGCTCGGGATCATCCGGCGGACCACGGGGATCGAGGGTCCCCTCGTCGTGGTGGACATGCGACGCTTCACTGGTCCGGAGTCTCCACCCTCCGAGCAGGGCTACATCGCGGAGGTGCAACGGTGGTACGTCAAGCTCTACGCGAAGGATGACCCGGCGTTCCAGGGCCGCTTCCTGGTTGAGGCCCGGCGGTTCGGGCGAGGGGTCTCGGCCGTCGCACCCTATCGCTCGCACGGTTGGCGGTCGCCGAATTGGATCGGGTTCCAGTGGAACAGCGCCGACACCACGCCGAAGGCCTATCCGGGCCTTCCGGGGGCGTGGGAGGGCACCCCGTACGACTTCGTGAAGGGAGGCGGCGGCCTGACGATCCCGGGATTGCCCCGGGACGTGGCCGGTTGCCTGAACGGAACCTAGGCACCCTCGCCAGCCCAGGCCATTCGACAGTTGGGTTCGGGCCCTCAAGGTCCCCGGCCCAGGTCCCGATGGCTGGATGAGCGGCCCTGCCGTTGTGACCACGCCGCCGCGAGCAGGACGAGGATGGATCAGACCGACGCGAACGAAAAGCCGGCCACGCCGAGCGGTCTCCCGGAGTTCGCCGCAGCACCGCGTGTCCGGTTCACCCCTCCGCCGCCTGCCTGGGAGCCCGCCTACGCTCCTCTCGGCATCCGGGCCAAGGCCCTGGTCATCGACCTGCTGCTGGCGTTGGTGGTCGTGGTGCCTCTCGCCGTCCTCTCCGACGGCTTCAGCTCGTCGAACGGGCTCCTCCGGATCAAGTTCAGCGCCCCGCCGCTCCTCCTCGCGATGGTCCTGTGGATCGCGTACATGACACTGATGGAGGGTAAGTACGGGGCGTCGCTGGGCAAGCGGGCCGCCGGGCTCCTCGTGGTGACCGAGGACGGATTGCCCATCGACCTCGAGGCAGCGCTCATCCGAAATGCGCTTAGGTTCCTCGACGCCGTCCCCTACGTGGTCCCCTACCTGTTGGGAGTCATCGTCGCCAACCGATCCCCGTCGAAGCAGCGATTCGGCGACCGCGTGGCGGAGACCATCGTCGTCTCTGGCGGGCCGGCCGAGCAGCCGGGGGGCCCGGCGCCGTATCAACCGTACGTTCCATAGTCGGCGGCACGGGCGGCACCGCAAGCGAAGTCGTCGGCGTCCGTACCTTCCTGGGCCCGGGCGTCCACGGACGCCCACCGGCTGGCCGCGGACGCTCCGTTGGCGGCGTAGCCTTCCGAATGGGAGCTGGTGAGGGTGGCCGGGTGGCGGCAGGTGGTGGCGGTCGGAGGTTTCGGCCTTCTCGCGGTGGGTGGGACGAGCCTGTGGGTCGCGCGTGGGTCGGGGGCGCCGTCCTATGCCTCGTTCCGCCAGGCACGATCCCAAGAGGTTCCGGGGACGCTCGGCGTGACGTTGATGCCGCCGCCCGATGGCTTCCGGCCCGCCGTGACACCTGGGGAGGCGTATCGGGCGGTGGTCCGCCGGCCCCCGCCGGGCGGCATCGTTCAGGCCCTGGCCGTGGTCTCCAGTCCGTACGCCCGCCCGAGCGACGCGAGCCCGGCGTGGGTCATCGTCGGTCGCGGGGTGTGCGACGCCTCCTCGAAGGGCGACGTGGTCTCGGTCGGCCGGAGCGACCCAGAGGCAGGCCGACTCCCGTGCACCGATGACAACCTGCTGATGGCGGTGGTCGATGCGCGAACCGGCCGATTGGTCGGCGTGTATCACGGGTACGACGTCACGGGAGTCTGGAAGCCGGCCCGCGTGACCGGCTAGCGAGCCTGCGATCGGGACGAGGTTCGGAAGCCCTCCCAGGCCCGGAGCCACTCGGCGTCAGCGGCAGGGTCCAGGGCCAACAGGAACCGTCCCCGGGCGAAATCCTCGGGCGTCAGCACCGCGCTATGGAGATTGCTCGGGATGGTTCGTCTCCATGGGGACCGCGGTGCGAACAACGCCTGGGGGGTCGCATCGGCGATCGGTGGCTGGTAGCCGTTCCAGGCGAAGTTCCGAAGGGCCACGCCGGTGTCCAGCAGGTGATTCAGGAACGCGTGCGCGAGCACCGGGCTCTCCGCTCCCGCGCAGATGGCGACGAGGTCGCAACCCACCACGCCCGCCCCGTCGCTCGGCCAGAAGTACCGGAGGAACGGCGCCGTGCCCAACGATTCCGCCCTTCCCCAACGAAGGGCGGACAGGATGTCGCCCGACCAGGCCTGATGGAGGGCGAACCTGCCGTTCGGCAGACCTTCGTATGCCCCTTCGGTGGTGAGCGCCACCCTGGCGACACGTGCCAGGGCCTCGAGCGCGTCCGAGGCATCGGCGATCTCGACGGCGTCGCGCGTGTTCACGTTGCGGACGCCGTCGTGCAGAAGCGCCATGCCGATCACCTCCCGGTAGCTGTCGTACAGTCCCACCCTCCCCCCGTAGGCGGGGTTCCAGAACGCGTCGTAGGGATTCCTCAGCCGGTTCGGATCGTCGGCTCGCGCGACCATGTCGGCCCGCCACCCGATCCCCGTGGCGAACACCGTGTAGGGGATGGTGTACCCGAGCCCCTGGTCGTAGAACGGCCCCGCGGACGGCGAGAACTGTGGCCACAGGTTCCGCAGGTTCGGCAGGTAATCGTGGTTCAGGGGTTGAAGGAGACGAGCCTCCACGAGCCCACCGATCTGGTCGACCGTCGGGAAGAACACGTCGAACCTCGCGCGTGGCCGGCTGAGCGTGCCCACCGCCGCCTCCCGGCTCTCGAAGCTCTCGGTGTGCACCGTGATGTCGGCGTCTTGGTATCGCCGGGCGAACGAGTCCAGGACGTCATTGGACAGGTACTGGCGCCACTCGTAGATCCGAAGCGTCGCGCCACGCTCGACCGACATTCCACTTCGGATGGGGAGGTTGTCCTCATGGATGGGCCAGGCGACGGGATGCTCCTGCCGGACCAGCGGGATCCGTCCCCGGACGCTCCGGCCGGGGGCGCAAGCTGCGAGAAGCGATTCGGCCAGGGTTGCGCCCGCGACCGCTCCAGCAGTTCGCAAGAACTCGCGCCTGGTGATCGGCATCTGGGCCTCGATCGCGAACATTACCTCGCGCCGACATCAGGCGCAGGTCACCGAGCCCCGGGCGATCAACGTGGCACGGCGGTTGGCGGTGTCGCGGTAGCCGACCGCCCACACCGATCCATCGGGTGCCGCGGCCGCCCCCGTCAATATGTCTGAGCCGGGGACGCCGGGTCCGTCGACGATGGACCATCTGGTGCCGTCGAAGCGCTCGACCAGTGCCCGGTTCACGCCGTTGGTCGCGGCCGGGCTGAAGCCCATGGCCCATGCCTCGTCCGCCGAGACCGCGGCGACCCCTTGAAGGGTCCCCTGGCGTCGGGCTGCTCCTGCGTCCGTCCAGGCCCTCCGGTCCCATCGAAGGAGGGACGAACCGACGGCCCACGCGCCGTCGCCGAGCACCGGCGCGATGGCCACGAGCTCGCCGCGCCCCGCGACGGGGATCCGGCGCCACCGCTTGCCGGTGAACCGCAGCGCGAGCGGCCGATCCCCTTGCGCTCCGACGGCCCAGACCTCATCGGGGGAGACGGCCGTGACGGCCCGAAGGACGCTCGGCCCGGGGAGGGCGGGCAGGGTTTCGGAGCCCCAAACCCTCCCGTCCCACCGCAGGATCAGCGCCTGCTCCGTGCCAAGGTCGCCGCTTCGCGACGCGCCGACGGCCCACACCGTCCTGCCCGCTGCCGCCACCCCGTACAGGGCGGCACCGCCGGTGATGGCGGGAACGGGGGACAGGTTCCACCCGAGTCCGTCCCACTGCTCGATCAACGGGAGATCCTCGGCGCCGTCCGAACTCCGTCCCACGGCCCAGACGTCCTCGGGCCCCGCCGCGGTCACCGCGTTCAGCACGTTCACGCTGCCGGCGTTCGGCGTCGCGGTCACCACCCACAACTGGCCGTCCCACCGCTCGACGAGGGTGGATGTGGGCGCCTCGGGGGGGCCGAAACCACCGACCGCCCACGCCTGCCCGTCGGATGCGGCGGCTACGGCCAGCAGCTGGTTGCCCTGCTGGTCCGGATCGATGCTCGGGAGCACGTCCCAGGTCGCCTCGCATGTCGGGGAGGGCGAGGCCGTCACCGACGGCGTGGCCTGGGGTGGGCTGGCCTCCGGGCGAACAGCCTCGAAGGCGAACAGCGTGGCCGCCGTGATCGCTGCCGCCACCATGCCGTTCCGGATGGCCCGCCGTTGGATGGGATCCACGCCGACAAGACGCTACCCCGGCCCGGACCGGTTCGCCGCCAGGATTGGCGTACCGAATCGGCGGACAGTACCCTCCGCCCGTCGTGAGCGCGTTCGAACGCGACGTCGTGCTGATCGGCGGTGGCCACAACGGGCTGGCGTGTGCCGCGTACCTGGCCCGGGCCGGCCTCGACGTGCTGGTGCTGGAGCGCCGAGACGTCGTCGGCGGCGCCGCCGTAACCGAGGAGCCCTGGCCGGGCTATCGAATCTCCAGCGCGAGCTACGTGGTGAGCCTGATGCCGCCCCGGATCGTGGAGGAGCTCGAGCTCGAGCGGCACGGATACCGGGTCTCGATCATCTCCCCGGATTACTTCGTCCCCTTCCCCGACGGGACCTCGCTCACGTTGTGGGGCGATGTGTCCCGCGACGCCGAGAACATCGCGCGCTTCTCGAAGAGGGACGCCGACGCATACGTGGAGTTCGACCGCTCCTTCGACCGGGTGGCCGGGCTGTTGAAGGACCTGCTGTTCGTCGTACCTCCGAACGTCCGTATGGGGGATGTGGCGCGGTGGGTGCGGACGGCCGGGAAGATCCGAAGCTGGACGGGACGGGACGTGCACGAGATGGTCCGGTTGTTCACGATGAGCGCCGCCGACTTCCTCGACGAGTGGTTCGAGGACGAGCGGGTAAAAGGCGCCCTGGCCACCCAGGCGGTGATCGGCGCGTGGGGCGGACCGATGTCTCCGGGATCCGCCTACGTGCTGATGCACCACTGGATCGGCGAGGTAGCCGGCCATGCGGGCGCCTGGGGTTGGGTTCGAGGTGGGATGGGCGGGGTCTCCACAGCCCTCGCCCGCGCGGCCGAGTCGGCCGGCGTGGAGATCCGCACGAACGCCGAGGTGCAGCGGGTGGCCATCGACGCAAGCGGCCGGTCTGTAGGCGTGGAACTTTCGGACGGCTCGCTCGTTCGGGCCCGGCGCGTGGTATCGAACGCGCATCCAATCACCACGTACCTGGACCTCGTCGGGGAGGATCGCCTGCCCGATGAGGTGGCGCGGGACATCAAGCGGTATCGAACGCGGAGCGGGTCGGTGAAGGTGAACGTTGCGCTATCCGAGCTGCCCTCGTTCCCGTCGTGGGATCAGGAAGAGCGGGTCCACATGGGCCTGTCGGCCGTCTCGCCGTCCATCGAGTACCTCGAGCGGGCATGGGACGACGCGAAGTACGGGCGCCCCAGCGAGCACCCGTACGTGGAGGTCGTGTTCCCCACGGCCCACGAGGAGGGCCTGGCCCCGCGGGGCAAGCATGTGATGCTGGCGTTCTGCCAGTACGGGCCGTACGAGCTGCGGGCGGGCTCGTGGGACGACGAGCGCGAGCGGTTCGGGAGGTGCGTGATCGAGACCGTGGGCCGGTTCGCGCCGAACCTCGCCGGCGCGGTGGAGCACATGGAGGTCCTGGCCCCGCCCGACATCGAGGCCCGGTTCGGGCTGATCGGTGGGAACATCATGCAGGGCGAGCTCTCGCCCGACCAGATGTTCTCATTTCGGCCCATCCCCTTCTACGGCGACTACCGGTCGCCGGTCCCGGGCCTGTACCTGTGCGGCGCCGGAACCCATCCGGGTGGTGGCGTCATGGCCGTGCCGGGGCGAAACGCGGCCGGGGTCGTGCTCCGCGACCACAAGCGGGGAACCGTCGTGG
>DASPWN010000334.1:0-1759 GCA_035637835.1 Actinomycetota bacterium | reverse complement strand
TCCACCGAGGTGGGCAAGGTCATCCGGCGGGCCCTGGCCGGGACGGGCAAGCGGCTCACGCTCGAGCTCGGAGGAAAGGCCGCGAACATCGTCTTCGACGACGCGCCGCTCGACCAGGCCGTGGAGGGCGTGATCAACGGGATCTTCTTCAACCAGGGCCACGTGTGCTGCGCCGGCTCGCGACTGCTCGTGCAGGAGCCCGTGTTCGAGCCACTCCTGGACAAGCTCAAGGACCGGCTCCAGACGCTCCGCGTGGGGGACCCCCTGGACAAGAACACCGACATCGGCGCGATCAACTCCCGGCAACAGCTCCAGAAGATCGAGGAGCTCGTGGCCTCCGGGGTGCAGGAAGGGGCCGAGATGTACCAGCCGGAGTGCACACTGCCAGAGCGCGGCTTCTGGTTCCGGCCCACGCTGTTCACGAACGTGTCGCAATCTCACCGCATCGCCCGGGAGGAGATCTTCGGGCCGGTCCTGTCGATCCTCACGTTTCGAACCCCGGCCGAGGCCGTGGAGAAGGCCAACAACACCCCGTACGGACTGTCGGCCGGGATCTGGACGGACAAGGGCTCGCGGATCCTGTGGATGGCCGAGCGGATGGAGGCCGGCGTGGTCTGGGCGAACACGTTCAACCAGTTCGACCCGTCGTCGCCATTCGGCGGGTACAAGGAGAGCGGGTTCGGCCGAGAGGGCGGGCTTCATGGCCTGGAGCCGTACCTGGACTTCGACGGAGCCGGCGAGTGAGCGAGCAGCGCGTTCCCGTTCGCCGCACCGCGAAGCTGTTCATCGGCGGCGAGTTCCCCCGCAGCGAGTCCGGTCGTTCCTACGAGGTACACGCGCACGACGGGCGGCTGCTGGCGTGGGCTGCTCGAGCTTCGCGAAAGGACCTCCGGGACGCGGTCCGCGCCGCGCGCACCGCCCAGGCCGAGTGGGGCGCGAGGACCGCGTCCAACCGGGGCCAGATCTTGTATCGGGTGGCCGAGCTGATGGAGGGCCGTCGCCGGCAATTCGAGGAAGAGCTGGCCGACACCGGCGCCGCCGATCCGGCACGGGGGGTCAGTGCCTCGATCGACCGATGGGTGTGGTACGCGGGATGGGCCGACAAGGTCCACCAGGTGCTCGGGGCCACGAACCCGGTGGCCGGGCCCTACTTCAACTTCACGATCCCCGAGCCCACCGGAGTGGTCGGGATCGTGGCGCCGCAGGATCAGGCGCTCCTCGGGTTGGTCTCGCGTCTGGCGCCGGCCATCGTGTCCGGCAACGCCGTCGTGGTCCTTGCGAGCGAGAACGCCCCGCTCCCGGCCGTCACGCTGACCGAGGTGGTGGCTACCTCGGACGTGCCCGGCGGGGTGATCAATGTCCTCACCGGCTTCACCAGGGAGCTCGTGCCCTGGCTGGCCGGCCATATGGACGTGAACGCGATCGACATCACGGGGGTCCCGGAGGATATGCGGGCCGACGTGGAGGTCCAATCCGCCGAGAACGTGAAGCGCGTGGTCCGGGCGAACGGGGGTGATGTCTTCTCGCCCGCCGCCCAGAGCCCGTATCTGGTCACCGCGCTGATGGAGTTCAAGACGGTCTGGCACCCCAAGGGAGCCTGACGGCAGCGGCCTGACCCGGCCGCTCTGGGGATGTCACGGAATCGCCAAACCCTTCCGGCGAGGCCGGCGGGACCCGAGGGTACGATTCGGTCACATGCCCCTCTACAAGGAACAGGGCGTCGTCCTTCGAGCGATCAAGCTGGGCGAGGCCGACAAGA
>DASPWN010000333.1:0-1513 GCA_035637835.1 Actinomycetota bacterium | reverse complement strand
CTAGGTGTAGTTCCCACGAAGGTTGTTGACATGAGGAGAGCCTCCTTCACGGTCTGGGGTTGACGACTCCGGACCGAGAGGAGGCTCTCGTGGGACATCGTAGGGCGGCTCTCACCCCGCTCGGCAGAAGGTTGCTGGTAGATCGGGTTCTCCTCGAGGGGTGGACTCAAGCGTCCACCGCTGCATCTGCTGGGGTGTCGAGGGCAACTGTGGCCAAGTGGGTCAAGCGCTACCGGGAGGAAGGGCTGCTTGGCCTCGAGGATCGCTCCTCCGCGCCTCACCGCCGACCCCACGCCCTGTCGCCTTGGCACGTACACCGCATCCTGCGGGCTCGCCGGCGCACGGGCGACGGTCCCCACCGACTGGGGCCGATGCTGGGGCATCCTCGGTCCACGGTCTATGGCGTGCTCCGCCGACATGGATGCTCCCGGGTGCAGCACACCGACCGGTCCACCAGGATCCCCATCCGCTACGAGCGGGAACGTCCCGGGGAGCTGGTGCATGTCGACGTGAAGAAGCTGGGACGCATCCCCCCTGGTGGTGGGCACCGGCTTCGCGGTCGGGGGGCCAAGGCCACCTCGAGAAAGGGTCGACGGCAGGGCTACGACTACCTCCACGTCGCTGTGGACGACCATTCCCGGGTGGCCTTCGTCCAGGTGCATCCGAACGAGCTTGGGCAGACCACGGCCCGCTTCGTGCTCGATGCCGCCGGCCGCTTCGCCGAGCTCGGGGTGAAGATCGAGCGGGTGATGACCGACCGGCACCTGTCCTACACCAACTCCGGGGCCTTTCGGGAGGCACTGGTCCAGATCGGGGCTCGACATTTGGTCACCGCCAAGTACCGGCCTCAGACCAACGGCAAGGCCGAGCGGTTCATCCAGACCATGCTGAGAGAGTGGGCCTACCGACGGCTCTACACGTCAAACCAGCAGCGCCTTCGGGCCCTCCCCGGATGGCTCAGCTCCTACAATTGTCGCCGACCCCATACCGCGCTGGGAGGTCGACCTCCGTTCAGTCGGCTGTGACAACGTCGGTGGGAACGACATCTAGGCCACGGTCCGGAGCACTAGAGCGATCATCGTGAAGTGGCAAGCCGCGGCGGCCACCATGAACGCGTGCCACACCTCGTGGAACCCGAACGTCGCCGGACTGGGGTCCGGGTCACCCCGCAAGCGTCCTTGGAGGAAGGACTCGACGTCCTGTCCGCTCGCACGCTTCCACGTCGCAGGGTGCTACGGATCGCGTGGCAGATGTTCGGCTCCGCCCGCCACGTCAAGGGGCGCGACATGGACTACCGCCACGATGCCTCGCACGTGGAGGTGATGTCGGAGCGGCCGTTCCCGGTCCAGGTCGATGGCGACGTCATGGGCGATCGGACGGTGCTCTCGGTCGGCCTGGCCCGAGACGCGCTCTGGGTCGTGGCCTAGATGTCGTTCCCACCGACGTTGTCACAGCCGACTGAACGGAGGTCGACCTCCCAGCGCGGTATGGGGTCGGCGACAATTGTAGGAGC
>DASPWN010000332.1:0-25611 GCA_035637835.1 Actinomycetota bacterium | reverse complement strand
ACCTCCCCGGGCGACGGCGGCTTGAGCTTCACCCCGGTCTTCCCCTTCCTTCCAGGCCTATCCGGGCTCCGCCTTCTGCGACAGGGGAACGGAGGCCATCGTGCGCCTGCCGCCCGTGTCTTCCGGCAGCCTCGCGTAGTAGAGCACGTCCGTGGGGCATCGTTCGACGCAGACCGAGCAGCGAGTGCAGGCGTTGTCGTCGACGACGAAGATCGCATTGGCGATCCGGACCTCCGCCTCCACGGGGTCGAGCTCGGCGTCCCGCACGATCTCCGGTGACAGCATGAAGATGCAGTTCCAGGGACAGACGTCCTCGCAGGCCCGGCACAGGATGCAGTTGTCGGGGTCGAGCATGAGGTGCTTCGGGGACCTGACGCCCTGGGAGAGCCAGGCCGGATCGACGGTCTCCACGACGTAGTCCGTGTGGATGTCGACCTCGGTCTTGGTGAACGGCATCTGCCTGCTCGAGCCTCCTACATGGTCTCGGTCATCGGTACCCGCCGGTCGGTCGTTCTGCGGACACCCCCCGGAGCCGCTTCCGCCAGTTCTGCATGATTACCGCGGCCACCACGATCGTGACGAGTGGCCCGGTGGACAGCCCGAGCGCGATGGCATCCCGGATCTCCAGCGCCCAGCTCCCGCCACCGGAGGGTCCTGCCCAGCCGAGCTTCTGCTCGGCGAAGTACATCCAGAACGACGGGACGACCACGGCGAAGATCAGGATGAAGAACCACAGCCCGACGCAGAAGACGACTGCCGTGGTCCAGGTCCACTCGAAGGTCTTGACAGTGGGTTCCACCCGCTGCTTCAGCTCGACCAACCTCTTCGGAACCCTCATGCGCTATCCATCCTCGCCCGCAGCCGGCTGATTATAGTCAGGGCCCTTTCGCGCACCGTTTCCGGCCCCGACCATCCTACCGGCCTTGTGAATCCCTTCACAAGGGCCCCGACGGCTAAGCTGCCGAGGCGTTGCCATGGCTGCAGAACTCGTCGTCGGGGATCTCGTGCAACGGGGGCTCGCCTCGTGGTGGGCGCCGGCCCTGGCGTTCCTGGCCGGGATGGTGTCCTTCGCCTCGCCATGTGTCTTCCCCCTGGTCCCCGGATACCTGTCGTTCGTCTCGGGCGGCCAGGCCAAGGAGCAACGTGCGGTCGTCCCCATCCTGCTGTTCATCCTGGGCTTCGCGACGGTGTTCACCGCGCTGGGGGCCTTCGCGGGCGGCGCGGTCACGCGGTTCCTGAAGTCGGAGCTGGTCCTTCGAGTCTCCGGCGTGATCATCGTGGCGTTCGGCCTGCTCATGGTGCTCTACGCGTTTCGGGTCGGATGGCCGGGCCTGTATGCCGAGCGCCGGCCGTTGATGTCGCGGGTGAAGCCCGGGCCCGGCTGGGCGTTCCCCTTGGGGGTGGCGTTCGGCACCGGGTGGACCCCGTGCATCGGCCCGGTCCTCACCGGCATCTTCCTGATCGCCGCGGCCCAAGGGGGAGCGGCCCGCGGGGGGTTCCTCCTGTTCGTGTACTCCCTCGGTCTGGGGCTCCCCTTCCTCCTCCTGGGCCTCGGGATCCGCCGGCTCATGGGCGCCCTGGCCTTCGTCCGGCGCAACTACCACTGGTTCGGCGGGATCTCCGGAGTCCTGATGATCGGGATCGGGTTGCTCATCGCCACCAACCTGTGGTCCAGGATCCTCGCGCCGGTGTTCGACCTCATCGGACGATTCAGCCCCCCGATCTGAGCCGCGTCGTGCCGGGACCCTTCCCATAGAATCGGTCCTCCGGCATGTCGTCCACCGCCACCTCCGCTCGTCGGATGACCCTCCGCCAGTCGCTCGCGCTCGTGTGGCGGACCCTGCGGTCGATGCGAACCGCGCTCGTGCTGCTCCTGCTCCTTGGGGTGGCTGCGGTGGCCGGCTCCCTCGTGCCACAGGTGGGAACGTCGAACGCCCGGATCCTCGCGATGTTTCGGGATCACCCCCTGCGGGCCGACATCTACGACAAGCTCGGACTCTTCGACGTGTTCGGATCGTGGTGGTTCACGCTCATCTACACGCTGCTCCTGATCTCGCTGGCCGCGTGCCTGTTCCCGCGGACCCGGGCCATGGTCCGCAACATCCGGTCGCGTCCCCAGCCCTCGCGCGAGCTCGACGGGATGCGCCACTACGCGGTGCGGCCCGTGGGCGCCGAGCCGGAACGAGCGATCGCCGATGCCCGGAGGGTGCTTCGACGGCGTTTCTTCCGGGTGGCCCGGTCGAACGGTGGCGGCCCGCCCGCCCTGGCCGCCGAGAAGGGTCTGGCCCGGGAGGCGGGCAGCCTCCTGTTCCACTGGTCGTTCTTCCTGATCCTGGTGGGGATGGTGTGGGGCAAGGGCACCGGGTTCACCGGGCAGGCGGTGATCGTCGAAGGGCAGACGTGGACCGAGGCCGCGGCGAACTACGACGGGCGGATCAACGAGGGCCGGTTCACCGACGACGGTGACCACAGCGGCGTGCGGATCCATGTCGACGACTTCACGGCGACGTACCGGATCCCTTCCGGGATCCCGGAGGACTTCGTGACCCATGCCGACCTGTACGACGCGAACGGTGGGTACGTGAGAACGGTGGACATCCGGGTGAACCACCCGGCCGAGATCGACGGCGTGAAGTTCTACCAGTTCGGATACGGATGGGCGCCGGTCGTCGACGTGCGTCAGGGCGGCGAGCCGATCGCTTCGGGCCCGGTGGTGTGTACGCAAGGCCCCCCGCCCCCGGGCGTCAGCGCGCTCCAGCTGCCGTGGAACTGCGTGGTCAAGCTCCCCACGCTGACCCCGCAGGTGGGCATCCGGTTCGAGCTGTGGCCGGACAGCCGGGGCTTGTACGGGCTGCTCCAGACGGGCCGGGCCATGCCGATGCTCACGCAGTTCGCCCCGGTGATGACGTACACGGCCTACCGGGGCGACCTCCGGGCCGAGCTCGTGCAGAACGCGACGGTGCTCGACACCATGGGCATGCGGAGATGGAAGCAGGGCGTCATCGGGGCGGGCGAGACGAAAGATCTCGGGAGCGGGCTCACGATCTCGTTCCCCGATCTCAGGCAGTACACGGTCCTCGAGGTGAAGCGGGACCGGGGCCTGTGGATCATGTTCCTCGCCGCGCTTCTCATCTTGGTAGGGTTGCTTCCCGCTCTGTACAGCTCCCGTCGCAAGCTCTGGGTGACGGCCCAGCCCGACGGGCGGGGGAGTGTGCTGAAGGTCGGGGGCTTCGCCCTCCAGCGAAGGAGTCAGTTCGAGGAGGAGTTCGCGAAGCTGGTGGACGAGCTGACGGGGACATCCCGGGATAGAGTGGGCGAGCTGTGAGCACCGAGCAGTGGTCCCGGCTGTCCACCGACGCCTTCAACGTCGCGCTGTTCGCCTACATCGCCGGGATGATCGGCTACTTCTACTACCTCGCCTTCCGCCGGCAGCTGGCATGGCGATCGGCCAGCCTGGCGGCGTTCTTCGGGCTGTCGGCGCATGCTCTGTCCGTTGTGGCGCGCGGTTTCGCGGCGGGCCGGGTGCCCTGGGGCAACATGTACGAGTACTCGTCGCTGCTGGCGCTGCTCGTGGTGGCGGGCTACCTGTTCGTGGTGGAGGGCATCTTCAAGGTCCGCGTGCTGGGCGGGTTCGTCCTGGCCTTCTCCGTGCTCACGATGGCCATCGCGGTGATGTTCCTGTACGTGGGGCCGGGGCCGCTCGTGCCGGCGCTGAACTCCTACTGGATCAAGATCCATGTCGTGGCGGCGATCACCGGTTCGTCGCTGTTCGCGCTGGGATGCATCGTGACCATCCTGTACCTGGCAAAGGATCGCCGCGAACGCCGGTCGGCCGCGGTGGCGCCGATCATGGGCGGCTCGGTGGACCTGGACGACGCCCCACCGCACTTCGAGGCTGGAGCCGACGAGCCGGTGGGCGGGGTGACCCGGCGGGGCATCCTTCCTCCGGCCGCGGTGCTGGATCGGGTGGCCTACCGGACGATCGCCTTCGCCTTCCCCATCTGGACGTTCGCCGTCATCGCCGGAGCCATCTGGGCGGAGCAGGCTTGGGGCCGGTACTGGGGCTGGGACCCCAAGGAGACGTGGTCGTTCATCACGTGGGTCATCTTCGCCGGGTACCTGCACGCGCGCGCGACGTCGGGTTGGCGCGGCCGGCGGGCCGCGGTGATCGCGCTCGTGGGGTTCGCGTCGCTGCTCGTCACCTACTACGCGGTCAACCTGTGGATCGTCGGCCTGCACTCCTACGCCGGGGTTCGATGACGGTACGAAGGCTCCCCCGGACGCTCCTCGGAGCGGTCGCCCTGATCGCCCTGGTGGTCCTGGCGGCGGCCTGCGCCCCCAACGCCACCCAGGACACGTTGAAGCCCGCCGGTCCGTACGCGCAGAAGATCGACAACCTGTTCCGGCCGGTGTTCTGGATCGCCGTGGCCGTGTTCGTGGTCGTCGAGGGGCTGCTCCTGTACCTGGTCGTGCGGTACCGGCACCGCAAGGGACGCCGGGAGATCCCGCCGCAGGTCCACGGGAACCAGCGTCTGGAGATCGCCTGGACCATCGTCCCGGCCATCATCCTGGTCGGCGTGGCCATCCCCACCATCTCGACCATCTACGCGCTGGCGGCGAAGCCCTCGGGCCAGGTGCTCGAGGTGAACGTCATCGGCCACCAGTGGTGGTGGGAGTTCGCCTATCCAGGGCTCGACGTGACCACGGCGAATGTGTTGCACATCCCGGTGGGCGAGCCCGTCTACGCCTCGCTGTGCTCGGCCGGCCTCGGCTACCACGATCAGGTGGCGCCGAACGCGTGCCAGGAGGAAGGCGGCTTCGGCAACGTCGGGGACGACGTGATCCACTCGTTCTGGGTGCCCCAGCTGGCCGGAAAACAGGACGTCGTCCCCGGCCGCACGAACCACCTGGTCCTGGAGGCGGACCGGCCGGGAACGTACACGGGACAGTGCGCCGAGTTCTGCGGTCTGTCGCATGCCTACATGCGGCTTCAAGTGGTGGCCCAAACACCGGAGGACTTCGACACCTGGGTCCGCCAGCAGCAGGCCGACGCGGTGACGCCCCCACAGGGATCGCTCGCGGCGACGGGCCTGAACGAGTTCCTGAACGGGGCGTGTATCGGGTGCCACGCGATCCAGGGCCCCAAGGTGAACGATCAACCACTGACGCAGCCCGGGGGGCCGAACCTCACGCACCTGATGAGCAGGGACTGCTTCGCCGGCTGCATCTTCACCATGAACCGGGCCAACCTGGAACGGTGGTTGAAGGACCCCCCGGCGGTGAAGCCGGGGTCGTGGATGCCGGACTACGGGCTCTCCGACGAGCAGGTGCAGGCGCTCGTCGCCTACCTGATGACCCTGAAGTGATGGAGGACGTGCCGCGATGGCGACCGTGAGCGTTCCGGCTGAGGGAGCGAGGGGCGGCCTGCTTCGCCGTCCCACCGCGACGACCGGGTTCTGGAGCTGGATCACCACCGTCGACCACAAGCGGATCGGGATCCTGTACGGCATCACCGCGTTCGCGTTCTTCGTCATCGGGGGGATCGAGGCCCTGTTCATCCGGCTCCAGCTGGCGCAGCCGAACGGCAGGATCCTGTCCGCGTCCACGTACAACGAGTTCTTCACGATGCACGGCGTCACGATGATCTTCCTGGTCGTCATGCCGCTGTCGGCGGCTTTCTTCAACTACTTCATCCCCCTCCAGATCGGCGCCCGCGACGTCGCGTTCCCCAGGCTGAACGCATTCACGTACTGGGCGTTCCTGGCGGGAGGGCTGTTCATCTACTCCGGATTCTTCCTGGGCGGGGCGCCGAACGGCGGATGGTTCGGCTACGCGCCACTCTCCACCGTGGAGCCGGGCAACAACATGCTGTTCTACGCGCTCGGCCTGCTGATGACCGGCATCGCCTCGACCGCCTCGGCCATGAACCTGGCTGTGACGATCATCAACATGCGGGCACCCGGCATGACGATGTTCCGGATGCCGGTGTTCATGTGGATGGCCCTGGTTGTGCAGCTCCTGCTGGCCTTCGCATTGCCCATCATCACCGTCGGCCTGTTCGAGATGCTGTTCGACCGGCGGTTCGGGACCCACTTCTTCGACCCGGCCGCCGGTGGTGACCCGGTGCTGTGGCAGCACATGTTCTGGCTGTTCGGCCACCCCGAGGTGTACATCCTCGTGTTGCCGGCGATGGGGATCGTCTCCGAGGTGCTCCCGGTCTTCGCCCGCAAGCCGCTGTTCGGTTATCAGTTCGTGGTGTTCTCGGGCATCGCCATCGGGTTCATCGGGTTCGGCGTCTGGGCCCACCACATGTTCGCGGTCGGGTTGGGACCCGTGGCGAACACGGCCTTCGGCATCTCCACGATGATCATCGCCGTCCCCACGGGTGTGAAGATCTTCAATTGGATGGGCACGCTATGGAAGGGCGACATCCGGTTCACGACGCCGATGCTGTTCGCGGTGGCGTTCATCGCGCAGTTCGTCGTTGGGGGCCTTTCAGGCGTCACCCACGCGGTCGTCCCGGCCGACTATCAGCAGACCGACACCTACTACATCGTGGCCCACTTCCACTATGTGCTGTTCGGAGGGGCCATCTTCGGACTGTTCTCCGGCGTCTACTACTGGTGGCCCAAGGTCTTCGGACGCATGCTGGACGAGCGCATCGGCAAGCTCCATTTCTGGCTGATGGTGATCGGGTTCAACTTGACGTTCGGGCCGATGCACATCCTGGGGCTCCAGGGGATGCCCCGGCGGATCCAGACCTACCCCGCGACGCTCGGGCTCGGCGTGTGGAACCTGGTGGCGACGATCGGGGCGTTCATCATCGCCACGAGCGTGCTGATCTTCCTGCTGAACGCCATCGCCAGCTTCCGCCGGCCGAAAGACGCGACGGCCGACCCCTGGGATGCTCGCACGCTCGAGTGGTCGGTCTCGTCTCCGCCGCCCGTGTACAACTTCGAGGAGATCCCGGTGGTGCATTCGCTCGACGAGCTGTGGCACCGCAAGTACGCGGAGCGGGAGGGCGGCGTCGTCGTCCCCGTGCCGGCCGGTGGCGCCGGGACGGACCCCTCGCACGGATCGGAACGCGTGGGCGGGGAGGCCCACGGGGCCGGCGGGCACGCGATCCACCTCCCGGGCCAGTCGTACTTCCCGTTCGTCGCCGCCCTGGGCCTGCCACTGATCGGGTACGGCGTGATCTTCCACCTGTGGATGGCGGTGGTCGGGGCGGTCGTCCTGCTCGCCGGGGTGTACGGCTGGGCCATCGAGCCCGCGTCGGAGTAGGGGGAGCGGTGGCGGTCCACACGTTCGAGAGCGAGCACGAGGCCACCAGCACCGGCTTGCCGAACACCAAGCTCGCGATGTGGCTGTTCCTCGCCTCGGACTGCCTGCTGTTCGGAGCCCTGATCTCGACCTACGTGCTGTACCGGGGGTCGAGCCTCGTCGGTCCGTATCCCAGCGACGTGTTCGACATCCCGTACACCTCGGTGAGCTCGTTCGTGCTGCTGGCCAGCTCGCTCACCATGGTCCTGGCCCTCGCGGCCATCCAGCGGGGCGAGATCGGCCGGATGCGGGTGTGGCTGCTGGCCACGGCCCTGCTCGGCATGACGTTCGTGGGTGGCCAGGTCTACGAGTTCACGACCTTCTACCGGGAGGGCCTGACGCTGTCCACGAACCTGTTCGGGACCACGTTCTACGTCCTGACCGGGTTCCATGGCACCCACGTGGGCGTGGGCATCCTCATGCTTCTCTCGCTTGTGGCGATGTCGTTCACCGGAAGGATCACGCCCCGCGACACGATGGCGGTGGAGCTGGTCGGGCTGTACTGGCACTTCGTCGACATCGTCTGGATCGTGATCTTCACGGTCGTGTACCTCATCCCGACGGGAAAGTAGGCGGAGGAGTGGAACGAGCCGACGTGCGGGAACCTGCCTCGCCGACGCCCCCCAGAGGCCGGACCGTCCGCCACCCCAGCCCCAAGGAGTACGTCCGCATCGCCGTCGTCCTGGCCGTGGTCACCGCGATGGAGGTCGGCATCTACTACGCCGAGATCTCGCGGGCCCTGCTGATCCCACTCCTGCTGATCTTTGCTGTGATCAAGTTCGTGCTGGTCGTGTTGTGGTACATGCATCTCCGGTTCGACAGCAGGACCTACGCTCGGTTCTTCATGATCGGGTTGGCCGGAGCGGTGACGCTGTACCTCGTCGTCCTGCTCACGTTCCGGGCCTTCTCGGGGTAAGCCGTGACCCTCCCTCCCTGGCACGCGCACCCGGACGTCTGGGTCCTGTTCGCCGGCATCGAGGCCGGATACCTCGCGGCGGTGCGGCGGCACCGGCAGGAGCGCGGGGAAGAGGACCCCCAGTGGCGGCGGCGAGCCACGTTCTTCTCGTTGGGGGTCCTCGTCCTGTGGGTGGGGGCGGACTGGCCCATCCACGATTTGGCCGAGCGGTACCTCTACTCGGCGCACATGGTGCAGCACCTGCTGTTCACCCTGGTCGCCCCCCCGCTCCTGCTGGCCGGGATGCCGCCTTGGCTCCTCCGCCTGATGCTTCGCCCCCGCCCGTTCCAGAGAGCGTTCCGGTTCTTCACCCGCCCCCTGGTTGCGCTGATCGTGTTCAACGGGGTCCTGCTGTTCACGCACTGGCCTGCGGTGGTCGACGCGTCGGTGCGGTCGGAGGGGCTTCACTTCGGGCTGCACGTGGTGCTGGTGTTCTCCGCGCTCGCCATGTGGTGGCCGGTGATGTCCCCGATGCCGGAGATGCCCCCACTGCCCCCGCCCGGTCAGATGCTCTACCTGTTCCTCCAGTCGCTCGCCCCGACCATCCCCGCGTCGTTCCTGACGCTCGGGTCGACCCTGCTGTATCCCGTCTACGGTACGTTCCCCAGGATCTGGGGCATCTCGGCGCACTCGGACCAGCTCGTCGCTGGGCTCATCATGAAGCTGGCCGGCGGGGCCATCCTATGGGGGTTCATCACCGTCATCTTCTTCCGGTGGCACGATCGCGAGCGGCAGACCGGATGGGATCCGCTCCAGCTCCGCCAGGTGGAGCGTGAGGTGACGTCGGAGTTGTCGAAGCGATGAGGACGAGCACGCGCGACCGGGTGGTCCTGCCGATCCTCTTGCCCATCGTCATGCTGCTGGTGATCGCGGCGGTGCTGTTCGGGTTCTCCCGGATCCTGCTCTCACTGACGAAGGACACTGCGACCGCCATCGCCCTCATCGTCGCCCTGTCCATCATGGTGGTCGCGGCCGTGGTGGCCAGCCGGTCGGTGGTCCGGGCCTCCAGCCTGGCATCGATGCTGGGGGCCATCGCCGGCGTCGCCATGCTGGCGGGCGGGATCGCGCTGATCGCGGTGGGAGCCGGCGGAGAGAAGGAGGCAGGCGGCGGTCCGGCGGTCACGATCTCGCTCACCGCGAAGGGGATCGCCTTCGACAAGACCAAGCTCTCGGTTCCCGCGGGCAAGCCCTTCGCCATCGCCTTCGACAATCAGGACGCCGGGATCCAGCACGACGTCCAGGTCTTCGACAACGAGAGCTTCACGGGGACGCCGCTCATGAACGGGGAGATCGTCACGGGGCCGGCCAAGGTCACCTACGAGGCCCCCGCGCTCGACCCCGGGACCTACTACTTCCACTGCAGCGTGCATCCGGCGCAGATGCAGGGCACGATCCAGGCCTCGGCCGGCGCTCCCGGCGGCGGAGGCGCCAGAGTGACCGTGGCGGCCCAAGGCCTCCGGTTCGACACCGGCCGCATCGAGCTCCCGGCGAACACGTCGTCCACCGTCCACTTCGAGAACAACGACCCCGGGATCCAGCACAACATCGCCATCTTCACCGACAGCTCGTTGGGGACGAACCTGTTCCGCGGAGAGGTCGTGACCGGCCCGGCCGCGGTCGACTACCGGGTCCCGCCGCTCGAAACCGGCGAGTACTACTTCCACTGCGATATCCACCCCACGATGAGCGGCATCGTCGCGGTAGTGGAGGGAGGGGGCGGCGGCGGACAACCGCCCCCGACCGCCACACCGGGCGGCGGCGGGGGTGGGGGTGGAGGTGGCACGGCGACCCCGTCGACGGTCACGGCGCAGGGACTCGCGTTCAGCACCGCTGAGATCGCGCTTCCCCCCGATGCCCCCTCGACCATCCACTTCGAGAACAAGGATGCCGGCGTGTCCCACGACATCGCCATCTACACGGACAGCTCGCTCGGCACGAACCTGTTCCGGGGTCAGATCATCACCGGACCGGCGTCCATCGACTATTCCATCCCAGCGCTGAAGCCCGGGACGTACTACTTCCACTGCGAGGTCCATCCCACCATGCACGGGTCGGTCACCGTCGGCTGAGCCGGCGGTCCACCGACGGCCGCCGTGGCAGGATGGGACGACGATGAAACGGTTGCTCCTCCTGGCCCTCGTGGTCCTCGCCGCGTGCACCAGCCCGGCCGGACAGGAGACGGGGGTGCGGGAAATGTCGAGGCCGCTCCCGGCCCTCCGAGGCGAGACCCTCCAGGGTGGCTCGGTGTCCCCGGCCGGGTACCGGGGCGCGGTGATGGTGGTGAACTTCTGGGCCACCTGGTGCGGGCCGTGCCGCAGGGAGCAGCCGGGGTTGGAGCGGGTATGGAAGGAGTTCCGGAACCGCGGCGTGTACTTCCTCGGAGTGAACTACCGTGATGACCCTGTCGCGGCCCGGGAGTACCTGAAGCAGTTCGCCGTGACCTACCCGAGCATCCAGGACCAGGCGGGCGCGCTGGCGTTCGACTTCGGGTTCGTGGGCCTGCCGGACACCTACGTGGTCGACCGGTCCGGGCTGATCAGGTACTGGGGTTTCGGGGCCGTGGACGAGCGGGAGCTGCGGTCGCTCGTGACGAAGCTGCTCTCCGAGGGTTCGTGACCGGCCCTACCGGGCCATCAGCATCGCGTCGGCCGCCACCGCCACGAACAGGAGGGCCAGGTACGCGATGGAGAACTTGAACAGGCTCATCGCAAGCGCCGGGGTCCGCTCCCGCCACAGTCGGAGCGCGCGGTACACGAACAACCCGCCGAGGACCACGGCGGTGCCGAGGTAGGCCGGCCCCATATGCCCAACCGGGTACAGCACCAGCGTCGTGGCGAACAGGACCAGCGAGTACAGGAGGATCTGCCGGCGGGTCTCCTCCGGGCCTCGCACCACCGGCAGCATGGGGATGCCAGCCGAGGCGTAGTCCTCGCGGTACCGAAGGGCCAGGGCCCAGAAGTGAGGGGGGGTCCACACGAACACGATGGCGAACAGCACCCCTGCGGGGAGCCCCACCGAGCCCGTTACCGCCGCCCACCCCACGAGGGCGGGGACGGCGCCTGCGGCGCCGCCGATCACGATGTTCTGCGTGGTCGTCCGCTTCAGCCAGAGCGTGTAGACGAAGACGTAGAAGGCGATGGCCGACAGGGCGAGGGATGCAGCCAGCACGTTCACGGCGATCGACAGGAACAGGAACGACACGGCGCCCAGGACATAGCCGAACCGGAGGGCACTCTCGGGCGAGACCTGATGGGCAGGGAGCGGCCGGCGGCGGGTCCGCCGCATGACCTCGTCGACGTCGCGGTCCAGGTAGCAATTGATCGCATTGGCCGAGCCGGCGGCGACGGTCCCGCCCGCGAGCGTTGCGAGTATCAGCCACGGCGACGGCAACCCACGCGCCGCAAGGACCATGGCCGGCACGGTGGTGACGAGCAGCAGCAGGATGATCCGGGGCTTCGTCAACCGGACGTACGTGAGCATGGTCTCGCGGAGGGACCTCGGGCCGGCCATCACCTCGGCATCGGCCTGGCTGCGCTCGGCCTCGGGAGCCGCACCCCGGCGTGCCAGGGTGGCCAGGGTCACCAGCGTGGCCCAGATGAGCACCGAGAGCGCCACGTGAAGCACGACCGCCCACGGGCGGAGCCTGGTCCACACGTTTGCCGCTCCGACCATCACCTGAGCCACGAACAGGGCGAGCGCGAGGGTGGAGAGGGCGGTGAGGTCGCGCGACCGGCGAGGGAGCGTCCGAGCCCGGATGGCCAGCCACAGCGTCAGCAGCAGTGACGCGGCCGCCAGCACCCGGTGCAGGAACATCGCCGTCGCGGCTCCGCCGAGCGTTGGAACCAGCCGCCCGTCCATCAGCGGCCAGTCGGTGAAGACGAGCTGGGATCCCGAGGCCCGCACGTACGTTCCCACCAGGAGGAGACATGCAGTGAAGACCGCGGTGACGACTGCGAGGCGGGCGAAGCTGGATCGGTCGGACTGGGGCCGACCGGCCGGAGCCGTGGCCACGACCGCGAGGACAACGACGTCGGCCACCAGGATGAGTGCCAGAGCGAAGTGAGCCGTCACCCACCCCGGGTCCAGATCGGTTCGGACCACGATCGCGCCCACAACGGCCTGGCCAAGCACCAGGGGCACGGCGGCGAGGGCCGACCACAGCAGGGCTCGGTCGCCTCGGTGTCGCAGCCAGGCGACGATCGCTGTTGCGCTCGTCAGCAGGATGACGGCGAACGCCAGGAGCCGGTGCGAGAACTCGATCAACGAGTGGATGGTCCCCGTGGGGAAGAGCCGTCCGGGCTCGCAGGTCGGCCACGAGGAGCAGCCGAGCCCCGATCCCGTTCCCCGGACCAGCCCGCCCACGCTGAACAGCGTGACGGTAGTAGCTGCGGTGGCGAGAGCGAGCTTCTGGAACCGGGTCATCGCGGCGAACGTCGGCCCTAGGCCGACTGCCCACTATATCCCGGGGCCCCCACGGGCGCCGCCTTGCCATACTTCGTGCCGATGGATCATGAGATCCTCGTCGCTCCTCAGGCGCTGGACTCGGTGCGCCGTCGGGTCGACCAGGCCCTTACCTCGTTCCTCCTCGAGCGACGGGAGGCGATGGCGACGAGGGCGCCCGAGGCGGCGGAGATGGTGGATGAGCTCCGGCGGATCGTGGGTGCGGGGGGCAAGCGCATCCGTCCGGCTTTCTGCTACTGGGGATACCGGGCGGCGGCAGGAGATGACGGCGAGCCGATCGTCCGAGCGGCGGCGGCGCTCGAACTGTTCCATACGTTCGCCCTGATCCACGACGACGTCATGGACGAGAGCCAGACCCGGCGAGGCGAGCCCTCCACGTTCGTCCGGTTCGCCGGCGCTCGCGGCGCCGGCGAACCGGACGCCCTGCGATTCGGCCGCTCGGTGGCCGTCCTCATCGGCGACCTGGCAGCGGTGCTCGCCGACGAGGCCCTCATCGGCTCGGGTTTCCCGTCCGAACGGCTCCTCCCGGCTCTCAGGCGCTACGCGGTGATGCGCGAGGAGGTTGCCGCCGGCCAGTTCCTCGATGTCCGGGGCGCGGGGAAGGCGACGTCGTCAGATCGGATTGCCTCGCTGAAGACGGGGGCGTACACGGTGGAGGGACCCCTGCACATCGGCGCGCTGCTCGCAGGGGGATCGCCCGAGCTCCTCGCCGCGCTGTCCCGGTTCGCCCGGCCCCTTGGGATGGCCTTTCAGTTCCGCGACGACCTCTTCGACGAAGGCGAGGGCGCGGTTCCGGGGAGCACGGCGGCCAAGGTCAACCGCATGATCGACGAGGCTCGGTCGGCGGTGCGCGATCCCGCGATCCCGGAGGAGGCCGCGGAGGCGCTCGGGGCGCTGGCCGGCGCCCTGGCCCTTCCGGAGGGCTGAGTGGAGTTCACCGCGGCGCGCAAGCTGTTTGCCCCCCTGCCCGTCGCCAACGTGGCCACCGTGGGCCCGGACGGCGCACCCCACGTCGTGCCGCTGTGGTTCGTGTGGCCGGAGGACGCGTTCTACGTCTCGGTCCGGCGCCCCGGCCGGACGTGGGCCAACGTCGCATCGGAGCCCCGCGTCTCGATCGCCATCGACGTCGGGAGGAGCTGGGTGGAGGTCGCGGGCATCGTCGTGCACGGCCGGGCCGAACCGCTCGCCCCCGATCACCCCTCCATGCGGAAGCCCATGTCGGCGTGGCACGAGAAGTACCGCTCGCTCCTAACCGGCGACGGGTTCGGCCGGTTCACCGACGAGGTCCGGATGATGGGGTTCCTCCGGGTCCCGCCGGAGCGCGTCCTGACCTGGGATCACGCCCGAGCGTGACCCTCGTTGCCCACTCAGACGACCGGGTCTAGGCTCTCGTGAACGTCTTCACAAGGGTGTTAGGCTTTGTGAAGAAATTCACAAGCGGTCTGGGGGATGCGGCGTGACCGTCCCGGCGGGCGACAGACGAGAGGTCGACGTGCTGGTGGTGGGTGCCGGCCCCGGGGGCTCCGCCACCGCGTACCACCTGGCTCGACACGGCGTCGACGTCCTGATGGCCGAGCGCTCTGCGTTCCCTCGGGAGAAGGTGTGCGGCGACGGCCTGACCCCCCGCGGCGTGAGCGCCATCGAGCGGATGGGGATCGATCCCCACGACCCGGGCTTCGAGCGCGTCGACGGCCTTCGCATCCGCTCCCGCAAGGTCACGATGGAGCTCCCGTGGCCTCGTCTCTCGGCGCATCCGGACTACGGGCTGGTCCGAACGCGGCTGGACTTCGACGAGCTCTTGGCGCGCCGGGCGGAGAAGGCAGGGGCCACGTTGCTCGAGCGAGCCGAGGCCATGTCGCCCGTGTTCGACGACGGCTGGGTGGCGGGGGCAACCATCCGAAGCCGGGATGACGTCGCGGCCGAGCCGGTGGAGGTCCGGGCTCGGTTCGTGGTGGCCGCCGACGGCGCCGCCTCCCGGTTCGCCGCGCCGGCGGGGGTGCGAAGGGATCCGTCCCGGCCGCTCGGCGTCGCCGCCCGCCGCTACTACCGCATCGACCGCCGCCCGGGGCCCTGGCTCGAGGTGTGGTTCGACCTGTGGGACGGCGACGCGCTGATGCCCGGGTACGGCTGGCTGTTCCCCCTGTCCGACGGCAGGGTGAACCTTGGGGCCGGCCTGCTGAACACGTTCGAGAACTTCCAGAACGTCTCTGCCCAGAGGGTGTTCGACTCGTTCGTCCGGATGCTTCCCGAGGAGTGGAACGTCGGTGACGAGACCGCCGAGGGCCGGGTCCTCTCGGGTCCCATCCCCATGGGCCTGAACCGGGCTCCCCAGGCCGTCCCGGGCATGGTGGTGGTGGGCGACGCAGCCGGTGCGGTGAACCCGTTCAACGGCGAGGGCATCGCCTATGCCATCGAGTCCGGGGAGATCGCCGCCGAGCTGATCCACGATGCGCTGGTCTCGAACCGTCCCGGCATCGCGCACATGTACCCAACGGTGCTCCGGGAACGGTATGGGCGGTACTTCCATGTGGGAAGGAACTTCGTCCGGCTCATCGGGAACCCCAGGGTCATGGGCGCCTTCACCGAGTACGGGCTTCCCCAGGAGTGGCTGATGCGCTTCGCCCTGCGCTTCATGGGCAACCTCACCGACGGCCGGGAGGGCGATGCGCAGGACAGGCTGATGGACGCGATGGTGCGGCTCGCGCGGGCGTCGTAGGGGAGGGGACGGAGGATGCTCTCCGAGTACCTGCCGATCGCGGTCCTTGCAGCGCTCGCGGTCCTGTTCGGCGTCGCGTCGCTCGGCGTCTCCGCACTCCTTCGGCCGCATCGCCCGACGCGGGCCAAGCTGGCGCCATACGAGTGCGGGATCGAGCCGGCGCGGCTCCCCGCGGGTGAACGGTTCCCCGTGAAGTTCTACGTCGTCGCGATGCTGTTCATCATCTTCGACATCGAGACCATCTTCCTGTTCCCCTGGGCCGTGGGCTTCCGTCAGCTCGGCCTGTTCGGCCTGGCCGAGATGGCCGTCTTCATCGCGCTCGTGTTCGTGGCCTACGTCTACGTGTGGAAGAGCGGCGGGCTGGACTGGCGGGAGCCGCCGCCGGGGCGCGCTGCCGCCGCGGCGCCGCCGGCCCCCCTCCACGACGAGGCCCGGGAGGTGGCCCGTGCCGGTTGAGCGGCTCGAGGGCCTCCACACGGGCCGGGGCCAGGCCGGCCAGGAGGACGACGAGGACGAGGTCCGCCGAGGCATCCTGCTGTCGACCATGGACAAGGCCGTCCGATGGGCCCGCAAGCAGTCGATGTGGCCGTTGACGTTCGGCCTGGCCTGCTGCGCCATCGAGTTGATCGCCACGGGTGCCGGCGACTACGACCTGTCGCGGTGGGGCATGGAGCTGTTCCGGTCATCCCCCCGCCAGGCCGACCTCATGATCGTGGCCGGCAGGGTGTCGCAGAAGATGGCGCCGGTGCTCCGGACGATCTACGACCAGATGCCCGAGCCGAAGTGGGTCATCTCCATGGGCGTGTGCGCCTCCGCCGGCGGCATGTTCACCAACTACGCCGTGGTGCAGGGCGTCGACACGATCGTCCCGGTCGACATCTACGTTCCGGGATGTCCTCCGAAGCCCGAGATGCTGATGTACGGCATCCTCCGGCTCCACGAGAAGGTTCGGACGGAGGGCCACTTCAAGTGAGGGCCGGGTGAGGGCCGAGGAGCTCGCGGGCCTCATACGCGGCCGGTACCCGGACGTCGTCGTGGCGCGGGGGGAGACCACGGTCGTGGTCGATCGCTCCGAGCTCATGGATGCGCTCGCGTACCTCCGCGACGAGCCCGACCTGTCGCTCAATTCGCTCTCTGGGGTGACGGCGACCGACTGGCCCGGCCGGGCTCCTCGCTACTGGCTGGCCTACGACCTGTACTCCATGGCCTACCGGCACCGCGTCCGTCTGAAGGTGGGGCTGCCCGAGGACGACTCCCATGTCCGATCGGTCGTGGCCATGTATCCCACCGCGAACTGGCACGAGCGGGAGGTCTACGACTTCTACGGGATCGTGTTCGACGGCCATCCGGATCTGCGGCGGATCCTCCTGCCGGACGGGTGGGACGGGCACCCCCTTCGAAAGACCGAGGACCTCGGCGGGGTGAACACGCGGTACAAGGGCGCGTTCATCCCGCCCGTGGACCGGAGGACGATGTGAGCGCCGCGGCCCCTCGTCCCTCGGTCGACCCAGCGGTGCCCGCTCCTCCCGGAGGGTTCAGGGAGGAGACCATGATCGTGAACATGGGGCCCCAGCACCCCTCGACTCACGGGGTGCTCCGGCTTCTGCTCGAGCTGGACGGCGAGACCGTCGTCTCCTGCCGCCCGATCATCGGCTACCTGCACACGGGCATCGAGAAGAACTGCGAGTACCGCACGTGGCAGCAGGGCGTCACGTATGTGACCCGGGCGGACTACCTCTCGCCGTTCTTCAACGAGCTCGGGTACTGCCTCGCGGTGGAGCGACTGCTCGGCATCGAGGCTCCGCCCCGGGCCCAGGTCATTCGGGTGATGTTCTGCGAGATGAACCGGATCGCTTCGCATCTGGTGTGGCTGGGTACCAGCGGGCTGGAGCTCGGGGCGGTCTCCGTGGTGCTGTACGCCTTCCGTGAACGGGAGATGCTTCTCGACATCTTCGAGATCGCCACCGGCCTTCGGATGAACCACGCGTACTTCCGGATCGGGGGCGTGGTCATGGACATCCCCCCGGACGGAGAACGCAAGGCCCGGGAGTTCCTCGAGGTGATGCCCGGACGGATCGGGGAGTACGAGGACCTGCTGGCCGAGAATCCCATCTGGATCGAGCGCAACCAAGGCATCGGCGTCCTCTCGGCCGCCGACGCCCTGGCCCTGGGCGTCACCGGACCGGTGCTCCGGTCCGCCGGCGTCAGCCGCGACGTCCGCCGGGATGAGCCCTATTCCGGCTACCAGACCTACGACTTCGACGTCGTCACCCGGGATGGCGCCGACTGCTTCGCCCGGTTCGAGGTTCGGATCGAGGAGATGAAGCAGTCGCTGCGCATCATCGGGCAATGCCTCGATCGCTTGCAGGAGCCGGGCCCGGTGATGGTCGAGGACCCCAAGGTCCGGTGGCCGGCGCAGCTCGAGGTCGGTCCGGACGGGATCGGGAACTCCGAGGCCTACGTGAAGCACATCATGGAAGAGTCGATGGAGGCCCTGATCCATCATTTCAAAATGGTCACCGAGGGCGTCACCGTTCCCCCCGGCGAGGTGCACGTGCCGGTGGAATCGCCCCGCGGCGAGCTGGGCTACTCCGTCGTCTCCGACGGCGATCACCGGCCGTACCGCGTGCGGATCCGGGACCCCTCGTTCGTCAACCTCCAGGCCGTGCCGTCGATGGTGGAGGGCGGCCTGGTGGCCGACGTCATTGCCGCCATCGCCAGCCTCGACCCGGTCATGGGCGGGGTGGACCGCTGATGCCGGTGCTCTCGCCCGAGCTCCGGGCGGATGCCGAACGGATCATGTCTAGGTACCCGGAAGGGCGAGAACGCTCGGCCATCATGCCGCTCCTGTACTTAGTGCAGTCGGCCGAGGGCCGCGTCACCCGCGAGGGACTGAAGGAGGTGGCCGATCTCCTAGGGCTGAAGACGGCGGAGGTCGAGGCGGTGGCGAGCTTCTACACCATGTTGCGCCTCCGTCCAACCGGGCGATACGTCGTCTCGGTATGCACGAACCTCGCGTGCGCCCTGCGGGGGGCGACGGAGGTGTACGCGAAGGCTCGCGAGGTGTTGGGCCCCGGGTCCGAGGACGTGACCGAGGACGGGTCGTTCACCCTGCACGAAGAGGAGTGTCTGGGGGCGTGCGACGCCGCGCCGGTCGTGCAGATCAATTTCGCGAACTACGACCGGACGACGCCCGACGGCATCGTCACGCTGATCGACGCCCTGCGCCGGGACGAGCAGCCGACGCCGTCCCGGGGGGCCTTCCCCGGAGAGTTCACGCAGGCCTCGCGGATCCTGGCCGGCTTGGAGCCGGAGGCCGGTCGATGAGCGAGGGCCTCCGGATCCTCACGGCGTGGTGGGCGGAGCCGGAGACGGTCTGGATCACCAGATACGTGCAGACCGGAGGGTACAAGGGGTTGCGGAAGGCGCTGACGATGACGCCGCAGGAGGTCATCGAGGAGGTGAAGGCGTCCGGCCTCCGGGGACGGGGGGGCGCGGGCTTTCCCACCGGCGTGAAGTGGTCGTTCGTACCCCAGGACACGGGAAAGCCGACCTATCTCGTGGCCAACTTCGACGAGTCCGAGCCCGGGACGTACAACAACCGCGAGCTGGTGGAGCGCGATCCCCACCAGTTCCTCGAGGGCGTGATCATCGCGTCCTATGCCGTGCAGTGCCACACCGCGTTCATCTACACGCGCGGGGAGTTCCTGTTCCCGGGCCGGGTCCTGGAGCGGGCCATCGCCGAGGCCTACGACGAAGGGTTCCTCGGCAAGGACATCCTGAAGAGCGGCTACCAGCTCGACGTGGTGCTGCACAAGGGAGCCGGGGCCTACATCTGCGGCGAGGAGACCGCCCTCCTGTCCTCGCTGGAGGGCTACCGGGGCCAGCCCCGGCTGCGCCCGCCGTTCCCGGCGGTGGAGGGCCTGTACGCCAGTCCCACCGCCATCAACAACGTCGAGACCCTGTGCAACGTTCCGCACATCCTGGTGAACGGGGCGAGGTGGTTCGCCGGCATCGGCACCGAGAAGTCGCCGGGGACGAAGATCTTCTCCGTGTCCGGGAAGGTGAACGTCCCGGGCAACTTCGAGGCCCCGATGGGGACGCCGGCCCGCGTGGTGATCGAGGAGATGGCCGGCGGCGTCCTCGACGGCAAGCACCTGAAGGCGTGGACGCCCGGAGGCTCATCCACCCCGTTCCTCACGGAGGAGCACCTCGACGTGGGACTGGACTTCGAGTCGATCGCCGAGGCTGGCTCGCTGCTCGGGACCGGGGCGCTCATGGTGACCGACGAGCGGGACTGCATGGTCCGCGTCTGTCAGCGGTTGCTCCAGTTCTACGCGCACGAGTCGTGCGGCAAGTGCACGCCGTGCCGGGAGGGCACGTGGTGGGTCACCCGCATGCTGACCCGGGTCGAAGAGGGGTTCGGACGGCGGGAGGACATTCCGCTCCTCGGCGAGATCGGCGACAACATCCTGTTCAAAGCGTTCTGTGCCCTAGCAGACGGCGCGGTCTCGCCGATCACCTCGACCCTCAAGTACTTCCGCGACGAGTACGAGGAACACGTCCGGCTGGGCCGATGCCCGTTCACCGAGCCCCGCGCCCCACGGCTCCCGGCGGTTCGGGAGGCGCCGCCCGAGCCATCCTGGCCCGAACCGGCCCCCATCCCGCTGTCGGAGATCCTGCGGTGAGCCCTCCCGAGCCGGCCGAGGCGATTACGCTGACCATCGACGGCAAGGAGGTGACCGTCCCTCCCGGCACGCTGATCATCCGGGCCGCCGAGCAGCTGGGGATCGAGATCCCGAGGTTCTGCGACCACCCGCTGCTCGAGCCGATCGGGGCATGCCGGCAGTGCTACGTGGAGGTCGAGGGCCAGCGCAAGCTGTTCACCTCCTGCACCACGACGGTCGCGCCCGGCATGGCCGTCCGCTCCCAGAACACTTCGGAGGAGGCCCACAGGGCTCAGGTGGCCAACCTGGAGTTCCTGCTGCTCAACCACCCGCTCGACTGTCCGATCTGCGACCGGGGCGGCGAGTGCCCGCTCCAGGACCAGGCCCTGGAGTTCGGTCCCGGCGAGAGCCGGTACCGCGAGCCCAAGCGCGTGTTCGCCAAGCCCATCCCGCTGTCGCCGCTCGTGGCGCTGGACCGCGAGCGCTGCGTGCTCTGCGCGCGGTGCACCCGGTTCTGCGATCAGATCTCCGGCGACCGGTTCATCGAGCTGTTCGCCCGGGGCGCCGGCGAGCAGGTGGCGATCGCCGCGGGCGAGGACTTCCGTTCGCCCTTCTCGGGGAACACCATCCAGATCTGCCCGGTCGGCGCGCTCACCGCGACGCCGTATCGGTTCGTGGCCCGTCCGTTCGACCTTTCCACCGTCGACACCGTGTGCTCACACTGCTCGGCCGGCTGCAACGTCCGGCTCGACATGCGGCGCGACGAGATCGTGCGGGTGCTGGCCCGGGACAACCTCGACGTGAACGACGCCTGGACGTGTGACAAGGGCCGGTTCGCCTTCCGGTTCGCCGACGGAGGCGACCGCCTGACCACCCCGCTGATCCGCGAGCGGGGCCTTGAGCCCGCGTCGTTCGCCGAGGTGCTCGGCAGGGTGGCCGAATGGTCGAAGGGACGGCGCGTCGCGTTCCTCACCGGCGGCCGACTGATGGACGAGGACTATTACGCGCTCTCGAAGCTCGCCCGAACGGTGTTCGGTACGAACGACCTGGACCACCGGCGGCACCTCTACGGCGGGATGGCCGAGGAGACCGAGGCGGCCGGCGCGATGCGCGTCACGTACCTCGACGTCGAGCGGGCCCGGGCCATCCTGCTCGTGGATCTCGACGCGGAGCAGGAGGTCCCCATCCTGCACCTTCGGATCCGCAAGGCCGCGGCCCGCGGGGCCAGGGTGTTCGTCATCCATCCCCGAAGGACGCGGCTCTGGGACATCGCCGAGCACGTGGCTTGCCGTCCGGGCCAGGAGGCATCGGTGCTCGAGGAGGTCCTGGAGGGGAGCGATCGGGGCTCGCCCCTCGCGCGGGTGCGGGCGGCGTTGCGAAAGGCGGGGACGTCGGCCGTGGTGCTGGCCGGTGCGGGGCTAGCCGAGCATCCCCTGGGGCCCGACCTGGCCCTTCGACTGGCCGGGAAGTTCGGGGCGGCCTTCGCCATGGTGCCCCGGCGGGCGGGCGACCGCGGTGCGCTCCGGGCCGGCGTGCACCCCGCCCTCCTTCCCGGAGGCAGGCGGCTCGGGGTGGAGGCCGAGCGGGCCGAGGTCGAGGCGGTGTGGGGCCCGCTTCCGAACGCGAGCGCCGGACGGAACGCCCGCCAGATCCTGGAAGCCTGCGCCGGCCGGCAGATGGACGTGCTGGTCATGGTGGGGGTCGATCCGCTGCGGGACTTCCCCGACGCCGCGCTGGCGCGCCGGGCGCTCGACAACGTCCCGTACAAGGTGGTTCAAGCCCTCGAGCTCGGGACATTGGGGCCGTTCGCCGACGCCGCGCTCCCCGCCGCCGCCTCGATGGAGAAGGACGGCCACCTCTCCGATTGGGAGGGGCGGGCCCAGCGGATCCGCCCCATCCGCCCACCGGCCGGCCTGTCCCGCCCGGACTGGGAGATCTTCGCCACGCTCGCCCTGGCCATGGGAGGCGACCTCGGGTTCGAGACGCTCGATGGCCTGCGCCAGGAGATGGCCGGGCTCCTCGAACCCCGGGAGCCCGCCGAGCGATCCACGGCCTGGGTGGACACGGACCGGCCCCAGTGGCTCGACGACCTGACGCTGTTCACCTACCCGCTGCTTGTGGACGAGGGACGCCTGTCCGAGCGGGCCTCGGAGCTCAAGGCCGCGCTGGAGGAGGAACCCTTCCTCGAGGTCCATCCGGACGACGCCGCCAAGCGCAAAGTCGTCGACGGGGGGCTCGCCCGCGTCCGGACGGACGCGGGCGAGGCCGTCCTGCCGGTGCGCGTCACCGAGCACGTGGCCCAGGGAGCGATGTTCGTCCCGTTCAACCAGCCCGGCCTGGCCGCGAACACGCTGCTCTCGGGGCGGTTCACCGCCGCCGCCACGCTGGAGCCCGCCGATCCGAGGGACGGGGCCTGAGGTGGACTGGCTGGACTGGATCCTCCTGGTGGCCCGGGTGGTCGTGGTGTTCTTCGCCGTGCTCATCACGGTGATGCTCCTGATCTGGATGGAGCGCAAGGTCGCAGCGGACATGCAGACCCGCATGGGACCGATGCGAGCCGGGCCACGCGGCGTGCTGATCACCCTGGCCGACGGGATCAAGCTGTTCTTCAAGGAGGGGATCACCCCGACCTTGGCCGACCGGCCCGTGTACCTCCTGGCCCCGGTGATCGCCATGATCCCGGCGTTCCTGGCTTTCGCGGTGATCCCGTTCGGGACCGGCGTCACGCTGTTCGGCCGACATGTCCCGTTCCAGATCGCCGACCTTGATGTGGGGATCCTGTGGGTCCTGGCCATGGGCTCGTTGATGGTCTACGGGATCGTCCTGGCCGGCTGGTCCAGCGGCTCGAACTACCCGCTACTCGGCTCGATCCGCTCGACGGCCCAGATGATCTCCTACGAGGTGGGTATGGGCCTTGCCCTGGTCGCGGTCATCATGTACTCGGGCTCGCTGCAGATGTCGGAGATCGTGGCCAGCCAGGACCGGGTGTGGAACGCGATCCCCCAGTTCCCCGCGTTCGCCATCTATCTCATCGCCGGCCTGGCCGAGACCAATCGCCCGCCGTTCGACCTGCCGGAGGCGGAGACCGAGCTCGTCGCGGGATACTTCACCGAGTACTCGGGGATCAAGTTCGCCATGTTCTACCTGGGCGAGTACGTGAACCTGGTGGTGGTCTCCTCCATCGCGGTCACGTTGTTCCTGGGGGGATGGCGCGGACCGCACCCGACCTTCCTTGCCTGGCTGTGGCCGCTCCTGTGGTTCATCGCCAAGGTCGTCGCGATCGTCTACCTGTACATCTGGGTCCGCCTGACCTTGCCCCGGATCCGGTACGACCGGCTGATGAGCTTCGGGTGGAAGTTCCTCATCCCCTTCGGATTGCTGTGGGTCCTGGCCACCGGCGCTGTGGTGGTCCTCCCCGATGTGTATGGCAAGGGGACGCTCTTCACGGGGGTGTTGATTGTGGCCGGAGCCCTCTTCGTTGTGTTGCTGCTGTGGCCCCTCGTCGCTCCGGGGCGTCAGCCGGCGGGGGAGACGCCGCCGTGAACGAGAAGCCCCTGAGCGAGCAGGCCACGGACGGGCAGGCTGAGGGGGGGGAGACGCGAGCCCGCCGGCCGATGACGCTCGGCGCTGCCGCGCGCGCCATCTCCAAGGGCCTGGCGACCGTGTTCCGACAGATCTTCCGGCCCGACGTGACGGAAGAGTACCCGCGGCACATCGATCCCCCTCCGCCACGCTCGCACATCGGTCGCCACCGCCTGAACCGCCACGCGAACGGGCTGGAGAAGTGCATCGGGTGTGAGCTGTGCGCCTATGCGTGTCCGGCCGACGCCATCTGGGTGGAGGGGGCCGACAACGACCCGGAGCATCCCGTGTCACCAGGGGAGCGGTACGCGAAGGACTACCAGATCAATTACCTGCGCTGCATCATGTGCGGCCTGTGCGTGGAGGCATGCCCCACGCGGGCCCTCACCCTCACGAGCTATTACGAGCTGTCCTTCGACTCGCGCGAGGAGGCCATCTGGACCAAGGAGCAGCTGCTCCAGCCGCCGCCGCCGCTCGGCTCCGATCCCGTCGACCGCGAGGGCCTGTGATGGCCCCCGACGAGATCGTGTTCTGGGTGTTCGCCCCGATCTCGGTGGGATCGGCCGTTGCCATGCTCTTCCAGAGGAACGCGATCCATGCGGCGTTGTTCCTGATCGTGAACTTCTTCACGCTGGCCGTGTTCTACCTGGTCCTGGGCGCGCCGTTCCTGTTCGCCGTCCAGATCATCGTCTACGCCGGCGCCATCATGGTCCTGTTCCTGTTCGTCATCATGTTGCTCGGCGTCGACCGCGAGGAGAGCCTGGTCGAGCGACTGAGGGGGCAGCGGCCTCTGGCGATCGTCCTGGGCCTCGGCATGGCCGCCGAGATCTTCGTCACGGCCCGGGCCAGCCTGGGCTTGGCCCGCGGCCCGGCGGACTTCGATCAGACCGTGAACGTGGGTGGGAACGCGCAGGCCCTGTCGCGCGTGCTGTTCCGCGACTACTTCCTCCCATTTGAGGTGACCTCGATCCTGCTGATCGTGGCGGCCATCGCCGCCATGGTGCTGGCGCAACGTCGCGAGCGGACCCCGGCCGAGGCTGCGCACGAGGCCGAGGCGGCGTGAAGACGCCCATCTCCTACTTCGTGGTCCTGTCGGGCATGCTGTTCGCCATCGGCACGGTCGGTGTGCTCGTCCGAAAGAACGCATTGGTGATCTTCATGTCGGTCGAGCTCCAGCTGAACGCGGTGAACCTGGCGCTGGTGGCGTTCTCGAGGCTGCACGGCAACCTGAACGGCCAGGTCCTGGCGTTCTTCTCGATGGTCGTCGCCGCGGCGGAGGTCGTCGTGGGCCTGGCCATCATCGTGAACGTGTACCGGCGGATGCACACCGCGAACGTCGACGAGGCCAGCCTGCTGCGGTGGTGATGCCGTGCTGAGGTCCGTTTGGATCGTGCCGGCCCTGCCGCTCGCCGGGGCGGCGATCAACCTGTTCGCCGGCAAGCGGCTGGGTCGATGGGCCGGGGTCCTCGCATCGGGGCTGATGGTGGTGGCGTTCGCGCTGGCCCTCGGGGTGCTCGCCGACCTCCTGAGGCTGAAGGGCGACGAGCGCCTCGTCGTCCGGCACCTGTGGGACTGGATCTCGGTGGGGAGCTTCCGCGCGGCGGCGGATCTGCGGGTGGACCCGCTGTCGGTGACCATGATGCTCGTCGTCACCGGGATCGGCGCGGTCATCCACGTGTACTCGATCGGTTACATGCACGGGGACCCTCGGTACGGCCGGTTCTTCTCCTACATGAACCTGTTCTGCTTCTTCATGCTCACACTGGTCATGGCGCAGAACTTCCTGTTCCTGTACCTGGGCTGGGAGGGCGTGGGCCTGTGCTCCTACCTGCTCATCGGGTTCTGGTTCGACCGCCCTCGGGCCGCGAGCGCGGCGAAGAAGGCCTTCGTGGTCACACGGATCGGCGACA
>DASPWN010000331.1:0-15307 GCA_035637835.1 Actinomycetota bacterium | reverse complement strand
CGACGGGCTCGGGGTTCTGGGGATTGGTGGATTGCGTGGTTGTGATCGGTGGGTGATTCACAGTGAACAGCCCGAACCGCGCCGGGACCACGATCGTCGCAGAACTGCCGTGCGGATCGTGATCGCGGACGATTCGGTGCTGTTCCGCGAGGGGCTGGCCAGGGTCCTGGAGGATGCCGGGTTCGAGGTGGTGGGGCGCGGCGCCGACGCTGCCGAGCTCATCGAGCTGGTCGAGGCGGAGCGACCCGACGTGGCCATCGCCGACATCCGAATGCCGCCGACGCACACGGACGAGGGGCTTCAGGCGGCACTCGCGATCCGTCGGGACTTCCCGGATACCGGCGTGCTCGTGCTCTCCCAGTACGTGGAGACCCAGCACGCGGTGGAACTCGTTGGGGAGGCCGGCACGGGGTACTTGCTGAAGGATCGCGTAGCGGACCTGGACGCCCTGGCCGATGCGGTGCGCCGGGTGGGATCGGGCGGTTCGGCGGTCGATCCGGCCGTAGTGGCGCAGCTCGTGGGGCGCCGCCGGGCCGTGGATCCCCTCGAGCGGCTCTCGCCCCGGGAGCGCGAGGTGCTGGCACTGATGGCGGAGGGCCGGTCCAACCAGGCGATCGCGGAGGAGCTGTTCCTCACCGAGAAGACGATCGAGACGCATGTGGGCAACATCTTCACGAAGCTCGACCTGCTGCCCGAGCCGGAGGTGCACCGGCGGGTGCTGGCCGTGATCGCCCACCTCAAGGCGTCCTGAACGGCGTCGGCGCCCGCCATCCGGCTCAAAACACGTCCCCGTCTGGACTCGCTCATCCTCCGAGGGACAGACTTGTCGCACGATGGCGGGAGAAGGTCGCAGTCCGGTGATCGGTACGGGCATGCCCGCCGAGCGGCCGTCAGGCGATGCGGCACCGGGGGAGCAGGCCCGGCCCTTCGTCGGTCGGACCCGCGAGCTCGACGAGGTGCTGTCGGCACTCCCCACGGCATCCGCCGGTCACGGGTCGCTGTTCCTGATCTCGGGCGAGCCGGGGATCGGGAAGAGCCGCCTGATGGGCACGGTTGCCGAGCACGCTGAGGAGCGGGGCTGGCGTGTTCTGACCGGACGGTGCTGGGAGGGCGGGGGCGCTCCGGCCTACTGGCCGTGGATCCAGATCGTCCGGGGGGCCGGCGGCGAGTTCGCCGAGCTCGCGCCCGTTCCGGAAGCGGCCGGCGGTGGATCGGAGGGAGGGCGTCGTTTCGCCGTGTCGGAGTCGGTCGACCCCGAGGCCGATCGGTTCCAGCTCTTCGACCAGGTTGGGCGGTTCCTGACGGATTCCGCGCGTGAACGGCCGACTCTGATCGTGCTCGACGACCTTCATGCCGCCGACGAGCCGTCGCTGCTGCTCCTGCGGTTCCTGGCGACCACAGTCCCGGAGCATCCGATCGTTGCCCTGGGCTCGTACCGGGAGGGCGAGCTCCGGGTGCGCGAGTTGGCCGACCTGTTCGGCGATCTGGCCAGG
Organism: Actinomycetota bacterium; assembly: GCA_035637835.1. Lineage (GTDB taxonomy): Bacteria > Actinomycetota > UBA4738 > UBA4738 > HRBIN12 > AC-69. The sequence goes on along the minus strand of DASPWN010000331.1, from coordinate 13,814 downwards.
CTGGGTCGACGGATCCCGCTGCGGGGACTCAGCACCACCGAGGTTGCCCGCTACATCGCGCTCGCGTCCGGGGACGAGCCCTCGGACGCGGTGGCGATCCGGGTCAGCGACGTCACCGGCGGCAATCCGTTCTTCATCGGGGAGGTCGTCCGGATCCTGGTGGCGGAGGGCCGGCTGGCCGGTGCGGACGAGGCCACGCTCCCCCTGCCCGAAGAGGTCCGCGCGCTCATCCGGCGGCGGCTGGCGGGGCTCTCCCCGGAGGCTGTGAACCTGCTACGCGTCGCCGCGGTCATCGGGCGCGACTTCGACCTGCGGGTGATCGCGCCCACCACGACGCTCAGCCCCGAACGGATCATCGACGTCCTCGCGGAGAGCGAGCGCGGGGGCGTGATCGCCGAATATCGGAACCAGCCCGGCACGTACGCCTTCGCTCACGACCTCGTTCGCGAGACGCTGTACGAGGATCTCCCCCCAACCCGTCGGATGGAGCTTCATCGAACGGTCGGCGGCGAGCTCGAGGAGCTGTTCCGCGACGATCTGGAACCGCACCTGGCCGAGATCGCGCACCACCTTGCCCAGGCGGCCCCGATCGGAGAATCGAAGCGAGCCGTGGATTACGCGGTGCGGGCGGCTGACCGGGCGAGAGCAGTGCTCGCTTACGAGGACGCCGTCGGGCTCTACAAGCGAGCCTTGCAGTTGCTGGGACCGACCGAGGCCGCGTCGGAGCGAAGCGCGGACATCCTCCTCCGACTTGGCGATGTCCAATCGCGGGCGGGCGACACCGAGGACGCGCGACGGAGCTTCGAACAGGCGGCGGCCGTCGCCCGGCGGGCGGGCGATCACGAGATCCTGACGCGCGCCGCACTCGGGTACGTGACCGGTGCGGTCCCGTATCTGGGGTTCGGCGGCCTGCTCCTCACGGCCCGATTCGAAGCCGGGACGAGAGGCATCTCGCTCCTCGAGGAGGCGCTCGATGCCCTCCCCAAAGGCGATGGCCCGCTCCGAGCCCGCGCGCTGGCCAGGCTGGCGACCCAGCTGTACCCCACCGAGTTCCGCGACCCGCGCCTTTCGCTCAGCCAGGAGGCCATCGACATGGCGCTCCGGCTGGGTGACTCGGAGGCGCTGGTCGAGGCGCTGCGCGGCCGGCACTGGGCGACGCTCGCCCCGGATTCGGTGGGCGATCGCCTGTCGAACGCCCAGCAGATGTTGGTCGCGGCCACCGGCGCCGGCGACGAGGAGGCCGCCTTCTTGGCGCGCCACATCCGCGTGCACTGCTTCTTGGAGCTGTGCGACGTCCCGGGGATCGACGCCGAGCTCGAGGCTATGGCGCAGCTCGCCGAACGGATCCGGCAGCCCTTCTATCTCTGGCACACGGCCTGCCTCCGAGGCGTGCGGTCACTGCTCGAGGGCAGGCTGGCCCACGCGGAGCGCCAGATGCGCGAGGCCCTCGAGATCGCCAGGGTTCGCGAGAGCGAGTACGTCTTCTACATGTTCGAGTACGCGCAACTCCTGGCGCTCCGGTGGACGCAAGGCCGGATGGAAGAGGTCCGCGACCGGATCGAGCAGCACGGCGAGCGGTTCCGAGGCATCCCTCGGTGGCGGGACGCGCTGGCGGCGGCCGAGCTCGGCGACGAACGGTCGGCGAGGGCCGAGGTCGAGCGGCACGCCCTCAACGGCTTCGCCGATCTTCCCCGCGATGGGCTGTGGATCCTGCATCTGTGTGGGCTGGCGGAGGCGTCGGTGCTGCTTCGGGACGAGCCGAGGGCGGCCGAGCTCTACGAGCTGCTCGCGCCGTTTGCCGACCGGAACGCCATCTCGATCTCCACGATGCCGTTCGGACCAGTCGCGATGCGGCTGGGGATGGTGGCGGCGCTGCTCGAGCGATGGGAGGAAGCGGAGAAGCACTTCGACCGGGCGATGGAGCTGTGCGAGGTCATGGGAGCCCGAGCCATCGAGGCCAGGGTCCTGGTCGAGCACGCACGGATGCTCCTGGCCCGCAGGAGCGCGGGCGACGACGAGCGAGCCGGCGAACTCCTGGCCCGCGCCACCGCTACCTGCCAGAAGCTCGATCTCCCCGGCATCGCCGAGCGCGCGTCCGCACTTGCCGAGGTGGGGGCCGACGCCGGGGCGGCCAGGGGCGCCGCCGATCGAGGGACCTTTCGTCGCGAGGGCCAGATCTGGACGGTGGCGTACCGAGGCGAGATGGCCCGGCTGCACGACCTGAAAGGCCTCCGATACATCGGTCTGCTCCTGGCCGCGCCGGGCCGAGACGTTCACGTACTGGAGCTGGCGGGAGCGCAAGCCGCCGAACCCCTCTCCGATGACCACGCCGGCACTGAAGGGCTCCACCCGTCGCGGCTGGGGGGAACCGAAGCAGTGCTGGACCAGCAGGCGAAGGACGTCTTCCGGCGGCGCCTGGCCGAGCTGGGGGAGGAGCTGGAGGAGGCACGGTCTTGGAACGACCCCGAACGGACAGCGCGGGTCGAGGCCGAGATCGACGCCCTCACGTCGGAGCTGGAGCGGTCGCTCGGCTTGGGGGGGCGGGACCGAGGGATGCCGTCACCGGCCGAGCGAGCCCGTGTGAGCGTCACGAAGGCCATCAAGGCGGCCGTCCGGGCGGTCTCCGATGACTGCCCGGCGCTCGGGGAGCACCTCGCCGCGTCCATCCGCACGGGCCGGTTCTGCTCGTACGCCCCTCCCGGGCACGAGCCGCCGGTCTGGGATCTCTGAGTTCGAGTCCGGCAGGAACAGTTGTTCCCCCCGGATTCACGCCATCCGAGTAGGAGCGGGCGCCCGGCGACCGCCCGGCGCCCGGGAGAGGAGGAGCGATGGCCAAGACCGAGGAGAAGCTTCAGGGGGCCGGAGAGGTGTACTCCCTCACGGGGACGATGATCGAAGCCTGCTCGTGCAACGTCCTGTGCCCCTGCTGGATCGGCGAGGATCCGGACCAGGGCGACTGCCGCAGTTTCATCTCGTACCACATCGACGAGGGGCGGATCCAGGGGATCGACGTCTCCGGACTGTCGGTGGTGGCGGTGGCCTACATCCCGGGCAACGTCCTTGCCGGGAACTGGGAGATCGTCGTGCTCGTTGATGACCGTGCCACGCCCGAACAGCGCGACGCCCTCGTGGCTGCGCTCGGCGGGCAGCTCGGTGGCCCCATGGCCGACCTCGCGCAGCTGTTCGGCACGGTGAAGGGAGTCGAGAGCGTGCCGTTGTCTCATCAGGTCCGGGGGGGCGTGGGAACGCTCACCATCCCCGGAAAGGTCGAGACCGTGATGGAGCCGTACCGCGGCCCGGACGGCAGCGTGACCACGCTCCGGGACTCCGTTTTCTCGACCGTCCCGGGTTCGCCGGCCTGGATCTCGAAGGCGTCGGTGCACCGCGTGACGTTGCCCGAGTACGGGATGGAGTGGGAATTCGAGGGCCGGAACGCGATCCAGTCCGACTGGAAGATGGAGTACACCGCATGATCGGCACCGTCGCCGGCATCGGAACCCGCAAGCCTGGGGTGCCGATGGTGGTGATCGGGGCGATCGCGACGGCCTGGGCCGTCGCGATCGCGGCCGAGGCCACCGGAGAGGCCAAGCTCCTCGGCCACAGCGCGCTGATCCACAGCGGCCTGCCGATCGTGGGCGCCCTCGCCGTCTTCGTCCTCGCGTGGCAGCTGATGATCGCCGCGATGATGCTCCCGTCGACCCTCCCGCTGATCCGGCTGTTCCGCGTCGCGGCCGAGGGCCAGCAGAGGCCCGGGCAAGCCACCGCGGCGCTCATCGCCGGATACGCGACGGTGTGGACGGCGTTCGGGGTCCTCGCGTTCGTCGGGGACGTCGGCCTCCACAAGCTCGTCCACGCCTCGCCGTGGCTGGCGGCCCACCCACAGCTGATCGCGGGCTCGGTCCTGGCCCTGGCGGGCTCGTTCCAGTTCTCGGAGCTCAAGGAGCGGTGCCTGACCGAGTGCCGGCACCCGGGGCCGTTCCTGATTCAGCACTACGGACGCGGCACGGCCGCGGCGTTCCGGATCGGGCGGATCCACGGGCTGTTCTGTCTCGGTTGCTGTTGGGCGTTGATGCTTGTGGGGTTCGCCGCCGGGGTGGCCAACCTGTGGTGGATGGCCGCGCTTACCGCGCTGATGGTCTTCGAGAAGACCGGCCGTGGCGGAGATCGAGGGGTGCTGCCGATCGGCGCCGGCCTGATCCTTGCCAGCGCGCTCGTGCTCCTGGTGCCGGGGTTGCCCCTTCTCGGGCCGGGCTAGTCCTCGGCCGCGAGATCGGTGAAGTGCAAGGCGCGAAGGGACGCATGGGGCGCCGGCCCATGATCCGGGTAGCCAAGCCTTCCGGGGCTTTCACCCTTCCTCGGCCCGGGGGAAACCCGATCACAGGACGGCGCCCCTCTAGCGATCCTGACGCTAGTCGCGGCGTTCCCAGGAGGCATGCGACGCCGACCGTAAAACCCGTACAGCCCGTGGGGTACGTCTCGCGATGAGTTTTGCCCCACTGGGCCGTCCTATGCTGCGGTGGGCTTAATGCAAGCCAGGGAAGGACACGGGAGATGAGAAAGCTGATCGTGAGCACCTTCTTGACCCTCGACGGAGTCATGCAGGCCCCGGGCGGACCTGAAGAGGACGACAGTGGCGGGTTCGCGTACGGCGGCTGGTCGGTGAACTATTGGGACGACCAGATGCGTCAGGTCATGACCGAGGCGATGAGCGCGCCGTTCGACCTCGTTCTCGGACGCAGGACGTACGAGATCTTCGCCGCGTACTGGCCTCACGCCCCGGAGGAAGCCGGCGCCAAGCCATTGAACAACGCCACCAAGTACGTCGCGTCGGGGAGTCGTCCCAGGCTGGAGTGGGACAGGTCGGTCCTGATCGAGGGAGACGCGGCCGAAGGCATCGCGCAGCTCAAGAAGGGAGATGGGCTGGAGCTGCAGGTGCACGGCAGCGGAAACCTGATCCAAACGCTGATGCGCCACAACCTCGTCGACGAGTACCGTCTGTGGGTCTTCCCCCTCGTCATCGGATCGGGCAAACGCCTGTTCTCCGACGGCACCATCCCGTCCGCACTGAAGCTCGTGGACAGCAAGGTCTCCACCACTGGCGTCGTGATCGGTACGTACGAGCCGGCAGGCGAGATCGTCACGGGATCGTTCGTGGACTGACCCCGCTCGGAACACGCACCGAGCATCTTTCCGGGGCGTTCATCCGGGTTCGAGCGAGATAGCATGGCTCGTGCAGATCTTCGAGGGACGGCTCCGATTCGGGATCCAGGCCGGCCAGCAGAACACCGACTTCCCGAACTATCTCGCCACCTGGAGGAAGGCCGAGGACCTCGGCCTGGATTGGGCCTCGTGCTTCGACCATTTCCTGCCGATCTTCTCCGACCCCGAGGGGCCCTGCTTCGAGTCCCAGACCCTGCTCGCCGCGACGGCCGCGCACACCTCGCGCCTGCGGTGCGGGGTGGTCGTGACCGGGGTGACCTATCGCCATCCGGCCGTGCTGGCGAACATGGCCGTCACCATCGACCACATCTCGGGCGGCCGGCTCGAGCTCGGGATGGGCGCCGCATGGTTCGAACTCGAGCACGAGCAGTACGGCATCCCGTTCCCGCCGTTTCGGACCCGGGCGGAGATGTTGCGCGAGGCCTGCCTGATCCTGAAGTCGATGTGGACGAACACGCGGACGACGTTCGAGGGCAAGCACTACCGGCTGAAGGACGCGCTGTGCGAGCCGAAGCCGGTGCAGTCACCGTCGATCCCGCTGTGGGTGGGCGGGATGGGAGAGCGCCGGACGCTCCGGGTGGTGGCCGAGGTGGCCGACGGGTGGAACACGTTCCTGATGTCCGAGGAGGAGTACCGGCACAAGCTCGACGTGCTGGCCGGGCACTGCGAGGACTTCGGACGGGAGGCGGGGGACATCAGGAAGCAGCTCAGCTCCTCGGTGATCCTGGGCCAGACCGAGGCCGAAGCGGAGGACCGGGTGAAGGAACGCGCGGCCACCACCGGGATCGACGAGGACCTGCTCAGGGGACGGTTCATGGCGACGACGCCGGAGCGGTTCGCCGACGTGCTGCGGCCGTTCCGGGAGATGGGCGTGGGAGACTTCTTGATGCTTGCCCGGCCACCCGTCGACGAGCTCACGATGGAGCTCTTCGCAAAGCAGGTCGCCCCAGCCCTCCTCAGCTGAGAGCCTGAAAGCGGACCCGCAGCTCGACCCCGATACGCGTCGCCGAGGAGTCCGGTGCGCCGCTTACGGGGTGTGGCCCGCGGCGTTCCCCGACCCGGAAGCGCTGTGTCCCTGGCTCGCCTCGTCGGCGGTTGCGGTGCCCGTGTCGGCCGCGCCACCGCTCGCCGTGTCGCCGGTGCCCGTTCCACCGGTGTTGGGGGTCGTCACCGGAGCGGAACCCGACGTGCCGGCCGTCCCGCCGTTGACGCCCGCCTGGCTCATGCCGCCGCTCGCAATAGACGAGATCTCCGCTCCCTTGTCGACGCCGGTCGCGCCGGTCGTGGTGGCGATCCCGGAGATGTCGGTTCCGGTGCTGGCGGGATGCTCATCGGCAGCGGGGACCGAGATCCCGATCGAGGACAGCACGCTCGATGCCGCGTTCTGCGCAGCGTCCGGCAGGACGCCGGCGGCGGCGAGGCCTGAGGTGCCGAGAACGGTGCCGGCCACGACCAGGCCGGCGATCTTGACGCGGAAGAATCTCGATCTCACGGCTGACCTCCTGGTCGAGGGACCGGGCGAGTGCGGGGTCGTGGGGCTCACCACTCGTGCCGCCGCGGCCACCGCCTGCTCCTCTGCCATGAGTTCGGCGGGGGCGGGCGGCGCGCCGGCCGCCCGGAGCAGGCGAGCGACCTCGGCGTAGCCGGGGGGAGCATCGTCCGGCTCGACGGCGCCGGCCAGCAGCCGGTCGGCGGTGTCCCGATCGAGGAACGGCCCACGCATCTCGTCCTCGGAATCGTCCCAGGGGGTCATTTCGTTACAGCCTCCCGCCGAACCTCTCGGGCCAGGCGCCTCAGCGCTCGGTGCTGGAGCACGCGTACGGTCCCGGGCCGCTTCCCCGTGATCGCTGCCACCTCCCGCACGCTGAGCCCGCCGAGGATACGGAAGAGGACCATCTCGGCCTGGTCCGGAGGAAGGGTCGCGATGCGGGCGATCGCCGCCTCGGTGGTCAGGCCGGCCATGGCTTCCTCCTCGACGTCCCCGATGCCGCCCCGCTCGACGAGGCGCTCCACGGGGGCGGGGATCGCTGGTCGTCGAGTCCGCTGCCGTCGAAGATCGACGAGGCGCCGCCGGGCGATCGTGAACGCCCAGGCCCGAAAGGCCCGGTCGTCACCCGCGAACCGCTCCAGGCCTCGCGCGACGTCCAGCCAGACCTCAGAGGCGAGATCCTCGGCTTCGGACGGCTCGAGGGCTCGCAGGTAGCGCAAGATCCGCGGATGCAGATCGCGATACAGCTCCGCGAGGGCCCACTCGGCCCCCGCCCTCGCCGCGGCCAGGATCGTCGGGAAGCGCGCTTCCATGGTCATGCGTCAGCTCGAAGAGAGTATCGGTCCGTCGAGACTATGCGCGAACGCTGCCCGTCCTGGGCACGGCGTTCCAGGCATGACCGTGTCCGTGCTCGCATCGGATCACGTGGGGCGGAATGTGCGCATGACCTGCTCGCATCCCGACCGGATCTCGCCGGCGTGGTCAGGCGTGTACTGGCACTCCAGGAAGTACTGGGTCGTTCCTCGGGGGAGGACGACGCCCTCGAGGGTGAGGGGCTGCCCTCCGTAGTTTCCCTCGATGCGGATCGAGAAGCCGGGCAGCCCTCCCATCTCGATCCGCCTGGGCCCATCGGCGACCGTTCCCGAAAGGGTTTCGGCGAGCTGCTTCGCGACCGCTGAGACCTCCTCCTGCGACTGAGCGATGTTGCCGCGATCGATTGACTGGTTGAGCCGGTACGCCTGGAGCTCCACGTTGTTCACGGGGTCCAGGCCCACGATGTCCGCGAACTCCAGGTTCCCGGTGGTCATGACCCTCACGTCTCTGACCACTGGCCACGAGCCCGGGTACTCGAAACGCACGTGGTGGCAGTCATAGAGGCCGTTCCCGATGTCGCAATGCCCGGCCATCGCAGCGAATCCGTAGGTCGCAGCGAGGATGAGGACCAACCCCAAGCACAGCACGAGTCGCGGTCCCCATGGCGCGGAGGTTTCCAGGTCGCCTCCCACCGGCACCGAGCGAGCCCGCACGACCACGGTGCCAGCCGCTCGATCGCCCAGCCGCTGCCGCTGCGACGAGCGGGCGACCGCGACGCCCCCGACGAGGTAGGGGATGAAGTAGGGAAGGGCGTCGATCAGGCGGAGGAGATTGCGGACCACGGCGCCGGCGACGGTGAGTCTGCCGCCGTCCGCTCGCCGGACCCGGATCCCCACGAGGAGCTTGCCGAGGGATGCACCCACCGTCGCGTCCGCCAGGGTCATGTACGCGAGCCAAGCGAGCACGGCGACGAGGAACGGAATGCCGGTGAGCTCCGCGCGGAAGGAGCCGTTTGATGCCTGCAGCCCGCCCTGCGACGCGGCAAGGGGGATCGCCACCACCAACGAGGCGAGCGCATCGATGACCAACGCCAGCGCGCGGATGCCCAGGCCCGCGTATGCGGTGCCCGCGGGCAGAGGCCAGGGAGGAAGGGGCACTTCAGGACGGGGCGGGACATCGGTCCCGGACAGAGTCCCCTGCGTACCCCACGTCTGGTTTGCGTCCCTGGGCTCCATCCCTCTCCCAACTCCGCGCTGATGGATGTCCCAACGCGAAAACCGACCTCTAACCAATCGGGACCAAGATCCGCAGCCTTTAGATCGAGCCGGCAACGAGCTTGAGCAGACGCGCGGCTCTAGACATACACAAGAGTGAAGAGACTCTCGGTCGGATGAGCACTCGTGGCGTCCGCTGCCGACCCTACGAGATCACCTCGACCGGCGATATCGATCGAGGACACTCCTCAAGCCGCGTGGGGGTCCGTCAGGTTCAAGCTGCCCTACCTCTTCGGCAGCTCGCCTAAGTAGTCAGGGAGTCCTCGATCGCGGCAATCGCCTGGACAATCTGGGACGGACGGAGACGTGGAAAAGCGATGCACCCCGCCATTCCCCCACTCCTGCACGATCGCGGGACAATCATCGCCTGGCGAGTTTGGGAATGATTTGGGGATCCGTGTTTTCCATGTCGACCGAGATCTGAGATGGGCCCCGAACCCTCGGGCCCTGGCCGTGAACAGGATCCCGCCGGGGTCGCGGGTCCCACTGGCAGCAACGAGCCCCGGTCGGCCCGGTCGGGGGATACAGAGCGGGGCATTCCGGAGGTGCGACCCGTGACCGAACGCGCACGTCCGGCTGGACTAGCCCCGTCGTTGTCTCGCCCGGAGCGCCGGCCGGAGCTGGACTTCATGAGGGCGTTCGTCGTGGCCGGGCTGGTGGTCTTCCACTCTGCGGTCGTGTTCGCTTCGGGCGCTTCCTGGTTCGTGAAAGACCCACGACCAAGCCTCGGGTTCACCGTCTTCCTCTTGTGGGGGTCGTTGTGGGGGATGCCGCTGCTGTTCCTGGTCTCCGGGATGGGCGTTCGGTACGCACTCCGGACTCGCTCAGGGACCGGGTTCGCACGGGAACGGTTGTCCCGGCTGCTCGTTCCGTTCGCCGTGGGCCTGGCAGTCCTGGTCCCGCCCATGTTCTATATCGGACAGCTCGGCAAGCCCGGCTTCCACGAGCCGTACTGGCGATTCTGGCTCACCTTCCTGAACCTCCCCGCCATCGCTTGGGGGCTGCTACCGCGCGGGTCGTGGACGTCGGGAGGCATCGAGTTCGACCCGGCCCACCTGTGGTTCCTCTACGTCCTCCTGTTGTTCTCGATCGCGCTCCTGCCCCTGTTCCTTTTCCTTCGAAGCACCCCTGGGCACCGGTTCATCGAGCGTCTGGGCCGCTTCACCGATCGCCATGGCGTCCTCGTGCTCAGTGCGGCGGCGATTCCCCTCGTGCTCGTGGAGGCGGGTATCGGCCCGGACGTCAATACCGGTGGGTGGGAGCGCCTGGCGTACCTCTTCCCCCTTCTCTATGGGTATCTGATCGCATCGGATCCCCGTTTCGAGACGGCGATGCGACGCCAGCGCCGACTGACCCTGGCCTGCGCGCTCGTGGCCACCGCGGGCCTCATTGTGTGGGCGGGCCTTCTTCGCGGGCAAGGCCTTGACGTGATGACCGGGAGCGTGCGCGACTGGAGTGCCCTACAGGGCCTGGCCGGCTGGTCGTGGATCGTGTCCATCCTGGGGTTCGCCGGGTCGGTGGTCGATCGCCGACCACGGGGATCCCCGGTTGCGGTTGGCTCATCCTCAATGAATGACCAGCGTTGGCGTCGCGCCGCCCGGTACGCGAACGAGGCCGTGCTGCCTTTCTATGTCCTCCACGAGCCGGTCATCGTGGCCGCCGCCTGGGTCATCGTCCGCTGGAACGCGCCGATCGTCGGGAAGTACCTCGCGTTGGTCTTGGCGTCGTTCGTTGGGACGCTCGCTCTCTACGAAGGACTCGTCCGACGGTTCCGCCTCGCCCGTCTCCTGTTCGGCATGAAGCCACTGCCCCTGCGGCGTGGGTGATCACCAGAGGCGACCCTTCATCGTCCTTCTATCTTGAGCCAACAACCGAACAGCGATACACCTCGTCCGTCTCGACGAGAGTGATTTCAGGATTGGTTCCGGCCGCAGCCGCCAGGACCTGCGCTTCAGAAACGAACTGGTGGGGCGCAAATCCTTCGTTGAAGACGATGAGGACTTGATGCCACAAGGGATTGAATTCCTCACCCTGGATGGCATCGATCACGGGAATGAAATCCTGTTCCTCGTCCAAATCGTTCGAAGCATAGATCGTGTTGATGCTCGGGTTGTTCTCGAGTAGCGAGCCTTCAGCAGCCGGCACCTCGAACATATTGACGGTGAACAGCTCACCCTCGTAGAAAGCGGGCATCTGACCCGCAGCGCCATTCGTGCTTCCCTCAGCCGCGAGCGCCGCGCTGCCTGTGAGGCCAACGAACAGGAGCCCCGTGACGAAGATGACTCCGGTCCTTGAAGTGACTCTGGTCCCTCGCATACAAACCTCCCCTGCCTCGAGGCGAGACCCTCCCGCACCTAAGGGGGCTACGGGTATCGCTGCTTCCAGGATCACTGCAACCAGGATTTGGCGACCCGGCTCGGCACCGATGGAGAGACCTGCATAGACTTCCCCAGGAGTGGGTTGTGTCCGACGAGGTTGGCATCGAGATCGCACGGGAATTGGGTCAGGGTCGGCACGGCACGACGGATAGGCCGCAGTCTCGCTGGGACGAGCCGGTCGAGATCCTCGAGGTCGTGGTTCTCGCGGTCGTCGCAATCTCGATCGCCTGGAGCGGATATCAGGCGGCCAGGTGGGACGGCTTGCAGGCGGAGCTGTACGGGAAAGCTTCGACCACGAGGATCGACGCCGACCAGCTCCTGACACTCGGTGGGCAGCAGCGTCTTCTCGACGTTTCGACGTTCAACACGTGGATTCAAGCGAAGGCCGAAGGGCGGACGGAGCTCGCAGCGTTGTACGTGCGCAGGTTCAGCCCCGAGTTCAGGGTCGCCTTCGATGCGTGGATCCAGACCCATCCATTCACGAATCCGAGCGCGCCACCCGGGCCGAGCTTCATGCCTGAGTACGTCAATCCTCAGATCGTGCGGGGTTCCGCTCTGAACCATCAGGCGAGCCGGATCTTCGACGAGGGCACCGAAGCACGAAGCCACGCCGACGACTACGTTCGGACGACCCTCGTGCTCGCGACAGTGCTCTTCCTGCTTGCGCTCTCGCAGCGTCTCAAAGTTCCGAACTTCCGCATTGGGGTCCTCATCGTGGCCGGAAGCTTGATGATCTTCGCTCTGGCGACGGTCGTGGCGCTTCCTCGGCGTTAGGCGAACTCCAGGTGGGCCGCTTTCCGCGCGGATGGCGCATGCCAGGATGCGGCCATGGGCGCGGTCGACGGAATCGGGCTGCAACTGGAGCGCAGACCCAATTTCTTGGCACCCGTATTCGTCCCGGGGAAGCGGGGAGCGAAGGGGGCACCTCATCCGACGACTGCGTTACCGTATGCGCCCCGTCGGTCTTCCTCTGGATCAGCACCAGGTACGGACGACCGGAAGCCTTAGGATTGCTTCTGGACGGGGGGTCCTGCAGGTGGCCACTTTCGAGTCCACGGTGACGATTGCTCGTCCGGTCGAGGATGTGTACCGGTTCTTCTTCGAGTTCGACAAGAATGCGGGTTCTCTGGGGATCGATTCCGTTGTGAAGGAACCGGAAGGGCCGACGGGGGTTGGGACGACGTTCCATCTCCGTGTGGGGTCGCGCGGAGGAGAGGCGATCACCCGTTTCACGTCGATCGACCCCAACAGGAAGATTGGATTCGACGGGAAGGTCGGTCCCCTCAGGCCGATAGGCGCATATATCTTCGAGTCGGTCGAAGGCGGTACGAGACTGACGGTTCGGGCTGATGGGAACCCGGTTGGAGCACTCAAGATTGCCGCTCCTCTTGTCAAGTTGATCGGTAAGCGGGTCTGGGATAAGAGGCTCGTGCGGATCAAGACTGTGCTCGAGACCCCGGCGGGCCCGTAGTCCGAGGGGACGCGGGCAAGCGATTCCCCCTACCGGCTGTACCCCCGTAGACAGTACTCAAAGTGTGCGCCTGAAGAATCATTCTCCGCGGATCGAGAGGGGTGGCGAACGGCCTATTCGAGGGGGAGGATGCCGTCCTGCACGTGATCGAGCGGATTGTTCCTCCGGCCCCCGATGATCTATGTCACGTGTTCATGTCGACCGTGGCCGTTCCGTACTGCGGGCGCCCGGCGGGGTGGTAGACGTGGATCGTCGCTCCGCTGGGGGTGACCGCCTGCGATCCGACCAGCTCGAGCGCGATGTCCCTTCCGGTGTCGGGGAACAGCCGCGTGCCCTGGCCGACGACCACAGGGATGGTGAGCAGGTTGATCTCGTCGACGAGGTCGTTGTCGAGCAGCCACCGGACCAGGACGCCGCTGCCATGCACCTGCAGCTCGCCCCCCGCCTTGGCCTTCAACTCGCGAATGGCAGCCGCGACGTCACCGGAGAGGACGGTCGTGTTCGCCCACTTGGGGTCGAAGGGTGTGGTCGATGCCACGTACTTGGGCCGCGTGTTCAACGCCGTCCAGATCGGGCTGTCGCCCGGATCTGGCCACGTTCCCCAGGAGCCGGCGAAGATCTCGTAGGTCCGCCGGCCGAACAGGAACACGTCCGCGCGCCCATAGACCTCGTTCAGGAACGCCATGCCCTCGTTGTCGGCGTACGGCGTGACCCATCCGCCGCGCTCGAATCCGCCCCTGCGGTCCTCGTCCGGCCCGCCGAGGCCCTGCATCACTCCGTCGACGGTGACCATCGTGGTGGTCGTCAGTTTCATGGTCGCGGCTCCCTTCTCGTCGGGTTGGTCGTCGTTCGGTCGGAGCGGCGCTACCTGACCATACCCATAGTGGTCAGTGCAAGGAGACGTGAAGTCACCGAGGTGATGATGAACGGGCCCGACGACGTCTACGTGGAGCGGAAGGGGCGGCTCGAGAAGATTGCAGCGGGCGGGGCGATGGCCTGGTCGATCCTCCCTTCGAGGTCGCCTACCTGAGACCCCGCCAGGCCATGGCAGTGAGAACCAGCCGAGCGATGGCGAGCAACGGAGGGATTGGCAGAGCGAAGCCGTACCAGAAGGTCGCCTCGACTGGGAACAACGCAAACTGCAGCAGGGCTCCCGAGCGTTTGCCATC
>DASPWN010000330.1:0-2555 GCA_035637835.1 Actinomycetota bacterium | reverse complement strand
GACCCGGTCCGGCGGCAACGCCGGCTGGTGCATATCCCGATGGGCCGCTTCGGCCAGGCCGAGGAGATCGCCAACGCGGCAGTCTTCCTGGCCTCCGACGAGTCCTCGTACATGACCGGGGCCGCCCTCGTCGTCGATGGGGGCATCACGGCGGCCTACGTCACGCCGGAGTGAGCCGCACGAAGGCCCCTCTCGGCAACATGACGTACGATGATGTCGTGTTGGGCTTCGGGGTCGATGCGTGGCCGCGTCCAGCGCACGCCGTCTACGATTTCAAGCCGCTGGTCGGGGCGATCGTGGCGTTGTTCATCGCGCGCTTCGTGTTGGGATTCACGCTGACGTGGGCCACCGCAGCCACGGCGTTCGTCGCGGGGACGGCATGGGGCTGGGCAGTGGACGCGTGGGGTGTGGTCCTGCCGTCGGCCATCGTCATCATCGTGCTCGCGATCGCGCTCAGCCGGCCGCGAAGACGGGCTTGAGGGCGAAATACAGTTCGCGATAGCGCCGATAGGCCTCCGCGTATGCCTCCTGTCGCTCCGGGTCCGGCCTGTGCTCCTCGGGTTCGTAAGCCACGAATGCCTCGACGGCCGAAGCAACGGTTGGATGAACGCCGGAGGCTACCGACGCAAGGATCGCGGCGCCCGTAGCCGTTGTCTCGACGCTGGTCGGGATACGGACGGGGAGGCCGGTGACGTCGGACTTGATCTGCCGCCAGAGGGCGCCCTTGGCCCCGCCACCGACCATCGTGAGGCGGCGAACATCCAGTCCGGCGTTCCTCATAGCGTCGAGGATGTCGCGGAGCGCATACGCGCTTCCTTCCAACAGCGCTCTCGTCATGTGCGCTCTGCTGTGCGCCAGCGTGAGCCCGTAGAAGACGCCCCTGGCAGAGCCGTTCCATTCCGGAGCCATGGCGCCCTGCATGCACGGGAGGAACAGGAGTCCCTCAGAGCCGGGGGGAAGGTCCGCCGCGTCGCGAGTCAACAGCTCGTAGGCGTCCCCGCCTCCCTCTGCTTCGGCCCTCCGCTCCAACGGAGCGAATTGGTCCCGCCACCACCGGAGGTTCCCCCCGGACACGAAACCCGGGTTCTCCAGCAGCCAGGCATCGGGGTCGGCATGGGGATGGCACTCGACCAACATCGTAGGATCCTCGCGCGGCTCACTCGAGGCGGCGCAGACCGGCTCCGCCGTTCCCACGACGTCGCACACCTCGCCCGGAGAGAACACGCCCGCGCCGAGCGTGGCGGCCATCTCATCACCGCATCCCACGGCCACCACCGTGTCGGGCGAGAGGCCCGTGGCCTCGGTGAACGCGGCGCTGATCGTGCCGACGGCCTGCGTCCCGGGGGCGAGCTCCGGCAGCATCTCCCGCCCCAGGCCGGTCACGTCCAGGACGGGCTCCGACCACGTCCGCGTCCTGGGGTCCAGCAAGGCCAGCGATGAGGCATTCGAGTAATCGACGGCCAGGATCCCCGTCGTCTCGCGAAGCACGAAGGAGCCCGGGGGCATGACGAACGCGGCGTCGGCGAAGACCTCGGGCTCCTCGTCCCGGACCCACAACGCCTTGAACACCGCGTGCGAGGAATCGAGGTTGGCACCGACGTGGTGGTAGAAGTCCGCCGGCGACATGTGTGCGGCTAGCTTCGCCGCCTGCGTCTCCGCGCGCCGATCCATCCAGATCATCGCTGGTCGGAGGGGGCGCCCACTCGCATCGCACACCACCATCCCGTCGAGCTGCGACCCGAACGAGAGGCCCTTGATGGCCCCCGGCCGCTCGTCCAACCCGGCCACCAGCTGCCCGATCGTGCTCATCAGGGCCTTCGACCAGGCCGATGGGTCCTGCTCCGCCCAGCCCGGGTGAGGAAACGACAGGTCGTACCCCTCGTAGGCCGACGCCACGAGGGTCCCGTCGGCCCCGTACAGGGCCGCGTTCGTACCCTGGCTGCCGACGTCGCAGCCGATGACGTAGGGGCCGCTCACCGGACCGATCACGGGATGATCACCATCTTCAACCCGGAGCCGGTTCTGATCGTCTCGAAGGCTTCGGCGATGCCCTCGAGCGGAAACCGGTGAGTCACCACCCTGCCCAACTCCTCCTGGCGGCGATCCAGGTACCCCATGGTGATCCGGTACTGCCGGTTGGTCGCGCCGTATGCGCCGAGGATGGCGAGCTCCTTGTAGTGGAGCTGGTTCATGTCGAGGTGGCTCACCGGATCGTGTTTGGGCAGCCCGGCGAAGTAGACGACCCGGGCGCGCTTGGCCGCCATGATCAGAGCGGCGGCCTGGGCTTCCCTCGACGGCGCCGCCACGCTGATCTTGTCGGGTCCCGTTCCACCGGTGAGCGACGTCACCTCGGCCACTCCGTTGTCTTCCCCCGCGACGAAGGCCTTGTCGACAGCATGGCCGATGGCTCGCAAGGCGATCTCCAGGCGCTCGGCGCTCACGTCGGTGAGGTACACGCTGCCGGCGCCGCGATCCCTGGCCATGACGGCCTGCCAGCACCCGATGGGCCCCGAGCCGACGATGACCACCGTGTCGCCCAGCCGGATGTCGAGCGC
>DASPWN010000329.1:0-10030 GCA_035637835.1 Actinomycetota bacterium | reverse complement strand
GACCGCCGTGCGTGCCGTCGTCTTCGAGGAGCTCGGCAGGGTCTCGGTCCGCGCCGTACCGGATCCTCAGATCGAGGAGCCGGACGACGCGCTCGTCCGGGTCTCCGTCGCGGCCATCTGCCGGTCGGATCTGCATTTCCTTCATGGCAAGGCCCCGCTCGAGCCGGGCGAGCCCATCGGCCACGAGGCCATAGGGGTGGTGGAGGCGGTGGGGCCGCAGGTGGAAGGGTTCGCCCCGGGGGACCGCGTGGTCGTCGCGTTCGATATCGCCTGCGGCCGGTGCTGGTTCTGCGGGCGAGGGCAGACCCAACTGTGCGAGGACTTCCGCATGCTGGGGGCCGGGATCTTCGGCGGAGGTCTCGGGGGGGCACAGGCGGAGCGGATCCGCGTGCCGTGCGCCGATGCGAACCTGCTCCGGGTGCCGGACGACGTCGACGACGAGCGGGCGCTCTTCCTCGGCGACGTCCTGACCACCGGGTTCTACGGTGCGGCTATCTCGGGGATCAGGGAGGGCGATACGGTCGCGGTGGTGGGAGCCGGGCCGGTGGGCTTCTTCAGCGTGCAGGCGGCGTTGGTGCACGGCGCCGGTCAGGTGCTCGCTCTCGACATGCAGCCCGATCGCCTGGCCCTGGCCGAGAAGGTCGGCGCGGTGACGGTCGACGTGTCAGAACGGCACCCCCAGATGGCCGTGGCCGAGCGAACGGGCGGGCGCGGCGCGGACGTCGTGATCGAGGCGGTGGGCGACACGAGCGCCCTGTTCACCGCCGTCGACGCGGTCCGGCGAGGCGGCATCGTCACGGTCCTGGGGATGTACACGAGCGAGACGATAGATATCCCCGCGGGCGTGTGGTGGGCCCGCGCCCTGCAGATCCGGTTCGGCGGCGTCTGTCCCGTGCACGCTTGGTGGGACCGGGCGCTTGAGGAGGTCCGGGCCGGACGCATCGATCCCTTGCCGATCATCTCGCACCGCCTCTCACTGGACGACGCCCCGGTCGGGTACGAGCTGTTCGACTCCCGTGCAGCCTCCAAGGTTCTGCTCTCGCCATGAGCGTGGTGTACGCCGACCAGGAGCCGAACGGGCTGGCGGCCATGGTCGGAGGCCTGATCGAGGCGAACCTTCGGCAGCACCCCGAGCGGCGTTCGTTGCTCCGACCGGCCGTCGTCGAGTTGGTCGCAGCCGACGCCGGGGTCTCGGTCCGGATCGCCCTCTCGCCGGGGCAGGTCTCGGTGTCGAACGGGTCGTCACGGCCCGGCCGGCCTCGCGTCCGCGTGCGGGCCGACTCGGACTCGCTGCTGCTCCTGTCGTCGGCCCCGCTCCGGTTCGGCCTGCCCGATCCGTTCTCGAAGGAAGGCCGACGGGTTCTGGCCAAGGTCCTGCGCCGAGAGATCCGGATCTCCGGGCTCACCGCCCATCCGCTCACGGTGGTCCGGTTCGGCCGGCTCCTGTCGGTGGACTGACGTGGGGCGTCACCCGCTCCTTGCGATGACGTGCGTGCTCGCCGTGATGGTCGTCGTGGTGTTCGGCGGCTACGTCGTAGCCGGCGCCCTGTCGGAGCCGGCCGGGCCGCCGGTGACGGTGGCCGGGATCGTGCGCGTGTCCCCGTTGTCGGGGTGGGAGGTGGCCGAACGCTCGGCGGAGCCGGCGAGCGTTCGGCTCACCCGGGGGAGCGGGAACCTCGACGTCATGGTCTTCCCGTTCAGCGGAACGCCCATCCAGCTCGCCGCCGAGTACGTCGAGCAGGCCCTGCGGCCCCAGGCCGACCGCCTGGAGGTGTCGCAGCGGGTCCAGGTGGTCCGGACCGGGAACCGTTCGGGGATCCGCATCGCCTACATCGGCCTGTTCCGCGGCGTGCAGTTCCAGATCGAGGGAACGGTCACCGCGGTGGTCTCGTCCTCCGGCAGGGGCGTGGTCTTCGACGGCTGGGCGCCGGCCGGCCTGCTGCAATACGTGATGGGCGATCTCGACACGATGATCGACACGGCGGCGATCCGCTGATGCGGCCCATGGAGGCCTCGCCCGGCTTCCGGCGCGGATGGGGCCGTCAGACGTCGCTGTTCCAGTTCCGTCGGCCCGCGTTCTGGGCGTACACGATCGTGGTCGGCGGCACCGGCGTCTTCGCGGTGGGCGCGCAGTCGGCGTTCCGTCAGATCTCGCCATCAGGGTGGGCGCTGTCCTGGCTCCTGCTCGCGATCTACGCCCTCCCGGTGTTCCTGGCCGTCTACTTCCTCGACCTGTACGAACGCGAGCCGCTCTCGCTCGTGTTCGGGGCGGTCGTCTGGGGGGCGGTGGCCGCCACCACACTCGCCGGCATCGGCAACCAGGGGTGGGGGCTGGTCGTGGCCCGGATCGGGACGCCCGAGTTCGCCGCGAGGTGGACGGCCGCGCTCACCGCGCCGTTCGTCGAGGAGACGCTGAAGGCCATCGGCCTGGTCCTGCTCGTGCTGATCGCGACGGACGAGTGGGACGACGTCATGGATGGCTTCGTCTACGGAGCCGTGTGCGGCTTGGGGTTCGCCGTGGTCGAGGATGTCTTCTATTTCGTCGGTGTGTTCGGAGGCTCACCGGCCGCCGTCCTCGCTGGGTTCTACGTCCGGGTGGTCTCGAGCGGCCTCTACGGCCACGTCCTGTACACGGCTCTGTCCGGCATGGGTCTCGCCTACTTCGTCTCGCTGGCCGGCGAGGTCCCGATCCGCCGCAGGGTGCTGGTCGCCGGGGGATTATTCCTGGCCGCCGTGGCCGGGCACTTCCTCTGGGATTCGCCGTGGCTCGACCTGTTCCCCTCGCGAGTGGAAGGACTCCGCGACTGGTTAGTCATCCCGGTGGCTGCGGCGGTGAAAGGCGTCCCGCTCCTCGCCCTGACCGTGGTGGGGGTGACCCTGGCCCGGAGGCGTGAGCGGGGCTGGCTGGAGAGCGCGCTCCGTTCGGAGGTCGAGCGCGGAACGCTGTCGACCGTGGAGCTCGGGCTCCTGCTCGATCCGACCGCCCGACGGCGGTCCCGACGCGACGTCCGCGCTCGAGCCGGCGCGGGAGCGGCCCGGCTGCTGAAACGGCTGCAGCGGGAGCAGGTGAACTTGGCCATGATCAGGACCCGGGTGGAGACCGAAGACGACCCGGACCTCGAACGCCACCGTCAGTACTGCCGATCCCTCCGGGACGCGCTGATGGCCGTCCCCGGCGCTGTTCTGTGGGCCAGCAGCCCGCAGGCTCGCTAGTGCGAGGCGGACCGAAGGCTCGCCAGGCAGCAGCGAACCCGGCCGTTCGCTACGGCTCCCGGCCCCGTCGGTCCGAACCGGAGCGGCGGGTACCCTTGCCGCGTGGACCTGGTCGAGGCCGTTCTTGCCGGAGACCGCCGCGCCGTGGCCCGGGCCATCTCGATGGTCGAGGACGGGGCCGAGGGGCTGGCCGAGCTCTCCTCGGGCCTGTTCGGGCATACCGGCCGGGCCTCGACGATCGGCCTTACCGGCTCCCCGGGGGTGGGCAAGTCCACGCTCGCCGGAGAGCTCGTCCGGCTTGCGCGACGCCGCCAGCTGTCCGTCGCCGTCCTGGCCATCGATCCGACCTCGCCGTTCACCGGCGGGGCCCTGCTCGGTGACCGGCTGCGCATGCAGGAGCATGCGACGGATCCCGGCGTGTTCATCCGGTCGATGGCCACGCGAGGCCATCTCGGTGGGATGGCACTCGCCGCTCCCGAAGCGGTCCGGATCCTCGACGCGTCGGGGAAGGATCTGGTGATGGTGGAAACCGTGGGAGTGGGACAGGCCGAGGTCGACGTGGCCGCCGCCACCGACACCACCCTGGTGGTGGTCTCACCGGGATGGGGCGATGCCGTGCAGGTGGCCAAGGCGGGGATCCTGGAGATCGCCGATGTCTTCGTGGTCAACAAGTCCGACCGGGAAGGGGCCGACGCCACGGCGCGCGACCTCGAGCAGATGATCCGGATGGGCGCCCCGGCCGAGTGGACGCCGCCGGTGATACGGGCCTCGGCGCAGCGCTCGGAGGGCATCGACGAGCTGTGGGAGGCGATGGCCCGCCATCGCGGGCACCTGGGGGAGACGGGCCAGCTCGAGCGGAAGCGCCGGGCCCGGCTGCTTCGAGAGGTGGAGGGGTTGGCCGGCGAACGCCTCCGCGGAGGGGTCCGAGACGCGTTGGCGAGGGATCCGGAGCTCGCCGACGAGGTTGCGGCGCGAACGACGGATCCGTACCGAGCGGCCGATATCCTGATCGAACGGTTATCGCGAGCCGGAGAGCCGTAGGAAGGCCGGCGTGACGATCCACGACGACGGGTGGGAGCGGGCCTACCGGGCCTCGGAGGAGCGGGACGCCGACTTTGAGACCCTCTCCGGCGAACCCCTCCAGGCCCTCTTCACCGAGGAGGACCTCTCAGGGTTCGACCCCGAGCGGGACCTCGGAGATCCGGGCCGGTACCCGTTCGTCCGCGGCGTCTACCCATCGATGTACCGGGGACGGCTGTGGACGATGCGGCAGTTCGCCGGATACGGGACTCCGGCCGAGACCAACGCCCGATACAAGTTCCTGCTGGCCCAGGGGCAGGGCGGCCTGTCGGTCGCCTTCGACATGCCCACGTTGATGGGGCGGGACTCCGACGACCAGCGCTCGGAGGGGGAGGTGGGCCGGTGTGGCGTGGCCACCGACTCGTTGGCCGACGTCGAGCGGCTCTTCGAGGGCATCCCGCTCGGCGACATCACGACGTCGATGACCATCAGCGGCCCCGCGGTTGTGATCTTCGCGTTCTTCCTCGCGGCCGCGGAGAAACAGGGCGTCCCGTGGGACCGCCTCGATGGAACGCTCCAGACCGACATCCTGAAGGAGTACATCGCCCAGAAGGAGTGGATCTTCCCGCCCCGACCCCATCTCAGGCTGATCGGCGACCTCATCGAGTTCTGCGCCGAGCGCGTGCCGCAGTGGCATCCGATCAGCGTGTCGGGCTACCACATCCGCGAGGCCGGGGCGAACGCCTGGCAGGAACTGGCCTACACGCTGGCAGACGGGTTCGGCTACGTCGAGCTCGGCATGGCCCGCGGGTTGGACCTGGACCGGTTCGCGCAGGGACTGTCGTTCTTCTTCAACGCGCACATCGACTTCTTCGAGGAGATCGCGAAGTACCGAGCGGCCCGACGGATCTGGGCTCGATGGATGAAGGACCGGTACGGGGCCAAGGACGATGCCTCGATGCGCCTCCGGTTCCACACCCAGACGGCGGGCGTGTCGCTCACCGCGCAGCAGCCGATGAACAACGTGGTGCGAACAGCCATCGAGGCGTTGGCCGCCGTCCTCGGGGGTACCCAGTCGCTCCACACGAACGCCCTGGACGAGGTCCTGGCCCTCCCGACGGAGGAGGCGGCGAAGCTCGCCCTTCGCACCCAGCAGATCATCGCGTACGAGACGGGCGTGCCGAACGCGGTCGACCCACTCGGCGGGTCGTACTTCCTCGAATCGCTGACGAACCGGATGGAGGCGCGCGCCGAGGAGGAGTTCGCCCGGATCGGCCGGATGGGCTCGGGGTCGATGCTCGAGGGGATCCTCACCGGGATCGACCGGGGGTACTTCCAACAGGAGATCGCGGAGTCGGCCTACCGGGAGCAGGAGCGGTACGAGAAGGGCCGGCTGGTGAAGGTCGGAGTGAACGAGTTCATCGAGCCGGACGGTGGGCTCGTCGAGGTCCTGGAGATCCCGCCGGGCCTGGAGGAAGAGCAGGTCCGGCGGGTCCGCGACGTTCGCGAGCGCCGTGACCAGGACCGGGCCAGGACCGCACTGGACCGGCTCGCGGCGGCCGCGACGACCGACGACAACCTGATGCCGTTCCTGGTGGACTGCGCCCGGGCCATGTGCACCGAGGGCGAGATCGTCGGGACCCTGCGGCAGGTGTTCGGCGAGTACACCGAGACCCCCCGGTTCTGACCGACCCGCCGAGAGGCATCTTGCAAGGCCCCGCACTTGCTAGAGGATGCAGTCGTGTGGTTGCATGGACCCTCGTGACGAGCTGAGGACCGGAAGGGAAGGGGGAAGCGCTCGTGCTCGCCGAGGCCGCCGGTGCATTCGGGATCGGCCTGATCGCCTCTGCCTTCCTGTTCGGGTTCCGCCACGGGATCGACTGGGACCACATCGCGGCCATCACCGACATCACGAGCTCCCAGGAGAACCGAAGGGACTCCATGCTGTTCGGCACGCTGTACGCGCTCGGTCACGCGCTCGTGGTCTTCCTCATCGGGACCGCGGCGATCATCCTGGGCGACCGGCTGCCTGCCGGCATCGACAACGTGATGGAACGGCTCGTGGGAGTCACGCTGGTGATCCTCGGCGTGTACGTGTTCGTGGCGCTCGTCCGCCACGGCAAGGAGTTTCGGATGCGCAGCCGATGGATGCTGATCTTCAGCGGCGTCCGATCCCTGTATCGAAAGGCGCGCCGCGATGGCCCGCATACCCACGCGACCGAGCCGGTGCATGTGCACGAGGGCGAGGGCGAGTCGGTCGCCGTGGCGGTGGCCGAAGACATCCCGGTGTCGGAATGGCACCACGGACATCACGGACGTCCGGGGCACCATCACCACAAGCATCCGGAGCCCGACGCGTTCATGAACTACGGGCGGCGCACGGCGTTCTTCGTGGGGATGATCCACGGGGTCGGCGCCGAGACGCCGACGCAGCTCCTGATCTTCCTCACGGCCGCGGGAGCCGGCGGGCCGGTGGTTGGAGAGGTGCTGCTCGGGACGTTCCTGGTCGGGCTGCTCGTTTCGAACTCGCTCATCACGGCGGGGACGGCATTCGGGTTCATGCGGGCGGCGGAGAACTGGACGCTCTATGTCTCGGTCGCTGTCCTCACCGCGACGTTCAGCCTGGTGATCGGGACGCTCTTCATCTTTGGGAAGGGCACGTTGCTCCCCGCGCTGTTCGGCGGGTGATCGAGCGGGGCGGGCGTTTCAGCCAGCCAGGCGGCGACACTCTTCGCACAGGCCGCTGATGGCGAAGTGCGTGAGGTCGGGCAGGAACTCCCGATGCCGTTCGATCAGGTGGGACAAGGCCCGAGCCTCGTCCAGCGACAGGTCGTCCTCGGCTCCGCAGTTGGAGCAGGTCAGGTGGACGTGCCCGGCCTCCTCCGCCCGGTGGTACTCGGCCCCGCCCTCCAGATGGGCGTGCGACAGGACCCCAACTTCCTCCAGCATGGCCAGGGTCCGGTACACGGTCGATGCGTTCACCCCGGGCATCTCGCCCTGCACCTTGCGGGCCAGCGCGGTCGGCGAGATGTGGCCGCGGGTCCGCATGATCTCGGCCACGATGGCCCTGCGCTGGGGAGTCATCCGAAGGCCCTGGGCCCGAAGGATCCCCATCACGTCAGCTCCTGCCTTGTCGCTCACGGCGGGACATCCTAGCATTCCGTTGCACCTGCAAGACCCTCGCAGGCGCGAGGCACGGCGCTCGCCCGACCCCCCTGGGATGGCCCAGGGTCTGGAAAGATAGGCCTGCCGTGGAAGAGCGACGCGATGGGTGAGTTCGTCGGCTTGGAGGTCGAGGGCCCGGTGGCCACGATCAGGCTGGACCGCCCGCCGGCCAATGCCATCAGCCGCCAGGTCTCGGACGAACTGCGCGACTCGGTCGTCGAATCCGGACGGCGCGACGACGTTCGGGCCGTCGTGGTGTGGGGCGGACCGCGGACCTTCGCCGCGGGGGCGGACCTCAAGGAGATCGCGCAACTGGGGCGGGAGGACATTCGGCCCGTCGTCTCGGCGCTCGGCGATGCCCTGACCCTCCTGGAGGAGATGCCCAAGGTCACGATCGCCGCCATCGAGGGCTATTGCCTTGGCGGGGGCTGCGAGCTCGCCCTGGCCTGCGATTTCCGCTTCGCCGCGCAGGACGCCACGCTCGGACAGCCCGAGATCGCTCTGGGGATCATCCCCGGCGCTGGCGGGACCCAGCGCCTGCCCCGGTTGGTCGGCCACGCCCGGGCCCGGGACCTGATCTACTCGGGGCGGCGGGTCGGCGCGGATGAGGCCATGGCCATCGGCCTCGTCGACCGGGTGACCCACCCGGGTACCGCACGTCAGGAGGCCGCCGACGTCGCGCTCCGATACGCGAACGGCCCTACCCTCGCGCTCGCCGGGGCCAAGGAGGCGATCGCCGCCGCTCTGGGGGACGTGCCGGGTGGCCTGCGGGTCGAGCGCGACGTGTTTGTGGGCCTGTTCGACACTGCAGACCAGAAGGAGGGCATGGCGGCCTACCTGGAGAAGCGCGAACCGCGCTTCACCGGCGGGTAGGAGGAGACCACGTTGAAGGTCAGGCAGGCCACGCCCGAGGACGTCCCGGCCCTGGTGGCCCTGTTCCAGGAGCTCGACCGGATGCAGAGCGACTGGCGGGTGTTCACGCCTCGTCCCGGCTTCTACGACGAGGTGGGGCTCAAGTACCGGGAGGCCATGAGCACCGAGAACGCGGTGGTCGTGGTGGCCGAGGGGGACGAGGGCGAGATCGTGGGGATGGCCTACGGCGAGGTCCGCATCCCCTCGCGGTTCTCCGACGAGCGGGCCCTGGAGCTCTCCGGGGTCGTGGTCCGGACCGGGTACCGGGGGCGGGGCGTGGGTCGGGCCCTGGTCCAGGAGGCCGCCCGGTTCGCGGGCGAGATGGGGGTGGAGTGGGTCGAACTGAAGACCTTCGCCCCCAACCAGGGGGCCATGGCCTTCTGGGAGGGCATGGGGTTCACCCCCCGGGTCGTACAGATGACCCAAGGGACGAAAGCCCTGGTCCAGCGGCTCTCGGAGGACTGAGGGCTCGCATCCGCCGTCTTCGGCGTTTCGTCCGTCCTGGCCCGGGAACGAACCGGGGCCCGGAACGGTTCGAATACCTGGGGACCCCGGAAACTCGAGCCAGACGGGCCGTCCACGTGGGGGGAGCGAAGATGTCAGAGGAATCCGTCTACCGCGGGGGCCGCGTCCGCGAGCTCCCGAGGGCCAACCGAACCTACGGGGAAGGGCGCGTGTGCGCCACCCCCGGATGCACCACCAAATTGTCGAAGTACAACCGGTTCGACCATTGCTGGCAGCACGAGCCGGTCCACGAGTACATCTCGCGCGGCAAGCGGAAGTCACGGAAGCAAGCGGCATAGGCTCGGCCGGGCCGAGCAGACCGTCACCCGAGGGTCCTACGGCCGGTCCAGGCCGGCCGATTGGGGCCTGGTAAAGGGGGGCCAGTCCCGAACCGACAATCAATGCGTGACCGCTCCCCCCCAACCGGCGGTCTGAGCGGATGCCAGCCGAGACAGAACCCGCCATGCGCGAGGCCGAATGCCCCTTCTGCGAGCGCGTGGTCCTGGTCTACGAGGAGCCACCGCGGTGCCCGCTGTGCGCGTGCCCATTGGACGAGGACCGGATGCGGCCGCACACGTGGCCGGGCGAGCCCACGTCGGCGGGCGGCGGCGACCCCTAGGGCGAGGCGTCATCGAGGACCGTGGCGACGATGGCCCGGGCCTCGGCTACACGGTCACGATCGACGAACAGGCGAACGCCGTACTCCCAGATCCTGCTGATCGAGCCGGGCTCCTTGTACCACCGAAGCAGCCTGGAGGGGTAAAGACCCTAGTCACAGGGCATCCTCCAAGCTCTTGCTGGACACCTGCGAGACAAACTGCTAACCTGAGGGCTCCAGAAGACCGAGGGGGTTGAGGGAGGATGAGGAAGCTACTTGCAGCGACGGTCGTGGTGGTCGCGCTGCTGGGTGCGGCACCGGCAAATGCCAGCTCCGTGTCCTATACGGAGCGCCACTGCACGGCCTTCCTGGCGGACCGGACGCACGAGCGCTGGCACGACGCGAGAGTCCAGGTCAAGTTCCTAGCCAAGCGGCAGGCCATCCAGCCGGAGCGCGGCGACGCGCAACGGTTGCTGCGCCACTGGACGAGGCGCCACATCGTCGCGCTCTCGCGCGACTGCTGGGAGCTCACGATAGGTTAGTCCTTCCAGCCCCTCATCTACCCCGCGTGCTGGTGCACCTTGACACCTACACCTTGTACTGGACAAGAAGGAGGCC
>DASPWN010000328.1:0-4556 GCA_035637835.1 Actinomycetota bacterium | reverse complement strand
GGGCGACGAGCTGGTCCGAGCCATCCGGGAGGTCGCCCACGGAGGGTCGGCCGTGGATCCGATCATCGCCGAGCGGCTCTCCGGTCGGCGCGAGACCGCCGGCGCCGACCGGGAGATCCTCGACATGATGGGCCGGGGCCTGGGATACGCCGAGATGGCCGAGACCCTGGGGACGACCCAGGAGGCGGTGGATGGACGGGTCACCGACCTGTTCGGGCGGCTGGCCTCGGGGGCAGGCGAAGGCGGCGCCGCCGTCGATGAGCTCAAGCGGTTGCACGCCGCCGTGGTGGACCGGGCCTCCGCCGCTCGCACGCTCCGCTCCTACGTCCCCTCGCAGTTCGCCGAGAAACTGGAGTCCGGTGTTGCCCTGACGCAGGAGGAACTCGAGGTGACCGTGCTGTTCTCGGACATCCGGGGGTTCTCGGCCCTCGCCGAACAGCTCTCGGCCTCCGAGATCGCCGACGTCCTGGCGCGGCACCTCGGCGCCATGGCCGATGTCATCGCCGAGCACGGAGGGACCATCGACAAGTTTGCCGGCGATGCGGTGATGGCCATCTTCGGTGCGCCGTATCCCCTGTCCGACCACGCCGCCCAGGCCCTCAGGTGCGCCATCGCCATGCAGGCGAAACAGGCCGAGCTGAACCGCGACGGGTGGAGTGACACCCTACGCGAGCTCCGGATGGGGGTCGGCATCAACACCGGCATGGTGATCGCCGGAACCATCGGCGGGGGCGGCCGTCTCGAGTACACCGTCGTGGGCGACGCCGTGAACGTGGCCCAGCGGCTCCAGAGTGAGGCGGCGGGCGGCGAGATCGTCGCGTCGGTGTCGACGGTGGCCGCGGCGCCGGAGGTGGCGGTCGAGCCCATCGGCCACCGTCACGTCAAGGGTCGGCAGGAGACCGTGGAGGCGTTCCGGGTCCTGTACGAGAAGGAATAGCCCATGGCCGAGTCGCCGAGCAGACGGACGAACCCACCGAGGAGCCTGTTCCGCCGGATCGAGCGGTGGGGTGTCGGCCTGATCCTGGGCGTCGTCGCGTTCTTCCTGGAGCGCGCGGTCGTTCGTTCCATCCGGAGGGGCGAGACCAAGGCAAAGCCGTCGCAGCCAACGGCGCTGAAGGGCACGGGCTCGGACATCGAGCCGGCCGACGTCGACGACTGAGCAGCTTCCCGCCGGACTACCGGCGCCGGACGAACAGGTCCGCGACCAGCGACAGTGTGAGGAGCCCCCCCACGACGCCGAACGTGACCGGCACCCAGGGCGGGACGCGCTCCGACACCGCGGTGAGCCCCGAGGCCAGGACCGCAGCCCCGGCGGTGAGCCCGATCGCCAGCCTCCGTCCGGCTCGGCGGATCGTGTCCTCGAGCGACGCCGCACGGAAGTTCACCTCGAGCTTCTGGCCCGGCCGGGCCCCGACGAGCCGCTCGATGGCCTCCACCATCCGCAGGAACCGCACCTTGAGCCGCTGCGACCGGTAGAACAGCGCCTTTGGCTCCAGCTTCGCCCCCATCCCCGTGAGGACCTGGCGCATCAGGAACTTCCCGGCTACATCGAAGGGGTCGAGCTCGGGGTCGAGCTCCGCGGTGGCGAGCTGCATCTGGGCCAGGGCCTTGCCGGTCAGGGCGAGCGATGCCGGCAGCGGGACGTCGTGGCGGATCGATACCTCGGTCATCTCCTGGAGGATGGGGCCGAGCTGGATGTCCGCGAGCGAGGCCGTCCGGTACTTCGCCATCAGCTCGCCGATCTCCTCCTGGAACTTCGTGATGTCGAGGTCGCTTCGATCGATGGCCCCGGCCAGCATGAGTGAGACGTCGGTCAGGAATCCCACGTCCTCCTGCCAGAACGCCATGAGCAAGAGCATCAGCTGCTCGCGCATGTCGGCCCCGACCTCGCCGACCATCCCGAAGTCCAGGAAGTAGATCCGGTCTTTCCACCACATGAGGTTCCCGGGGTGGGGGTCGGCGTGGAAGAACCCGTCGACCAGGATCTGCTTGTAGTAGCTCTCCAGGAGCTGTCGGGCTGCCTCCTTCCGTTCGGGTCCCTGCGGGGCCTTGGAGATCGGGATTCCTTCGATCTCCTCCATCACCAGCAGTCGCGAGGTCGACAGGCCGCCGAAGACGTTGGGGACCTCGAGGCGCGCGTAGGCCTTCAGGACCTCGGCCATCCGCTCGATGTTCGAGGCCTCCTGGCGGAAGTCGAGCTCACGGTGGAGCGAGGCGGAGAGATGCTCGAACACCGCGCCCATGTCGATGACCTGCTTCAACCCGGGACGGTCCGAGACCTTCTCCGCGAAGAGCTCGAGCAGGGCGAGATCCTGCTCGATCTCCTCGCGGGCCGTGGGGCGCTGGACCTTCGCCACCACGCGCTCGCCACCGGTCAACGTGGCTCGGTGGACCTGGGCGATGGTCCCGGCCGCCAACGGCGCTGGGTCGATCGTGTCGAAGACGTCCTCCCACGGCACGCCGAGCTCCTGCTCCATCACGCGTACCACTTCCTCCTCGGTGAGTGGCGGCACGTTGTCCTGGAGCGTGGCGAGCTCCTCGATGAACTCGGGGGGCAAAAGGTCGGGGCGGGTCGAGAGGACCTGGCCGAGCTTGGCGAACGTCGGTCCCAGCTCTTCGAGCGCGGTTCGGAGATGGCGGGCTTGGGCCCGGCGTCCGGTGGCGCCATCCTCCCCGGGCCTGCCGAACAGCGCCTTCACGCCGTGCTTGGCCATCACCGTGGCGATCCGTGCCCCCCGGGCCGCCAGATGCGGTTCGGTCTCCGGGAACTCTCCGGCCCGGATGGCCGTCCGGGGCCGGATCACTTGCACGTCACCATCGGGTGAGATGGTGTTGACGATGATCACGGTGCATCGAGCGTTGTGAGAGATCCGGTTCGGGACATTGGCGAGGAGGAACTCCTTGCGACCCGCCATGCCGGCGTTGCCCACGACGAGCACGTCGGCTGCCTCCTCCTCCGCAGCCCGTACGATGGCCATGGCCGGGTCGTCGTCGACCATCACCCGGGACCGGCCGCGTTCCCCCGCCAGCCCCATCGCGTACCGCTGCAGCTCGTCGGCCGCCGCACCGGTCTGGGTCGCCTCTGCCGCCCCGAACTGCGTGACGGCTGGGTTGGCCGGCACGACCACCTGCACGACGTAGAGCTCCGCGCCGTATCGGTCGGCCAGGGTGGCCGCCCATCCCACCGCGCGGTCGGCCGTCTCGGAGCGGTCCGTGGCCACCATGACACGGCCCACGGCGGGAGCCTCTCGCGGTTGCTCTCGGTTCGACATGCGCCTTCGCATTATCTCCAAGCGCGGCCGGCCCGGCCGCGTTGGGTAGACTCGGGCCCACCCGCCGGAGTAGCTCAGCCAGGCAGAGCAACCGCCTCGTAAGTGGTAGGTCGTGGGTTCGAATCCCACCTCCGGCTCCGAGCGGGTCGGCAGGGGTCAAGCGAGGAGGCGATCATGCCCCAACCCATCGACCGCGAAGAGGTGCGCCGCCTCGTCGACCGGGGAGCCCAACTGGTCGAGGTGCTCCCGGCGAACGAATACGAGGAGGACCACCTTCCCGGCGCCATCAACATGCCGCTTCGCCGGCTCGAAAAGGAAGCCCGGAGCGCACTCGACCGGGGCAGGGCCGTCGTCGTGTACTGCGCGGACTCGGCCTGAGACCTCAGCCCACGAGCCGCGTGGCGGCTCGAGAGCTTCGGCTTCACCCAGGTGTTCGACTACGAGGATGGAAAGCTCGATTGGTTGGCGGCTGGGCTCCCCTCCGAGGGCACGAACGCGCAACGTCCCCGCGCCGGAGACGTCGCTCGCACGGACGTTCCGACCTGCCGCCTGGACGAGCGCCTCGGCGATGTGCGGGACCGAGCCCGGAAGGCGGGATGGGACGCCTGCGTGGTCCTGAATGAGGAACGCGTGGTGTTCGGCCTGCTCCGGTCGAAGGAGCTGCAAGCGAACCCGGACCTTCGGATCGAGGAGGCCATGCGCCCGGGCCCCAGCACCTTCCGGCCGTTCGTCTCCATCGAGGAGATGGCCGCCTTCATGATGGAACACGATATCGACAGCTCCCCCATCACCACATCGGACGGGCGGCTGGTCGGCCTGTTGCAGCGGCAGGATGCGGCGAAGGCGGCGCTAGAGCTCCACGAGCGGGAGCACCATTCCAACGGAGGACAAAGATGACCGAGCACGATGTGGCCGTGGCCTGTGCGACGTGCAAGTCGAGCATCGAGCGTTGCGAGTTCTGCGAGGAGCCCGGGTGCCGGGTGCCGATCTGCCACCACTGCCTGGGGGAAGCCCTCGGCCAGGCCATGGCGCACCCGCATCCGCACGGTGGGTGATCGCGTTCGGCCGGCGTTCCACAGGTCCTTGCTAGAATCGCGCGCATGCTGGCGCAGGTGTTCGTCAGTCCGAGCGGGACCCCGACGATACAAACGGGTGGATGGGTCTACGGCATGGCCGTATTGCTCGTCGTCTTGGGTGTTCTCGTTACCTTCCTGATCGTGTTCGGGTACATGCGGTTCGCACCGCGGTTCCAACGTGAGGAGGGTAGGACGAGATCGGTCAAGG
>DASPWN010000327.1:0-6643 GCA_035637835.1 Actinomycetota bacterium | reverse complement strand
GGGGTCGAGGCCGCCGCGGCCGCGGCCGCGGCGGCCTCGACCCCGTCGTCGGCACCATCGGTGCCGACGAGCGCCGACTCCGCCTCCGGGACCCGTCGGATCACCGGCGTCAGCGCCGTGATCGCGACGCGAGCGTCGACGACCCGGTCGCCGTCCACCGTGATCACGGCGGTCGCGCCGACGACCGCGATCTCCATCTGGCGGCGGTACTCGAGTCGGACGTAACACGACCCGGTGCCGGCGGCCGGCGACGGCACGTCGAGCGCCACGAGCAGCTCGTCGGGACGCGCCGACGTCGAACCAGGGCCCGTCCACAGCTCGTCGAGCTCGATCGACCGTTCGCCGGACGCCGACCGGAGGGACGCGGTCGCGCCGAAGCACAGGAGCGGACCACCCGTGTCCATCGCGGGAGAAGCGTTCATCACATTGCCGCCGATCGTGCCCTGCGCCCGCGTCGCGTGCGACCCGACGATCGCCGAGGCGTCGGCGAGTGCCGAGTACCGGGTACGGATGTGTTCGCTCGCCACGATGTCGCCGTGGGTCACGAGGGCGCCGAGCCTGAGCCCGCCGTCGGATGCGTCGATAGCGCGGAGCCCGGGGATCCGGTCGATCGCGACGATCGCATCGGGGAGCGGCGCCTTCCCCTGCCGGGCGCCCACGACCAGGTCCGTCCCTCCCGCGACCGGTCGAGCCCCTCCGGCGAGCGCCGACAGCGCGTCGTCGATCGTGGTCGCCGACATGAACGACCGCGTCATCCCCGAGCGGCCTCCCAGACGCGCTCCGGCGTCATCGGCAGCCGTGGCACGTGCCGACCGATCACCTTCGAGATCGCGTTCGCGATCGCGCCGGCGGTCGGCACCTGCGGCGGCTCGCCGACGCCCTTCGTCCCCCGCGGCCCGACCGAGTCGTATTCGATCCAGTCGACCTCGATCTCGGGTGCGTCGGAGCACGTGAGCAACTTGTAGTCGAGCAGGTGCGGGTTCCGTTGCCGCCCCTGGTCGTCGAGCATCGTGCCCTCCGACAGCGCGAGACCGACCCCCATCACGACGCCACCCAGCACCTGCCCGTCGGCGCCCGCCCGGTTCAGGATCCGCCCGGAGTCGTGGGCGGCCGCGACCTTCAGGACGCGGACGACGCCCGTTGCGCGGTCGACCTTCACGTGCGCGGCCTGGGTGATCAGCTGGGGCGCGAGGAACGTCTCGTTCCCGAGGCGTCCGACGCAGCCACCCGTGTCGCCGGTGGGGACCTCGGGCACATCGCCCGCCCCTTTTCCATGCACGGTGCCGATCTCGCCGACCAGGTCCGCGACCGCGACCGACCGGTCGGGCGAGCCCTTCACACGGGCGACGCCGTCGGCCAGCTCCAGGTCGTCGCGGTCCACCTCGAGCTGCTCGGCGGCCGCGTCGAGCAGCTGCTCCCGAACCTCCTTCGCGGCCGCGAGGATCGCCCGGCCGCTGTTGAAGGTCGTCTGCGACCCGCACGACCCCATGTCCCATGGGGCGACGTCGGTGTCCTGGTACAGGATCGAGACGTCGTTCGGATCGATGCCGAGCTCCTGACCGACGAACATCGGCATCGCCATCACGGCGCCGCTCCCGTTCTCCTGTGCGCCGGTCACGATCGTCGCGCTGCCGTCGCCGTTCATCTGCACGTACGCGCCAGATGGCGCCGGCATGCACGGCCACCAGCCGACCGCGACACCGATCGCCTCGTCGTCGGGCAGCTCGCGGTCGTAGCCGATCATCTCGACCGCCCGCTCGAGCGTGTCCCGCACCCCGACCTTCTCGAAGACCTGACGCGTCGGACCCTCCGCGCCTTCCTCGATCAGCGTCCGGCGCCGGAGGTCGACCGGATCCATGCCGATCGCCGCGGCGACCTCGTCCATGTGCTGTTCGAGCCCCCAGCACACCTGCGGCGCGGTCGGCGCGCGGACCGACCCTGAGGGCTGGTTGTTCGTGTAGTTCAGGTGCGCCTCGACGGAGATGTGGTCGATCTGGTACGGGCCGCACGCGTGCATCGCCGCCATCTGCCCGAGGAACCCGCCCTCGCCGCAGTACGCGCCCTTGTCGAGCACGAGCTTCGCCCGGCGTGCGACGAGGTGTCCGTCTCGCGTGACGGCGGTCTCGAATTCCATGGCGATCCCCTCACGGCGCTGGGCGATGATCGTGAATTCCTCCTCGCGGGACAGGACCAGGCGTACCGGCCGGTGGGCCGCGCGGGCGAGGGCGGCGACCTGACCCTCGAAGTGCAGATCGCACTTCGCGCCGAAGCCGCCTCCCAGCAGCGGCACGACGACGCGAACGCTCGCCTCGGGGACCTGGAGCGTCTGAGCGACGCCAGCGCGCGCGGCGTAGGGCACCTGCGTCGAGGACCAGATCGTCACCTTGTCGCCCTGCCAATGGGCCACGACGGCGCGCGGCTCGATCGGCACGCCCTGCGAGGCGTCGGAGACGTAGCGGCTCATCACGATGAGGACGTCGGGGCCGGCCATGGCCGCGTCGGCGTCGCCCTTCACGATCGTGTGGTAGGCCATCGTGTTCCCCTGGGCGACGATGTTCTCGTCCTTGCCGTACGACTCGAGGTCCGGGTGGATCAACGTCGCACCGGGCTCCATCGCGGCGACAAAGTCCGTCACGACCGGCAGCGGCTCGTACTCGACCTTGATCAGCCGCGCTGCCTCTTCGGCGATCTCCTCGGTGAGCGCGGCGACCCCGGCGACGATCTCCCCTTCGAACCGAACGGTGTCCCTTGCGAAGAGGTAGCGATCCTGGACGAAGCCGCCGTAGCGGGCGTCGGGCAGATCCTCCTGCGTGACGACCGCGACCACGCCGGGGAGCGCCTTCGCCTTCGACGCGTCGATCCTCAGGATCTTCGCGTGCGAGTGGTCGGCGTAGCGGAACTTCGCGTAGGCCATCCCCGTGAGGCTGAGGTCGGCGGTGTACCGGCCGGTGCCGGTGACCTTCTCCTTGCCGTCCTGCCGCACGAACCCTGCCGGGGCGGTCTCGACCGTGGCCACAGGAACCCCTCCTTCGTCCGCCGCCGCATCCTAGGGGATGGGAGCTGGTTGTCCCCAACCGACGGGCGAGGAGGCGCCTGGAGGCCGCGTTCCGGGGGGAGGAGTCGAACCTCCATCGAGGGCTCCAAAGGCCCGCGTCTTGCCGTTAGACCACCCCGGATTGCGCTTCTCGATTATCGCCGACGGAGGAGGGCAACGCTGCCACCCGTTCCGCGGACGCTCAAGGCGGGCCGGCGATCACCCGCGCCGAGGCCCACCGCTTGGCCAGCGACCCCGCGTGGGCCTCGTCGCGAGCCAGCCCCACGATCGACGATCCGCTCGCGCTCATCACGGCCCCCAGGGCTCCAGCGTGAAGCACCGCGGCCTTGGCCTCGGCCAGGTTCGGGTGCCGTGCGAACACCGGTCGCTCCAGGTCGTTGAACAGCAACGGCCCGAGCGTTTCGGGGTCGCCTTTCGTCGCAGCAACGAGGAGTGGAGCCGGGTCGGGCCCCGACGACGCCCCGTCCTCATCCCACCAGCGGTACGCGTCGGGCGAGCGGACGCCGAAGTCGAACGAGCGCAGGACCCACCACAGCCGATCCACGGTGGCCGGATCGATCACGTCACCTCGCCCCTGCACCAGCACCGGGCCGCCGGCCAGCATGGCCGGGACGTCGGACCCCACCCGTGCGGCGATGTCGGCGAGCGCTTCCATGTCCAGGCGGCACTCCCACAGCTCGTTCAGCACTCCGAGGGCGGCCGCCGCGTCGGCGCTCCCGCCACCGAGCCCGGCGGCCACCGGGATCCGCTTCTCGATCTCCACCTCCGCTCCACCCGTGTGCTCGCACTCGTCGGCAAGGGCGAGCGCGGCGACCAGGGCGAGGTTGAGTCCGCCTGCAGGGACCGTGCGAGCGAGATCGTCGACGCCCTTCATGGTCACCCGCAGCTCGTCTGCGGGACGGGCCGTGATCCGGTCCGCCAACGAGACCGGCACGACGAGGCTCTCGATGTCGTGGTAGCCGTCCTCCCGAGCTCGAAGGACGCGGAGGAACACGTTGATCTTGGCGTTCGCCCCGCGCTTGATGGCGGACCGCCGGGTCATCGGAGGACTCCCTCGCGCCGAAGGGCCTCCGCGATCCGGGCGAACTCCGGGAGTCCCAGCCGTTCGGCCCGGATGCTGGGCTCCACACCACTGTCGGAAAGGACCCGCGCCGCCGAGAGTGCGTCGAGGCCCAGGCGTCGCAGGGCGTTGCCCATCGTCTTCCGCCGCTCCGCGAACCCTTCGTCGATCACTCGGAAGAGCGCGGCCCGGTCGGCGTTCACCGGCGCAGGCCGGGGGGTGAGGCGCACCGTGACCGACTCGACCTTGGGCCGAGGCCAAAAGACCTCCGCAGGAACGCGCCGCACGAGTTCGGCTCGGGCGCGGTACGCCAGCCGGGCGCTGGCGGCGCCGTACGCATCCTCACCCGGTTGGGCCGTGATGCGTTCGCCCACCTCGCGCTGCACCATCACCAGGTACTCGGTGATCCGTGGCCCCCGGTCCAGCATGTCCAGCAGCAGTGGTACCGCGACGTTGTACGGAAGGTTCGACACCATCGTCCAGTCGCCCGCAGGGAGCGCGGCGTCCCAGTGCATCTTCAACGCATCGCCCACCTCCAGTCGAACCAGGGGATAGGGCGCCAGGACCTCCCGTAAGGCCGGTACGAGGGACCGGTCGAGCTCCACCGCCAGCACGTGGGCCCCCGTCGCCGCCAGGGCCACAGTGAGCGAGCCGAGGCCCGGACCGACCTCCAGGACCCGAGCGCCCTGCCCGACCCCGGCATCGGCCACGATGGCCCGGGCCAGATTGGGGTCGGCCAGGAAGCTCTGGCCCAGGGCCTTGGAGGGACGGATCCCGTGGCGGGCCGCGAGATCCTTCAGGGCCGCGCGGCCCAGCCCGGAGCTACCAGGTGAGGCGGACGTCCATGACCCCTTGGCCGAGCGGGGCGAGGGCCGCGAAGGCCTCATCGGAGAGGTCGATGATCCGTCCGCCGAAGGGTCCACGATCGTTGATTACCACGTCGATGCTCTTGCTGGTAGCGAGATCGGTCACCGTGACCACCGTCCCGAACGGGAGCCAGGGGTGGGCGGCGGTGAAGCCGGAGCCGGGCGCGAAGCCGTACCAGGAGGCCTCGCCCGTCTCCGAGCCGTGAACCACCGATGCGGCCCGCCCGACCATGCGGAGCGTGGGGACGGCCGTCTGAAGCACCCTGCGCGCAAGGACTGTCTTTCGCGTCACCCGGCCGTCCACCACCTTGACCCGGTAGGTCACCAGTATCCGTCCGCTCGTTCCGGACTGCGTGATCTTCTCCGCTCCGGGGGTCAGGCTGGCCGAATACGTGGTCATGGTATGGAACGGGATGGGAACGACGACGTGTCGCGTCCGAAGATCGATGTCGACGAACCGGATGGACGCCCCGTCGAGGAGGGGGGTCCTGGGTGGCGGAACGACGCGATCGCTCCCGTCGGGCTCGATCCCCATGGCCGAGAGGAGCTCCCGGACGGTGGCCGCGTTCGTGAGCACGTCGTGAGCCTTCCCTTCCACGACGACCCGAGCGTCCACGATCCGGGACGGCCCGACCGGTTCTCCCGCGGAGAACCAATTCTCGGTGTGCTGGAGAGCCAGCTTCGCCGACGATCCAGTCACCCCATCCACCACCCAGGCCCCCACACCGGAGGCGGCCTGCAGGAGGCCGCTGGTGTCCACCACCACCGTCATGCCGTCGGCGAGGGGGGTCGCCGCCGGCGGGGCCACGTAGCCCTGTACGTCCATCACGATGCCCCTGGCGTCGAGGAGCTGTCCCACGTTGGAGCTCAGGGTCCGAATCGCCTGCGGGTGGCCGTCCACGACGAGGGTCACGTTCTTCTCGAGCGCCAGATAGAGGGAGCCAACGGCGAGGATCGCGACGACGAACGCGACGTTGCGCGTCGCCCTGCGGATCCGCAATCGCCGGACCCGAGTGGGCCGCACCAGCATCCTTCCCCCTACTGGAAGAAGGCTTCGGGGGGAATCCGGCGATCAGCCGGACCGAAGCCTCCATGAGCACTGGCGGCACCGTATCAACCCTCAACCCTCACTGCAAACTTGAAAGCGAACGTGTGTTCGAGGGCTGCCGCGCCCTTGAACCGCTATCGAAGCCTGTGGAAAATGGCCCGCGCGTTCGCCGACGTCGCGTCACGAACAGATTCGAAAGTGGTGCCGCGAACATTGGCGATCTCCCGGATCACCTCGACGACGTTCGCCGGCGAGTTGTCGCGGCCCCGAACGGTCTGCGGGGCGAGGAACGGGCTGTCGGTCTCGACCAGAAGTTGATCGAGCGGCGCGGCGGCGGCCGACTCCCGAAGTTGCCGGTTCTTCGGATACGTGATGTTGCCCGCGAAGGACAGGAACCACCCGCGGGCCGCGCACTCCTCGGCAATCGACGCATCGCCGCTGAAGCAGTGGAGGACTACTCGTTCCGCCGAGCGCTCGTCCAGGAGCCGGAGGGCGGCCGGCCATGCATCCCGAATGTGGACAACGAGGGGAAGCCCGATCTCACGGCTCAACGATATGTGGAGACCGAAGGCCCGCTCCTGATCCTCCCTCGGCGATCGCATCCGATAGAAGTC
>DASPWN010000326.1:0-9200 GCA_035637835.1 Actinomycetota bacterium | reverse complement strand
GGAGAGGTTCGTCTCGCCGCACTCGGGGTCGATGTCGCCGGGGCTCGCAAGCGGCGTCGCGGATACGCCCTTGCCTGCCTCGATTGGAGCGAGCGAAGGCCACATCTCGCCGGTGCACTCGGAGCTGCACTTTGCGACCGTCTGCTCGGCCTGGGATGGATCAGCCGGCGCCCCGGGGGCCGAGGGGTGGTCGTGACCAACGAGGGCAGACGGGGTCTCCGAGAGGATCTCCGTGTCGACCTCCACGAGGACGCGGGTCCCGGACGAGTCGAGCTGACGTCGAGCGACTGGAGCTCGCGTCGGTGAAAGATACAGCCAGCGAAGCGACCCACGATCCGTACGCACTGCCCGAAGGGCTGCCCGCCCCCGTCGATGATGGTGCAGCCGATCATCTGCCCGGGATGCGGATACCCGACGTCGTGCTTCCATCGTCGATGGGAGACATCGCACTCGCCGATCTCGCTGCCGAACGGTTGGTGCTCTACGTCTACCCACGGACCGGCCCACCCGACCAACCGGTCCCGCCCGGATGGGATGAGG
This sequence comes from Actinomycetota bacterium, assembly GCA_035637835.1. Classification (GTDB taxonomy): domain Bacteria; phylum Actinomycetota; class UBA4738; order UBA4738; family HRBIN12; genus AC-69. The sequence continues at coordinate 8,660 of DASPWN010000326.1, read as the reverse complement.
TACCCGGCGCGCGAGGATGCACGCCACAATCCTGCGGCTTTCGGGACCATGCCACCGAGTTGGCCGCCTTCGGCGCGCGCGTTGCCGGCATCTCTTCGCAGCCGCTCGCCGAACAACAGGAGTTCGCACGGCGCACGAAGATGCCGTTTCCCATTATCAGCGACGAGCAGTTCGGCCTGGCCGCGACCCTGTCGCTGCCAGTCTTTGAGTTCGAGGGGGCCAGGTTCTACAAGCGCCTGGCGCTCGTGGCCGAGAGCAGTATCGTCGCGAAGGTCTTTTACCCCGTTTTCCCCCCCGATCGCAATGCGGTTGATGTCCTCGACTGGTTGAGACGTCACCGCTCAGAGCGCGTTTGACGGATCCTCCTCACAATTGCTACCTCACGGCCGCGACGAGCGTCACGGGATCGGCGTGCTGGAACGTGAGCGTTACTCGGACCGTTCCGTCGACCGCGAGGTGCCGTCGCAGACCCGTGAGCGTGAGCCCGTACCGGCCGCCGCTGAAGGAGATCTCCGAGCCTGCCGGCAGGGGGAGCTGCGTGATGATCTTCGATCGGTCTTTCAGCGCGGCGTCAGCGGCGATCGTGGAAGACGCTCCGGTGAGCGCGTCGTCTGTGGAGCCGTGGTTTGAGAGGATGAAGAAGACACTCGCTCGTTTCCCCGCGGACGAAGCCCAGGCGCCCTCGGCCCGGATCGGGGACGCGAGCGCCGCTGGGCCGCCCACGTTCACGTTCGGAGCGGCCCCATGAGAGCAGCCGACCGCAGCGAGCATCGTGATGACGAGCGCCGTCATCGAAGCAAGAGATTTCCTCACGCTTCCACCTGCCGCGACGGAAGCTATCATCGATGGCCCGAACGCGCGGTTCCCGGAGGCGTTGAGCCCCTGTGACGCTCGCGCCACGAGCGTGCCAAGAGGCCTGGGCCCAGAGGACCGCGTCCCAGATCGACAGTGCCCGGGGCCGGACGCCGACAGAATCCTCATCTGCCGGTACGCCCCTTGAGCTGGTGGCTGAAGTGCCGTGGAGCTGACGGTAGAGCTGCTGGGGCGGCCGCGACGCGTACAAAGAGCCCTGGCGTCCCTCATCGGTTCGCAAGGGTTCGAGCGTGGACCTAGCTGGACGATGTATGAACCGCCTCCCGCTCCTTGAGGGTGTTCGAAGGAAAGCGGCTGGGTAGAGGCTCGACTCTTCCGGAGCGGGCAGCCGTGGTATCTGCCTCCACGGCCTCGTGTTGTGGCTTCGTTGCCGAGCCCCTCGAGGCGCCGTGAAGCTGAGCGGTGGAATGGAGAGCTCCGCGGCCAGTTTGTTGTCACAGGCGACCCAAGCGGGCATCCTCGGCGCGGTCGATAATGGCCGCGAGGAGAAAGCGGCCGAAGGCCGCGGGGCAGAAGTGGGCGACGCGCGAGCCGGCGGGCCAGGCGCCGGACAGCCGGGGATCAGGACCTTCCTGATCGCTGACGTCCGCGGTTACACCCTCTTCACGCAGGAACGTGGCGACGAGGCCGCCGCGAAACTCGCCGCCAGGTTCGCGGGGATTGCGCGCGAGGTGGTCGAGGACCACGGCGGCTCGGTCATCGAGCTCCGGGGTGACGAGGCGCTCGCCGTCTTCGACTCGCCACGTCAGGCCATCCGCGCGGCGACGGTGCTCCAACAGCGGTTCCTGGAGGAGACCGAGGCAGACCCCACGCTTCCTCTTCCCGTGGGCATCGGGCTCGATGCAGGCGAGGCGGTCCCACTCGAACGTGGCTATCGCGGAGGGGCTCTCAACCTGGCGGCTCGACTGTGCGGCCGAGCCGGACCGGGGGAGATCCTGGCCAGCCAGGGTGTCGTCCATCTTGCCCGCAAAGTGGATCGGGTCCGGCTCGTCGACCGGGGGGAGCTCCACCTCAAAGGATTAGAAGACCCGGTTCGCGTCTTCCGGGTGATCTCCGAAGAAGCCGACCCCGCGGCGCGTTTCCGCGATCTCGTTCCCGGACGACCGAAGCGGGGCCCCGCTCCGGTCCGCCTGGCTCGCCGGCATCCGGTCATGGCGGGCGTGGTAGTACTCGCGCTCGTCGCCGCCGTCGCGGTTCCCACCACGCTCGCGCTGCGAGGAGGAGGCCCCGGGGAGCAGGTCGTCGGCGACGCCCTGGCGATGATCGACCTCGGCACCGGGAAACTCGAGGGCTCGGTCCCCCTCGACGCGAGGCCCGGCGACGTAGCCGTCGGCGCGGGAGGAGTGTGGGTGACGCTGCCGGATCGTGGGGCCGTCATGCGGATCGATCCGGAGACCATGACCGTCCGAAACACGATCCCGGTGGGCGCCGACCCCTCAGGCATCGCGATCGGGGAGGCGTCGGTCTGGGTGACAAACGGCGGCAGCTCGACCGTCTCCCGGATCAGCCCGGAGACGGAATCGGTCGTCCAGACGATCGACGTGCCGGGCGGACCCACGGGTATCGCCATTGGCCGGGGTGGTGTTTGGGTGGCCAACAGCCTCGGCGCCTCGGTCTCGCACATCGACGCCGAGAGCGGCAAGGTCCTCGCCACGATCGGCGTGGACGACGGGCCCGTCGACGTCGCGCTCGACGATCGCGGCCTGTGGGTGGCGAACGCCGCCTCGGGAACCGTCTCACGCGTCGACCCGGACACCAGCGCCGTGCAAACGGTGAAGGTGGGCAACGGCCCGCGTGCGATCGCCGCCGGACCGGACGGGGTCTGGGTCGCCAATTTCCTTGATGGCACCGTCGCTCACATCGACCCGGACACCAACGCCGTCGATCAAGCGATCCCCGTTGGGGAGGCGCCGACCGGCGTAACCCTGGCTGGAGGTTCCCTGTGGGTCTCGGATGGATCCGACGGCTCCGTGACCTCTATGGTCCCTGGGGGCGAAGCCACCACCTCGATCCGGCTGGGGTCGCAAGCCGACGATATCGCCCTCGGAGACGGGGTCCTCTGGGTGTCGGTGCGGGAGGTGGAGACATCGCATCGAGGTGGAACGCTCACTGTGTGGGCACCGGTTGCCTGGCTCGACTCGCTGGATCCCGCCCTGGCGTACAACCCTGTGACCTGGGAGATCCTCGGGAGCACCAACAACGGCCTGGTGGGCTTCCAGCACACCGGGGGGCTCGAGGGCACCACGCTGGTTCCCGACCTGGCACGGTCCCTCCCCGTACCGACCCCCGGCGGCAGGACGTACACGTTCCAGCTTCGCGAGGGACTTAAGTACTCGACGGGGGAGCCGGTTCGCCCGGAGGATTTCCAACGGGCGATCGAGCGGGTGTTCGCGAACCTGGATGCGGGCGGAAATCCCTCTGGAGGAGTCCCGTACTTCTCGGGTATCGTCGGCGCCCGGTCGTGTGCGCGCACTCCCGGGAAACCGTGTGATCTCTCCGGCGGGATCGTCGCCGACGACAACAACGGCACGGTGACCTTCCAGCTCATTGCACCAGATCCAGACTTCCTGTACGCCCTGACGATGCCGTTCGCGTACGCGGTTCCATCGGAGAGCCCAGATGTGCTCGCGGACGGCGATACCTTTCCCGCCACCGGACCGTACGTGATCGACCGATACGAGGAGGGGAACGAGGTCGTCCTCGCCCGCAACCCCGAGTTCAGGACATGGTCCGAGGCCGCTCGCCCGGACGGCTTCCCCGACCGGATCGTGTGGCGGCTCGGCTCGGATCTGGACCGGATGGTCGCCGGCACTTTGAAGGGCGACGCCGACTTCGTGTTCTTTCCACCTCCTGATCGGCTTTCCGAGCTGGCGAGCAGCCACGCCGGGCAGCTCCACCTGTCCCCGAGAGCCAACACCGTCTACATGAGCCTGAACACGCAGGTCCCGCCCTTCGACGACGTCACGGTTCGCCGAGCGCTGAACTTCGCGGCCGACCGGGGTGAGGTCGAGACGCTGTCCGGCGGCTCGATCCCCGCCACGTGCCAGATCCTCCCTCCGAGCCTCCCGGGGTACGCCCCCTACTGCCCCTACACGAGCCACCCCGACGGGACGTGGACGGCTCCCGACTTCGCCAGGGCACAGAAGCTGGTGGACCGGTCGGGCACGGCTGGGACGAAGGTGACGGTATGGGCCAGTGAGGAGGCGTGGCCAGAGTCGGTGCCGGACGGCCACTACTTCCGTCACCTCCTGGAGCGGCTCGGCTACCGCGCGACCCTCAAGACCGTCGACAAGAATGTGTTGTTCTCCGTGTTGTTCGGCCAACCGCGCCGAGCGCAGATCGCATTCGTGAGCTGGACAGCGGACTACACCGCCGCGTCGGGATTCATCATCCCGGTGCTCGCGTGCAACGCGGGGTACAACACGACGGGTTTCTGTGACCCGCTCATCGACCGGCGGATGGAGGCGGCGGCTCGTCTCCGGGCAACCGATCCCGCGGGAGCCCGCGATCTCTGGTCGAAGGTCGAGCACGACCTGGTGGACCAGGCCCCATGGGTCCCGTTGGGGACCAGGTATTGGATCAGTCTCGTGTCCCGGCGACTTGGCAACTACCAGTCCAATCCCCAGTGGGGCCCGCTCGTCGACCAGATGTGGGTGCGCTGAGCCGCTGGCCGTTCGGCCGCGTCGAATTGCTCACGGTGGGGCCGGATCGGCTGGCAACGCGAAAGCCATATCAAGCGGATCCTCATGAAACTCGAACTGCGCGATCGCGTTCAGATCGTGATCTTTGCCCACGAGACCGGCGTGAACCGGCCCGCCGCTCCGTTGATGTCGACCCGGCGGATGTGCAAGATCAGGTGGAGCTGTGTAAAGCATCAGCCGGAGCCGATCCGGAAAGCATCACCCGAAGTCGCACAGCCCTCCTGACCTGCACTCTCCGAAAGCTCCCCAATAACTCGCCCCTCCTCGCCGACACGATTCGAGCCCCTCGGATGCCTTTGTACTGGTAGAGACGGCCACGTCTCGGCACGCCAGCAGGGTTGCGGTGGCGGCGGAGGCAGGATCGACGCCGCCGGCCGGATGCGGAGACGCCGTGGTCCCTCGCGATCGCCAAGGCGGGCGCAAGGGCTTCGAGGCCGAGGACCGACGGGAGCGCTTGAGCCCCGAACCGGGCACCTCACTGAGAGGCGCGCTCGGAGATGACGAGGCGGAGCGCGACCGGAGGACTCGCGGCGGACGAAGCCGAGCGCTTGCAGAGGCAACGTGAGAGGTGAGGCGGCGCGAACGCGAACGGCTCGGCGGGCTGCGATCCTGGCCCGAACGCCTGCCGGAGCATGCCGGCGCGGCGACCAAAGGAGGTGAGCACCGGCACGAACTGAACACCCTCGGAAGGCGGCAGGTTGCGGCCGCGCGCCTTTGCGCGAACTCGCGCCCGTCCAAGGGAACGGGTGGTTCCCGCGCCAGCGGCGCGTGGGCGGCGCGAGAGCGCAGGGCGTGAGGTCGAAGACCCGCAGGTCACGGGGCTGTTTGGCCGAAGGCCACCCACCGAAGGAGGGGGGGCTGTGCCCAGAATATGGTTCGAGCAGAATCAAACGAGCTTCGCGCGCGCGCGTGGATCCTCGATGAACGAGATCACGCGATCCTTCACAGCCTGGTCGAGCACAAAGTCCTCACCACCGACCGGTCGCCCCTCCCCGAAGCCCCTCCTCGGGGTGAACGAGGCGATGAGACCGAGATCTCTCAGCTCTTGACCTCCGCGCAGGCGCTAAGGCCCGCCTTCGTGAGGATCAGGCAGGCGTCCGAGCCTCGGACCTGCCGTGGGTCCCCGACGAGGGCTACCGGGCGAGCCAGATGCTCGCCCACCGGCTCGGCGTGAACGCGTTCTTCTGCGCGCTCGCCGAGGCCTCCAGAGCCCACGACGGACACTGCCTCTCTACGTGGCAGCCCGAGCACTGGGTCCGCAGGAGGGCCGCCGAGGTCAAGCCCGACGGGTTCGGACGGTACCTGCACCCCGGCGGGGCCTGCGAGTTCTACCTGGAGTACGACCGGGGCACCGAGGCGTTCGGCGCGCTCTCGCGAAAGCTCGAGGGCTACCTGCGGCTCGCGGCGGGGTGGACGGAGGACCAGGATCTCAGCGGGTTTCCGAACCTCCTCCTGGTCGTCCCGAGGGGGTGCGCGAGGGGGAGGTCGGCTCGGCCCTTCGTCATGCGATCGGGAGCCTTCACGTCCGTGCGTCGCTCGCGTCGTCGTTCCCACTGTACGTGGCGGGCGAGGATCGTCTCAGAGAGTGCGGCGTCCTCGGGCCAGCGTGGAGGCACCTGGTTACGGACCGCGAGCGAGTCACGCTTGTCGACCTTCCTTTCGGGGCGGGCGACCTCTATCGGAGCACCCGGTGTCTCGGCCGGTACTGGACGGACGACGATGTCGGCCTGCGGGGTCGGATCGCTCCCGCCTCCTCTCCTCCGCGGTTCCCGGTCCTCACTCAAGGAGGGAACCGGACCCAGGAGGGGAGCCGGTGACAGGCCGAGGGCAACCTGAGGACACCTCAAGGGAGGCCGTTGATCGACCGCTCCTTCAGACGGCGCGGGGCACACTGGACACGCCTGGCTCTTTGCGGGTGACCGTTCGGATCGAGCCGATGACTGAAGAGCGCCAGGTGCTGCTCATGGCCGATCTGCTCGACATCCTCGGGAGGGGGCAAGGGGCACCAGGGTTCGCGGCGTCAGCTCTCTGCACTAGGCTCGGACGACCATGACTGATCCGGAGAGTGATCACGGGAACCTGAGGTTCGCGTGGTACGGGCGGCTGTCGACCGACGAGCTCCAGCAGCCGCAACTCGCCTTTCCCTCACAGCGCGCGGCGTGTGAGCGTCGGGTCCGCGGCATCGGCCGCATCGTCTGCGAGTTCACCGACGTCGAGTCAGGGAGAAGCGACGACCGAGCCGGGATCGAGGCCCTCTTCGTCGAGGCCGGCCGCGGGGACCGCCGGTTCGACGCCGTCGTCACCTACGAGGCTGAGCGGTTCGCCCGCAGGATGGTCCTCGCCCTCGCCTACGAGGAAGAGCTTCGTCTCGCCAACATCTCGATCTATGTCTCCGACGAGGCGGGGGAGCCCGGCCGCCCCACCTCCGTCCTGACTCGGCGGATCAAGCAGGCCGTCGGCGAATGGTATGTCCTGGAGCTCGTGGAGGAGTCCCGTCGGGGAATGGAAGAGAACACCCGCCAGGGGTTCAACACCGGTGGAATCGCGCCGTACGGGTATCGAAAGCGCTTCCTCCCCCACCCGGCGAGGTCTATGGCGGACCGGGGGAAGCACAAGGTGGTCCTGGAGCCCGACTCGGAGCAAGCGCTCGTGGTCGAGCGCATCTTCCGGGAGTTCGTCTCCGGCGAGGGGGGCATCCGCGGCATCGCCAACGACCTCAATCTCGATGGGGTCCCATCGGCCCGAGGAGGACCCTGGACCGGCGCTGCGGTCTCGGGGATCCTCGACAACCCCAAGTACTCAGGCTTCCAGGTCTGGAACCGAAGGAGGCGGAAGACCGGCGGGAACCTGACGAATCCCAGGCGGAGTGGGTGTGGTCGAAGACGCCGGCTCACCCGGCGATCATCCCGCTCGAGCTCTGGAAGGCAGCACAGGGCATGCGACGCCGGCCCGATACGGATTGGCGCCGTCGACCAAAGTCGGGCCTTCCCGCCCGGCCCCTCCGAGGGATGGTCTTCTGTCACTGCAGCCGCCGGATGGCCGCGGTGCAAAGGGCTCGTCGGACCAAGGCGGCGGTTTGGTACTGGGAGTGCCCGAGCTGCAAGGGGCGCATTCGGGACGACCGCCTCCAGACCGAGGTAGTTGGAGTCCTGGAACGGGAGCTTCTCCGTTCGGACCGCCTGACAGCTCTGGAGCGCCACCAGGAGGCCCTTCTGCGGGGGCGTCGCAAAGAGGCCCTCCGGACTCGGACACGGCTCGAGGCGCGGCTGGTCAGCGTCAAGTCGGATCAGCATGCGCAGTTGCGCAGCGTCGCCGCCGGAATCGACCCGGTCCTGGTCAAGGAGGTCGTCGATGATCTCCAACGCGAGGAGCGAGAGATCCAGGACCAGCTTCGAGACACAGAACGTCCCAGCGACGCTGTCCGGGCTCTCGCGGCGATCCGGGGGCTGCGGGAGCACGCCGGCGATCTCCGAACGGTGCTAAGACATGGCGATCCAGAGGACCAGCGGAAGATCTTCAGGCGAACGATCCGCTCGGTGACGTGGCTCCCCGAGGAGGAGCGCCTGGAGCTTCGGCTCGTGCTGCCGGAGGCCCAGGATGAGCCGGCCGAAGGGCGGCGTGTGGATTCTGTACGTGCCCGGGGTGGGACTCGAACCCACACGCCCTTTCGGGCCGGTGCTTTTAAGGCACCTCCGTCTGCCATTCCGGCACCCGGGCGTAGGCGATTGTAGGCGGCTCGGACCGCTGGTCCCCGGATCAGTACTTGATGAGCTTGCCGATGCAGTACGGCTCGTCGATATCGTCCTCTTCGGGACGGCAGGCCAGCCGATCGACGGTCTCCGGAGGGTGTGGGCCCATCGACAGGGTCAGGGAGACGCTCTCGCCCTCCTCGAGGAGCGAACCGCCCCGCGGCGACTGGGAGATCACCGACCACCTGGGATGAGCGTCCACGACCGCGACCACGTTGCCGAACTCGAACCCCGCATCGAGGACGGCGTGCGCGGCGTCCTCCCAATCCTCACCCTCGACCTCCGGCACTCGGATCTGCTCTCCGGCGCCCTCGCTTGGTGAGGCGTGCACCTCCAT
>DASPWN010000325.1:0-2000 GCA_035637835.1 Actinomycetota bacterium | reverse complement strand
AGGTCCTGGATTGGCCCTTCGTACACCTACGACCCACCTTCGGTCGTGGTGGGCTCGGCGCCGAGCTCGGCTCGGAGGCGGGCCAGGGCCTCTTCCTCCGAGAGCGGGGGGTCCTCGTCGACCACGAAGCCGGCGACGGCTTCGCGGACGACGCAGCGGATCCGGGGCTCGATGCCGAACAGCTCCCGGAGCGCTGTACGGAGCTCCGATTCGCGCTCCTCCACCTTGGTCACGCCGAACCGGCGGTCGGGCGGGAACGCGAGCTCCAGTGTCTCCCCGTCGAACGCTGCCGGAGTGGCCACCTCAAGGAACGACGGGAGCACCGCCTTGCCACCGGACCGCAGGTGCTGGACGAGCGAGCCCCACGAGGCGCGAATGGCGGACACGTCGATCGCCGCAGTCCCGGTCCCCAGGACCGGTACCGGGGAGGCGACCGGCTCCGCCTCGAGGGCCGCCGGCTCGTGCGCAACGGCGGGTTCTTGCGCAGCGGCTGGTTCTTGCGCAGCGGCGGATTCCTGGCCGGCATCGGCGGGCTTCTGCCCGGTCGCGGTGTCGTCCTTCGGAGCCTCGGGCGCCTCCCGACGCTTCCGCGACTTCGGCGCCGCGGCCTTCGTCGGAGCGCTCGACGCCGTGCTCGTAGCCGGCGCCGGTGCTCCATCGCCGGGCTGGATCCCCGCGACCCGCTCCAGCCGCTCGATCCGTGAGATGAGGGCGTGGGGCTGGGCGTCCGTCTCGGGGATGGTGGCCCGCACCAACGCGAGCTCCAACGTCAGCCGGGGTGACGTCGTCCACCGCATGTCGGTCTGGGCGGCGAGGAGCAACCCGATGACGCGCGCCAGCTCGGCCTGGGAGAACTTGGCCGTCTGCGCCCGGAGGCGCTCGGCCTCGTCGTCGGAGACGTCGAGCACCCCGGCCTGGTCGGGCGCGGACTTCGCCAACATCAGATCGCGGAAGTGGCCGAGGGTCTCGGACGTCACATGCCGCAGGTCCTGTCCCTCCTGCACCAGCCGGTTGATGATCTCGAACATGCCCTTGGCGTCCCCGACGGAGATCGCATCGGCCAGGGCGTGCTGCACGTCGGACGACGGCGCGCCAAGGAGATGCTGGACGGTCTCGTCGGTGACCTTGCCCGCTCCTAGCACTGCCGCCTGCTCCAGGAGCGAGAGCGCATCGCGCACCGACCCCTCCGATTGGCGAACGATCGTGGCCACTGCTGTCTCGTCGGCGGCGAACCCTTCCTTCTCCGCCACGGATATCAGGTGCTGCGCGAGCTCGGCCCCACCCACTCGGCGGAAGTCGAACCGCTGGCACCGGCCGACGATGGTCGCCGGCATCTTGTGGGGCTCCGTCGTGGCCAGGACGAACCGAACACCCAGTGGCGGCTCCTCGAACACCTTGAGCAGGGCATCGAAGGCCTCGCGCGACAGGCGCTGCGCCTCGTCGATGATGTAGACCTTCTCCCGCCCCTGCACCGGCGCGGTGGGCGCCTTCTCCCGCAAGTCCCGCGCGTCGTCCACTCCCCCGTGGGACGCCGCGTCGATCTCGACCACATCCAGGTGCTGGCCCTCTCGGATGGCGATGCACTGCGAGCAGGTGCCGCACGGCTCCGGCGTCGGCCCCTGCTCGCAGTTCACCATCTTGGCCAGGATCCGGGCGGTGGAGGTCTTGCCGGTGCCGCGGGGGCCTGTGAACAGGAACGCGTGGGCCAGTCGCCCCTCGCGGACCCCGCCCATCAGGCCTCGGACCACGTGGTCCTGACCCAGCACCTCGTGCGGACCCTGGGGACGGTACCTACGGTAGAGGGACTGGTACTGCTTCTCGTCCACCAACGGTGCTCCCCTCGATCAGCCGTCCCGTCGCGGGGAAGGGCGCGCGGGAATCATAGGTGACCGTGCACCCGCCGTTGACCCAGGTGGACCCGTGCGCATCACCGGTCGGTGGCTCCGGCCAGGTGACCCCACGGCACCCGCCATGGCCCGCTTACGGCTGCTTCCTTCCGG
>DASPWN010000324.1:0-5613 GCA_035637835.1 Actinomycetota bacterium | reverse complement strand
GTCACGGGCCCGATCCGAGGTTCTTGTGCCCTACAGGCGTTCGTCCCTGGACACTGGGGCGACGTTCTTCGAATCGCCACTCTCTGTCTCGTCGCTGGCGTCATCTCCGCTGTTCTGATTCGAGTCGGCCACGGAGCGTAGAACCTGCCAGACATCCGCGGAGCACCACTTAGTTGGTAATGCTCCGTTTGAAGTGAACACCTGTCCGAGGATTCTCGTGTGATGCTAGGCGGGTCCGACGGTTAACCAACGGAGAACGGAGCGGTGGAGCGCCGGTTACCAGTCTGTGTCATCCTCGCTGTTTGGCTCGCCGCGTGCACATCGTCGGCACCTCCATCCGCTTCTGATTCCTCACGCTCGCCCGTTGGCTCCACCGACCGTGCCCATCCGTCGCCCGAGTGTGACGGTCATGTCAGCTTGGTGGCGGATCTGGACGGCGATGGCCTGGCTGATCTCGTCTATCACGACTACGTGCGGGGTAACCCCGAACTCGGTGTCTGCACGGCTGCCGGCTCGCGGCTGACCATCCGGGGCATCGGCCAGTCAGAGCTCCTCGAGGTCATCGCCTTGCCCACCGATGGCCGCCATGTCATCTTGTTCGGAGCAACGAGCATCTCGGCGCAGTTCTATGAGGTCGCGGTGGTAGTTCACGACCGATTGACGAAGGTCCGACTCCCAGACGGCGCGCCGCTGACGTTGAGCAACGGGCTAGAACTCGGGCGAGTCGAAAGGAGTGGAGGCGGGGGCGTTTGGCTGCGCGGAGAGCGACACCGACGACCTGGTGGATCTGGTTCGGGTCAGCGTGACAAGGAGTGCTGATCGGTTCGTTTCGCACCGCGAGCCGTTTGTCGTCCAGGGGGCGGCGGCGACGCCAGGCTCCGCGGTATCCGGAGTGACGCCGGCGATCGGGGGAAACTCAGCGATGCTAGAACTCGCTCGGTCCCTCACAGCACCTTGTCACGTCGTGGCGCCGGAATAGCCCGAGATCACCGCGAAGGGTGTCGCTTCGTGACGAGGTGTGACTCAATGCAGTTGCGCTTCCCGCCGAAACGACATCAGAAGATCTCAACGTTTGGATCATCCGCCCTGATCCAAACTTGAACTCCGCGATGAGGATGTCCCGGCGGACCCCGAGCCATCCGGCCGATTGCCAGGCCAGCGAGTAGCCACTTTGATCGATCGTCAGTCGCTCCTCGTGCGTCCCGTCCGGGCGGATCGAGTAGACCTGATAATCCGCGGTATCAACCGTGAGCTGAGTCGTCGCGCGGAAGGCGATCATCGTGCCATCGGGGGACCACACCGGGGTATTCTCAGCTCGGTCCGTCGTGGGCGTGAGTTTGGTTGAGCCGGATCCGTCCACATTCACGATGTAGAGGTCGTACTGGCCCTCGGCCGTCTCGATATAGGCCTCGAAGGGCAGCTGCGTCCCATCGGCTGACCAGAGGGGCTGGATGGGATAGACGCCCTTCTCCTGGAACACCTCACGCTCCTCGGAGCCGTCGGCGGCCATCACAAACACGGAGTTCACCTCGCCGTCGGTCCGCTCGAACCCGATCCGCGCGCCGTCGGGCGACCACGAGGGCTGATCGTCCCATCCCGGCGCGTTCGTCAGCTGCGTCGTGTCCGTGCCGTCGGGCGCGATCGTGTACAAGTCCGAGCCGTGGGAGACACCCATCGTGAACAAGATCCGGCTTCCGTCGGGTGACCACTCCGGCCGGAGGCCGCCGGCGAGCCACCGGAACCCGGTGCCGTCCGCGTTCATGACGTACAGCCCGTTGGTCTTGCCGTCGTCGCCCTCGAACGCGAGCATCGTGCCGTCCGGCGACCAGACCGGCGGCCCCTGCGAGGCTCCGCGGGCGACGTCGTCGGGGTCTTGGTCAGGTTGCGGAGGTCCGAGCCGTCCGCGTTCATGACGTAGACGTCGTAGTTCGCGCCGCCGCCCGGTGACGACCCTTCTTGGTCGTACCCCATGAAGGCTATCCTCGCGCCGTCTGGGCTCCACGCCGGAGCGTACCCAGCCACGACCAGGCTCTTGTCGTAGCCGTCCATCACATCGCGAACGCTCGTTCCGTCCGGGGCCATGGTGCAGATGCGGTAACCGCATCCGAACGCGAGCAGTCCGTTCGCTCGACCACCCTCGACCGCTCCCGTCGGGCTCGACTGCGCCCCCGAGGTCCGTTGCCCGGCCGAATCCGGCCGGAGCGCGAGGACCACGAACCCCAAGTCCGGCGATGGCCACGCCGAGAGCAACGGCCACGGTCAGCACACGCCCCTCGGGTCCAGGATCAGAACGGTTCATGACCTGTTGGAGGTGACTGCTCCGCTGCGGAAACGGTTCCATCGCGACATCCAGTCGGTTCCGTCACGAAACGACACTCATCGGCCGTTCTTGATCTCGAAGGCCCGACCATGGAAGAGCGCCCACGGCTCGTCTTGTCCGGTGGGATGGAACGGAAGGAGTGCCCTGCGCACCGCTTCCGATGGGGTCGTGATAGGCGTTACGCACACAGCAAGAGCCTCCCGACCCGTTGCTCCGCTGGTACCAAAGTGCTTGAGGGCCATCGCTCGACATCGTCGTCGTTCACCAGGTAGACGTACCGCTCGCCCTGCGAAGGGCTCACCCAAAGCTCCCACTCCTCGCGGTGGAAGCCTGTCGAGCGAGCGTCCTCGGGGAGAATGGCATCGGCGTCGAACTCCTTGGCGAGTTCGGGAGCGACAACTCCCTTGGGGTCCCTGATGTACTGTCGAATGTGAGCGGCCGTCTCCGTCGGCTTCCCGATGGGCCACGCGACGTAAAGGAATACCGCCGATTGCCACCCGCAATGCTCCGCTCCAGCGAGAACGTGCAGCACGAGCGGCTCACCTCCTGGGACACCGTCCGGAAGCTTCCGCCCTTCGGCATCCTCCCAGGCGCCGACGAACCCGGAGCCTGATGAGCACGCGACACCCATCAGCAAGGCCAGGACCACCGCTAAGGAGCCAAAGATGGACCGCTTGATCGCAGAGACCTCCTGCTCGCATGATGGTGCAGCCTCTGACGTGACTGCAAGAGCGTCGCGTCGGGTTCCGACCGCGATCGCGCGAGCCGGAAGATGTCCCTTCCGGTTGGAAGCGACATTCTCGCGCAAGCCCTCCAACTGCGGCTCCCTTCATCCGAAAGGTCACGGAGCCAGCAGCATCCATCCGGTCTCGTTCGCGTTCCCTCAGGATGGCGACCCCCGGCGCGGTCATGCAGCGGGCAGGAAGCGACATCGAATCCTGCATTCCAGGCAGTCTCTAGGCGCCCTGACTAGTCCGGGTTCGAGACGATCGCATTCTATGTAGCGTCCTTTGGCGGCCAGGGTCGTTGGATGGCCGGGTACACGCTCGCGTCGAGCACGACTCGATGGCCGAGCGGAGAAGGGAGCTGAACCTCGAACGGGAAGCTCGGGTTGCCCGGGCAGGTCTGACCGCCCGAGACGGGCTCGACCAGGATCACGATCGAAACCCACTCGTCCGTCTCGTCGAGGACGACGGTCCGGACATCGCGCCCGTCGGGAGGTCGACCGCCCGCGCAGTTCACCTCGGTCGCGAGGACGCGCAGCCCCGCTGACTCCGGATCGGGCTGGTGCGCCGGGTCGAGGGTGAACCGAGCGTTGCCCCATCCGGGCGCGCTGAGTTCGATCCGACACTGACCCCAGCCACGCGGCAGCCAGCTGCCGTTGTTCCACTCAAACGATGCATCCGCGTACGGCGGCGAGACGTCGTTGTTCGATCGCGCACGGCCGAACAAGACGAGTGACCGGGAGGTCTGATCGGCGATGAACCATTCGTAACCGTCGAAGAATGTCCGCCACCGTCTATGGCTGCGAAGTCGACTTCGCTCCACTCGGCGAACTCCCGGAAGGCCGACGTGTCGGGAGGCAGCGCCGAGAACGTAGCGCCACCGCAAGCCGCTTGAACGTCCTCCTTTAGGTCAACTCCTTGCTCGTGGCTCCCAGCCGGACCTGCTGGCCCCGCATCGGCGCAGGCGACGAGGACGACAAGCGACAAGACTGCCGCGACTGCCCACAGGCGTGATGGGACTTTACGACACCCTGTGGAACCTGTTGCATGAACCCTCGACGTGCTCGTCTCAGAGCCCCGCATGGGCGAGAATCACAGCAGAGTTAGCTCTCACCGGAGGTCCCCGTGGCTTACAACTTCCTTCCTGTCGAGCGGGACCAGTCCTTCTTACTGCCCCCGAGCATGACGGACTGGCTGCCCGAGGATCACCTAGCCTTTTTCGTGCTCGACGTGGTCGAGAACATGGACCTTCGGCCCTTCTACCTGGGCTACCGCCAGGATGGATGGGGTGGCGCCGCCCACGAACCCAGGATGATGGTGGCGCTCCTGCTCTACGCCTACTGCGTCGGGGAACGCTCGAGCAGGAAGATCGAACGCCGCTGCGAGGAGGACATCGCCTTCCGCGTCATCTGCGGGAACAACTCACCGGACCACACGACGATCGCCCGGTTCCGAAGGCAGAACGAGCGGGCCCTCGCGAGCTGCTTCACCGAGGTCCTTCGGCTCTGCGCAGAGGCCGGTCTCGTACGCATCGGCACCGTGGCCCTGGACGGAACGAAGATCTCGGCCAACGCATCCCTTCGCGCCAACCGCTCCAAGGAGTCCATCGAGGCCGAGGTCGCGGCCATCCTCGCCGAGGCTGCGGCCGTCGACGGGTCCGAGGACGACGCCTTCGGCGAGGGCGTGAGGGGGGACGAGCTGCCAGAGTCCATGCGCGCAAGGCAGGGGCGCCTCGCGAGGCTCGCCGAGTGCAAGGCCCGCCTTGAATCCCAGGACGTGGCGAGGGTCCACGAGGCCGAGCTTCGCCGCCGCGAGGCCATCCGGGAGCAGACCGGTCACAGACCCGTCGGTCGCCCGCCCAAGCAGCGCAGACCCACCAAGAACTCCCTCGTCGCGAACCCGACCGATCCTGACTCGCGGGTGATGAAGACCAGGTACACCTACCTGCAGGGCTACAACGCGCAGGTCCTGGTAGCCGAGGATCAGGTGATCGTCGCCGCGGCGATCACCCAAGAACCCGCCGACATGCATCAGCTCCACCCGATGCTCGAACGGGGTCGACGCGAACTCCACGCCGCGAAGATCGAAGGAGGGATCGGCGTGGTCCTCGCCGATGCCGGTTACTACAGCGAGCGGAACCTCGAGGCCTCCGAGAGCGCTCCCGAGCGGTTCCTGGTGGCCGTCACCAACGAGCACGATCAGCGCACCGGGGTATCCACCACCCCAGGCGCGCACAAGGGATCGCATGGGCTGCTGATGCGAGACGAGCTCGCCCGCGAGGAAGGCCGGTTGCTCTACGCCAAGAGGGCTGGGATGGTCGAGCCGGTGTTCGGCCAGATCAAGGAGGCGCGGGGAGCGAGAAGGTTCGCCCGACGAGGGCTGCGCGCGTGCGATGCCGAGTGGAAGTTGATCTGCGCGACCCACAACGTGCTGAAGCTGTGGCGGTGCTCGCGAACATAGCCCCGGCGACTCGGTTCGCGATCGTCTCGCCAACCGAGAACCGAGCGTGAAAGCGGATCGAGCATCTCACTGGCGCGATTGATGCGGACTTCCTGCAACAGGTTCTGT
>DASPWN010000323.1:0-8168 GCA_035637835.1 Actinomycetota bacterium | reverse complement strand
CTCGCCGCCGCTCGCGGCGTGGGCCGGCTATCTGCTTTGCGACCGGCTCGCACACTCGTTCTGGCCGGCGGTCGCCGGTGGGTTCGTGTTCGGGTTCTCCACGTACGAGGTGGCCCAGATGCACGGGCACGCGAACCTCGTACTGGTCTTCCCCGTCCCGCTCGCCGCCTACCTCGTGGTCCGCCGGATCGAGGGGAGCCTCGGTCGAGTCGCGTTCGTCGCACTCCTCACCCTGGTGCTCGTGGCCGAGTTCTCCATCTCGACTGAGGTCTTCCTCACGATGACGTTGTTCGGCGGGCTCGCGATGGCCGGCGCGTACGTCTTCGGTCCGAGGATCGGCCGTCGCGGCGTCCTCGACACGGCGGTCCTGATCGCCGCCTCGTACGCAGCGACGGCCGTCCTCGTGAGTCCGTATCTGGTCGCGGCGCTTTCGGCCGTTCCCCCGGTCCGATCCGCAACGGCAACACCATCTCGGTCGACCTGCTCAGCTTCGTACTGCCGAGGTTCAGCACGCTGGTCGGCGGAAGCGCGTTCCGGCCCCTCACCCGGCGGTTCCTGGTGACCGACGTGGAGGACGGGGCCTATCTCGGCCTGTTCCTGCTCGTGATTGTCCTGTTCGCCATCCGCGACAGGCGGCGGCGCTCGACCTGGCTCCTCGTCGCAGTCGTCGCGGCGGCTGCTGTGGCCGCGCTCGGGCCCGTCCTGCACATCCACAGCCATCCGTCCGTCAGGCTGCCGTGGTCGCTCACGGCCGGTAAGCCACTGCTTCGGGACGCCGTGCCGGCCCGGCTGACGCTGTACCTCTGGCTGGCGACCGCGGTGATCGTCGCGCTGTGGCTCGCCGGGGCGCGAGGACGCACGGCGTGGGCGTCGTGGGGTGTGGTCACGATCGGAGCGCTGATGATCCTTCCGGTGACCTCGTCGCCCCCCTACCGTCCCCCGGTCCAGGTCCCGGCATTCTTCACCCGGGGCGACGACCGCCGGTACCTCGCGCCCGGCGAGATCGTCCTGGCCATCCCGGCCGAGAAGGGACAGGAGATGCTGTGGCAGGTGGAGTCGGAGATGTACTTCCGCCTTGCACGGGGCTACGTCGGCGTTCCCCCCACGCTGGTCACGACCGGGGCCTTCGGCAAGAACGGGGAGATCCCTCGATACCCGCCGGCCTTTCGCGGCTTCATCGCCGCGCACGATGTCGGCGCGGTGGTGGTCGAGGACTCCGCCGTCCTCACCTGGCTGGACGACCTGGGGAGCCTCGGTGTGAAACCCCTTCGGGTCGGCGGTGTGGCCGTGTACCCCGTTACTCCAGCCGCGTAGTCGCCTCGTTGCACGAGCCGCCGCGACATGGAAGGGGGACGATCTGCCCCGGCATGTGCCGCAGCCGTTTCGCCATCCTGATGTTCCTCCCTCCGCCGACCCTCGTGGGCAACGGACGCACATCACGGGTGGTCCGATCTCACGGGGTCGGGCCATGCGCCGGCGACGGCTGCCCGATGATGTGCGTAACGGGGAGGCCATACGCGGCCTCAACCCGGTGCGGCAGGTCCATCTTTAGCCAGCGCGACATGCCCGGCGGAAGCGTCGACAGGATGATCTCATCGAACGGCTCGCGCATCAGCACGTCGGCGATCGCCTGGATGGGCCGTTCGTCACCCACCTCGCCCGTGGCCGGCGCGCCGAGCTCCCGCAACGCGGCCAGGGCGCGGTCGAGGCGTTCCTGGGCCAGCGCCTGCGCGTCGCCCTCAGTCCAAGTCGCGTGCTCGCGCGCATGCGTAGCCGGAACAATGACGTGGAAGCGGCAGTCGCCCGCGCGCATTCGCTCTCGCACCGCGCTGAGCAGGTGGGCCCCGCCGAGGGTCTGGTTCGCCACGACCAGGTAGCTGGGCATCGAACCACCTCCTGGGCCGATCGTACAACCGCCCATGGGTTCGGCCTCTCTTGCATCGAGGACAGCGGCTGGTAGACCGCCCACGCTCCGGCTGGGAGCTGAACCAAACTGAGCCGCTCCCGCTATCCGCAGCCCGCCCTCGCCACCTCGTGTCGAGACCACGACGGGGGAAGGATGCCAAGCGTCACATCCGAAAGAGTGAACCCCGCGGGGAACTCGACCGACCCGGCCACCCGTGTCACGACCCTGCGGTCCCTCGAGCGGCTGGCGGAGAGCGCTTGAACCGCATCGCGGCAGAACTCCGTCAGCTGCTCTCGTCCCCTCTCGGGCTCTCCGCGACTCGCCAGCGGCCCAACCCACGGCCTTTGAACCGCGAGCCCAGCCACGAGGAGCATCAAGATCTCCCCGCCCAGGATAGTGGCCGATGCCTTCGAGGGAAGTTCCGGCTTGCCCGAGGAGGCGGGAAAGCCCGAAGATGTCACTGCGATGAGGGCCAGGATCTGGGGTCTGTCCAAGAGGGCGGCGAACTACCCGCGCGCTCCGACGCCGGCGGTTCGGTGCGATCCCTGCAAGTTGCGGGCTCGAGCTCTAGCGCTGGCGGCGCTGACGGCATCACTTGCCATCGTCCCTCTCGGTGCCGCACCGGCCTGGGGCGGCGGCCGCTTCGACGACGAGCGGCCCGCCGGATACGACATCAACCCGAAACACCAGAGCAATTGGGAGCCGACGGTTGCAGTCGACCCGAACCACCCGAGCCGCGTCTACCAGCTGATCACCGGCATCAACGCCCATGCCTGCAAGGGCAGCTGCCCTGGTACCAGCGTCCTGTTCCGGCGCTCCACCGACGGTGGCGCGACCTTCGGCCCGGAGACCTTCGTGTGTGTCGTCGCGTGCAAGACGATCGGGTGGCAGTTTGACCCCCAGATCCGGGTGGCGAACGACACCAACGCGGCGTGCAGCTGCGGGACGATCTACGTGGCGTTCATGGACCAGTACGACCCGGGCGTGCAACTGTTCACGTCCCGCGACGGCGGCGATACCTGGAGCGCTCCGGTCACCATGAACGGCGGGCTCACCTACATGGACAAGCCCATCCTCGTGATCTCCCCATCGGGCCGGGACGTCTACGTCGTGTTCAACCACAAGTTCGACAACATGGTCGTGGCCTCTCACGACTACGGACAGTCCTTCCTCCCGCCCCAAAAGGTGAACGACGACCACCTGTGGTGGTACGCGAACGGTGGGGCGTACGCGCCGAACGGCAACGTGTACTTCGCGCTCGACGGCGAGAGGAGCCTGTCGGGACACGGCCATGACTTCGCCGGACCGGTGGAGGTCGCGTTGCTCCGGTGCTCGCCCTCGACGACGAGGCCGTGCGCCAACCCCACGCTCACCTCCTTCGGCGTCGCCGCCGCCCCGCCACCGTGTCCGGTCCCTGGGTGCTATCCGGACTACTTCGCCGCGACGGGCTCGATCGCGATCGATGCAACCGGCCATCTGGTCTTCGCGTACACGTTCTCCGAGGAGCCGAACGGGCCGAAGCGCCTGTACGTGCGAACCTCGGACGACGGGGCGTCTTGGACCACCAAGATCCTCGTGAATGCCCTCGGTGACAGCAGCGTGCCTCAGATCGACAGCGGTCCCGCTCCGGGGGACTTCCGCCTCGCGTGGCAGGACGACCGGACGGGCAGCTTCAATACCTGGTACAGCCAGACTGCGGATGGCGGGGGCACGTGGGGGTCTCACGTTCGCCTTTCGAACCTCGGTTCGGGTGCTCCGTACAAGAGCCCTGAGGGCTACACGTTCACGGATGGGGACTACTTCGGGATCGCGGTCAGCTCCACGGGCATCGCTCACGTGATCTGGGGCGAGGCCGACGGCTCGTCGCTCTACTGCTGCGGCGACGTTTGGTACACGAAGGGGTCATGATCGCGGGCGGCTTCTCGGGTGGGGGACGGTTGCTCTTGGCCATCCAGTTTCGGTGACCTTCGGCGACTCCCCTGTTTAGGGTCTCGATATCCGTGGACGGTTTCATCACCGGACCAACGAGGCCCTTCAGATCGCGCACTATTTCTCGATCACGAAGAGAGTCCTACGGAATGGCTGGATGAGAGATCTGGAGAATCTGCCCAACCGCTTGCGCACAGTGACGTCCACCCCTAGGCCGCGAAACAACCATTGCCACTCGTTATCTGTAAGGAAGCCGAAGGGGGTATCAATCCCTGCTCGCCGTCGAAATGCCTCGCCGTGCCGACGGCTGAAGAACCGGTCGAGGAAACTGGCTGGCGTGTCCTCAAGGATGACTGCAAGGCGCCGCGTGACTCGCATCGCTTCATGAAGAACCCTTACCTTGGCCGTATCGGATACATGATGAAGGACGAAGTTCATCATGACGGCATCGAAGCATCTGTCCGGAAATGGAAGCCGCTCAGCATCGCAGATGACGAATTCGCCATTACGGATCGCGCGGAGGTCGCGGATATCACATGCGAAGACCCGGACCCCAAGCTTTCTGACTTCTCGTCCAACATGCCCGGACCCGCAACCGATGTCAAGGACAGTCATCCCACATCGGAGATAAGGTTGTACCAAAGTTGCAGTATGAATGGTATCCCGACGACTCATTCGAACCTCAATGGTGGTCTCGCCACACTCTACGGCGATGGTTGGCGACACGGACGGGCTCGGGCGGGCGACGTTTGGCACCGATCCAAGCCCAACGAACTTCGCCGGGCGACATGCCGATTGAGGGCGGCGGCAGCGACTCCCTGCTGGGGGGAGTCGAACAACGCGAGGAACTCGTCGCCGCGGACCTCCACGATCGCTCCCGAGCGCAACTCGATTCGCTCCGTGCGACCCGGACGAACCGTTCCGTCAGCCGGGCCCCGGCCTCGTCACCTTTTGCCTCGCTGGAGCGCCTGTATCCGCGGATATCCGCGATCAGGAACGTGCGGATAACTGACGCGGGCTGGCTCTGTGTTGCCGGAACTCGAGCCGGAATATCGTCGGTCGCGCTCTTCATCGGCTCGATCGCGGGTCGCTGTCAGGACCTAGACATGCCGTAGGGCCTCGACGAGCCGATCGACATCGCCATCGTCGTTGTACACGTGGAGCGAGACCCTGAGTCCCCCTGCTCGACCACCGCAGATGATTCGGTGCTCGGAGGCTAGGCGGGCGGCGATCTTACTGGACTCATGTTCAGCGTGCCGCAGTGACACGATGTGTGACGACGCAGCTGGATCACTGAGCGCCCGGAACGGACGCCATCCCAGCGCTTCGACCCTATCGATCAGTCGTGCCGCGAGCCGTCGGGCGTGCTGGTCGATGCGATGGAACCCTGCGGACGACAGGATCGCCATTGACGACTCGAGCCCGATCACGGACGCGTACGACATCGTAGAGAGCTCGAAGCGCCGTGCGTCGCTGGCCAGTCGTAGCGTTCGCGCATCAAAGGCGAACGGGTTGCTGGTTCCTTTCCAGCCAACGAGCCGAGGGCGACGGCCTGCGAGATCGGGGGCGAGAGCCAGCAATGCTACACCGCCGTGAGCCGACAACCACTTATAGCCGCTCGTGACCAGGGCGTCCACACCCCATTCGGCCATCGCAACGGGCGCCGCACCGGCGAGCTGTGTAGCGTCGACGACCACGCGTGCCCCGACTTCGTGCGCCCGTTTGGCTACCTGTTCTGTGTCGATCCGAGTACCGGTGGCGTACTGAACGGCGCTGAAGGCAACGACAACCGTCGTTGGATCGATCGCTTCGACGAGATCCTGTGTGAGGTCTCGCTCGGCGCGATCCTCGATGAAATGAAGCTCGATATCGCGACGCTCCGCGGAACCCAGCCAAGGGTAGGTGACACTGGGGAAGTCCGATGAGACGAGCACCACGGTCCCGCGGTCCGGTTCGAGCAACCAGGTTACTTGGCCAATGCCTTCGCTTGCGCCAGCGACGATCGCGACGGTGTCGGTTGTTGTTCCGAGCAGCTCAGCTCCGGCTGATCGAACACCATCGAGGAGCCTGGCCTCCTGGTCATCGCTGAGGTAGAGGTTCCCGAACTGGGCTGTCTGGTCCACGAAGGCGTGCATCGCGTCGACGGTCGGGACGGGTATCAGTCCCAACGCGGCCTGGTTGAAGTACGTGCAGCGTTCGAGGGCGGCGTACAGGTCGCGAGACACCGGTGAGGACATCGAGTCAAGGCCCTTCGAGTTGACAATAGTCGAGGCGTGGGGTCTCTGCACCACTAAGCTGAGTCGGTCGAATCGGTTTCCACTGGGTCTGCGAGCCTGGGTCGGCCGTTCGGTTGAAGGGCTTCGACATCGGCCCATCCCGCGCACGAGGTTGATTGGAATCGATAGTAGCGGTTGAAGCCCAGCGGAAGAAGCGACGTCCTCGGGATCGACGAGGCCGATCTGGAGCTGCGAGCATTGGGACGGATCACGATCTACAGTTTCACCGGCGAGCTGTTCGAGCCCGCCGATCCAGGCTATGAAGGAGCCCGGAGGCTGTGGAACGCGATGATCGACTACTCGAGCCCGAACAAAAGCTCCTCGTGCAGTCGCTTGCCGATTAGCTCCACCTCTTCGCTCGATACACACTCGACATCGACGATGATGGCTCCATCAATCTCGTGTACGAGAATTGACGGATCAGCGGCTCCGGCCAAAGGAGTCCGGACCGAAGGTCCTCCTCAACGCGCTCCCGGATCCGGTGGTCCTTGATCGTGATGAAGCTGTTCGCGTAGGTCGCGTAGTCCTGGATAGCTTCTGCCGTAGATCGAAAACGTCCATCGGCCCCTCAAGTCTGCGCAGGTCGCGGTCCCGCCGCCAGCATCCCCGCCTACCTACAACAACTCATGATCTCCTGGTGAAGTGTGACCCTTCTCACGGTGCATCGTCGCCAAGTCTGTCGACCCTAAGAGACGACACAGCGACGGGCCGAAGAGACCCCTTCGCCGCCAGAATCCCGCCGAATGTGGCTCCAATGTGGCCCCATCGCGACCCCGTCGTCCGCGGCTTGGCTCCCCGAAGTCGTGAAACCGCTGGTAGATAGCGGGAGGACTGGGATTCGAACCCAGGAGCGGGTTGCCCCGCTAACGGTTTTCAAGACCGTCGCCTTCGTCCGCTCGGCCACCCTCCCGTTTTCGACTGTAGCTGGGTCGGCTGCTTGTCGCCCACCGTTGCGGCAGGGAAGATATCGCCTCATGCCGGAGACCAATCCCGCCAACGGCCCGCCCGCCGAGGCCCTCTTCGCGTCCTCCGAAGCCGTCTATCGGGCCCTGGTGGAACAGGTCCCCGCCGTCGTCTACATCGACTCGGACGGGCAGCGTCCGGACTCCCTCTACATCAGCCCCCAGGCGGAGCGGGTCTTCGGTTATCCGCCTTCGGCCTACGTGGCCCGCCCGGAGCTCTGGCGCGACAACACCCACCCCGAGGATCGCCCAATGGTGGCAGAGGCCTGGGCGGTGGCCAGGGCGAACGGGGAGGCGTTCGAGTGCGAATATCGGGTCCGGCACCGGGGCGGGGGATGGCTCTGGGTTCGCGACGGGGCCGTGCCCATTCGAGGCCGGGATGGCGCGATCCGAGCCTGGCAGGGCGTGCTGTACGACGTCACGGCTCAGAAGGAGGCCGAACAAGCGCTTCGGGGAGCCGAGGAGAAGTATCGGGCGCTCGTGGAGAACGTGCCCGCAGTGGTGTACCTCGTGGCCCCCGACGACGACCGGCGCACCCTGTACGTGAGCCCGCAGGTGGAGCGAGCGCTGGGCTATCCCCGTGAGGAGTGGCTGGATCAACCGGACATCTGGATGGAGCTCCTGCATCCCGATGACCGGGAGCAGACTCTGGCCGCCCACGACGCGGCCAACGAGACCGGACAGCCATGGAGCCGCGAGTACCGGCTGATCGCGAGCGATGGACGGGCCGTCTGGTTCCGGGACGTCGCCACTCTGGTCCGCGACCTGGACGGGCGAGCGCTGCACTGGCAGGGCGTCCAGCTCGACATCACCGAGCTGAAGCGAGCGGAGGAGGAGCTTCGCCGGGCCCGCGACGACCTCGAGCTCCGCGTATTGCTCCGCACGCACGAGCTGGAAGAGGCGAACGAGATGATGGCCCTGGAGATCGCGGAGCGCCGGCGGGCCGAGGAGGAGCTTCGCGCAACCGAGCGGAAGTACCGGATGCTGGCCGAGCAGATCCCGGCGGTTACCTACGTCTGGCAAGTGGGACAGGAGACCGACCAGATCGTCTACACGAGCCCCCAGATAGAGCGGCTCCTCGGATACACGCCGGAG
>DASPWN010000322.1:0-16501 GCA_035637835.1 Actinomycetota bacterium | reverse complement strand
CGACGTCGGCCTTCAGCAGGAGTTCCTCGAGCCGGGTCCACTCGTCCCCGCTTGGCGCCCCTCCGGACAGGAGAGCCCGGGCTCTCGCCCCCAGGCCGTCGCTCCGGCGGCGCGCAGGCGCCGGCGCTTCGGCCGGCGGTGTCGGTGACGATCGAGCCCCGGCCCGGCGGCGCCGGCGGTGCGATACGGCCGCGATGATGCCCGCCACGACGACCGCGACGAGGACAACGAACAGGCCGACGATCAGGACATCCACGAGGATACAGGCTACTCGGTGGCCGAGTCCGGACCGCGCAACGCGGCGACCGCGTCGCTCGGATCGGCCGGGTGGTCTTCGCCCGGCGAGTCCAACCGTTGCCCGACGACCCTCGAGGTCCCCTCCTTGCTCATCGAGACCCCGTACATCATCCGCGCCACCTCCATCGTCCGCTTCTGGTGCGTCACGATCAGCACCTGGGAGTCGTCCACGAATCCCCGGATCAGCCGGAGGAACCGGTGCAGGTTCACGTCGTCGAGGGCTGGCTCCACCTCGTCCATCAGGTAGAACGGGCTCGGCCTGGCCTTGAAGATGGCGAACAGGAAGGCGAGCGCGGTGAGCGCCCGTTCGCCGCCGGAGAGGAGCGAGATGCGCTTCACGCGCTTGCGGCCGGGACGGGCCTCGATCTCGATCCCGGTGGCCAGGATGTCCTCGGGGTCGGTCGCCACGAGGCGCCCATCACCCCCGGGGAACAGCTCCTGGAACAAGGCCTCGAAGGACGCCGCCACGTCGGCGTAGGCGGCGGCAAACGTAGCGGCGATCTCTTCGTCGATCCGGGAGACGACCTGCATCAGGTCTCGCCGGGCCGTCCGCACGTCGTCGAGCTCCCGAGCCATGAAGTCGTGGCGCTCCCGGAGGGCTTCGAACTCCCCGCCTGCGAGGAGGTTCACCCGACCCATGAGTGCCAGTCGGCGCTGCACGAGCTCGGCACGTCGCTCGATCGACTGGGCAGACTCATCCTCCCCCAGGCCAGCGACCGCCTCGTGCGGCTCCGCCCCGTGCCCCTCCCGCAGCAACCGTTCGGCGTCGCGGATCCTGCGCTCCAGATCACTGCGAACCCGGTCCTGCTCCTCGTACTCCTCCCGAAGCCGTTCCAGCTCGTGGGAGGCCTCCCGCCAGGCTCGGTTGACCCCGGCTTCGGCTTCGGTCGCCTCGCGCTCGGCCCCGGCGGCCTCGTCCCGACGAGCCGCTGCCGACTCCATGGCGGCCTCGGCGGCGACGAGGCGCTGGTCGGCTCGGCCGCGATCGGCGCGTACGGCGTCGAGCGCGGCCGAGAGCGCCTCCGGATCCTGCGCCGCGAGCGCGCCGCGCTCAGCGCGGACCGAGGCAAGCCGGCCAGAGATCCCCACCCGGTCTCGCCGCAGCGTCTCCACCGCCACCCGGTGCTGGATCGGCGGCTCGGGCGCGCGGGGGAGGTCCGGCAGCACATGGGTCGCCGGCTCGGACGCGGCCAGCCGGTCCCGCCAGGCCGCGGCCGCGTCTTCCACCCCCGCCAGTCGCTGGCCCAAGCTCTCCTCCTCCCGGGCCAGCGCGTTTGCCTCGGTCTCCAGACGGGCCATGGCCTCGGCGGCGCGCGTGATCGCGGCGTCGACGTGCTCGAGCCGTGTGGCCAACCGCTCGAACTCGGCCACCGCCTGTCCCAACCGGTGACGCACCGGTCGAACGACGGACAGGGTTCGGGCCAGATCGTGCTCCACCTCCGCCAGCTCGCGCGCGATCTCGTCCTTGCGAGAGGACGATGCAGCGGTTCGGATGAACGCCGGACCGATCAGCACGCCGTCGGCGTTGACGAACGCGCACTCGGGGTGGGTACGGTGCTTCCCCACTGCCTCCTCGAGCGAGTCCGCGATGTAGATGTCCTTCAGGACCGTCGAGACGAGCCCGCGAGCGGCGGGATCGGCCGAGACGATCGAGAGCAGCGTGCGTTCCTCGGGGAGAACGAACGATGCGGGGCCACCGCCGGCGACCGCGAGCGTCGCCCCCTCGCCGTTCGATGCCTCCTCGATCGCGACGTCCATCTCCGCATAGACCACCGCGTCGGCGAAGGGGCCGAGGCCTGCGACGAGCGCGCGTTCCCACCCCTCTTCGGCATCGACCAACCTGCCAAGCAGCCCGACGGCCCGTCTGGCATGCGACGCAAGGAATCGGGACCCGGGCGTCGCCTCGAGGTCGGCCTTCCGGGCATCCAGCAGCTCCCGGCGGGCCAGGAAGCGCCGCTCGCTCTCCTCGAGCTCCGCGACCCGCTGGGCGAGCTCGATCCGCTCCCGTTGCGCTGCCGCCTTGCGTTCGGAGACCGGCGCGCCCTCTCCGTCGAGGCGCTCGACCTCCGTCCTCATCCGGGCTCGCTCGGCTTCCACCGCCGTGCGACGTTCGCGCACCTCCCCGAGGTGCTCCTCCAGGCGCGCCAGCTCGCGATCGTGCGAGGCCAGCGAGGCTCTGAGGGTCTCCATCTCGGCCCGATGGGCCGCGGCTTCCTCCGAGATCCGGCGGCGTTCCTCCTCCACCAGCCGCCGTGTCTCGGCGGCTTCGCGGAATCCCCGCTCCGCCTCCTCGAGCTCGCGCTCGCGCTCCTCGAGCTCGACGGCTATCTCAGCCAACCTGGCCTCCATGCGGGCGGAGTCCTCGTCCATCGCCGTCAGGTGGACGTGCCGCGAGGCCTCGGTGGCCAGCTGCGCACGCGCGGTCGACTCGGCTTCCACGGCCATGCGAAGCGACCGCTCCGCGGAGGATTTCTCCTCCTGGGACTGCCGGAACAGGGCCTCGGCCTCCTGGAGCGTCCAGACGGCACTGGCCCGCGCGTCCGCCGCGCCTGCCACGTCCTGGTCGAGCGAGTCCAGTCGTTCCCGAGCCCGCTTCCGCAGCTCGAGGCCCTCGTCCCACCCTCCGGTTCGGCGATCACGCTCGGCCAGGAGGTCCCGGAGCCGCGCCGCAGCGAGCTTCACGGCCACGGCGTCCGTCTCAGCCGTCAGCTCCTCGTGGCGGTGGGCCATCTCGGCCTGCTGCTTCAGCGGCTTCAGCTGGCGCCGGAGCTCAGCCAGGACGTCGGACACTCGTACCAGATCCTGCTCCAGGCCGGCAAGCTTGCGCTCGGCCCGTTCCCGCCGCCGCCGGTGCTTGGCGATGCCCGCGGCCTCCTCGATGTATCGGCGGCGCTCCTCGGGCCGGGCCGTGAGCACATCCTCGAGCTGGCCCTGGCTGACGATGGTGTGAAGCGCACGTCCGATCCCACTCTCCGACAAGAGCTCCTGCACATCGAGCAGGCGGCACACGCGCCCGCCAATCCGGTACTCGCTGTCGCCGCTCCGAAAGATCGTCCGGCTGACCTCGATCTCGCTCATCGGTACCGGGATCAGGCCAGCCGAGTTGTCGATCACGAGCTTGACCTCTGCCATCCCGAGGGCCGGGCGCTGCGGGCTCCCGGCGAAGATGACGTCCGCCATCTGACTGCCACGCAATGCTCTTGGGCCTTGCTCTCCGAGGACCCAGCTGATGGCGTCGACCAGGTTGGACTTGCCCGATCCGTTGGGACCGACGATGACGCTGATCCCCGGGGCGAACTCGAGGATCGTCTTCTCGGCGAAGGACTTGAAGCCCCGGATCTGGAGGGATCGAAGGAACATGTCTGAAAACCGATGCTAACAGCGCCCAAGCAGTCGTTTCCCCTGTTTGACCAGGAACTTCGGGTCAGCGGGTGACACGGAAGTCACTGTCCCCGCGAACCTCTTCGGGGAAGACCTCGACCCGGTCCACGCGGGCATAGTCCGGTCCCACCCCGCACCACGCCGCCAACGCGTCCACGTTGTCGTCGATCCCCTCGAAGGCGGCCTCCACGCTCCCGTCCGGGAGATTGCGGACGAAGCCGGCGAGCCCACGCCGTCGGGCCAACGTCGCGCACGTCGAGCGGAAGAAGACTCCCTGGACTCGCCCCACGACGACCACGCGAACCCGTTTCACTGCGGGATTCTCACATTCCTCGTGGCCGCCGCCGGCCTGAGCGTGGCGCGGAAGCTCGACGAACGATCCAGCTGATCCGATCTCTGTCCCTACAATCCTCCTCGGAGGCAGGTGTCAGTGGACCTCGACCCGAAGGCCGCTCTGATCGTGGTGGACGTCCAGAATGACTTCGCCGACCCAAGGGGGAGTCTGTACGTGAGGGACGGCGAGGCGGTGGTCCCGGTCATCAACGAGCAGGTGAAAGCGGCGAGGATCGTCGGAGCGCTCGTCGTCTACACGCAGGATTGGCACCCGACGTCCACACCCCACTTCCAGAAGGACGGCGGAATCTGGCCCGTGCATTGCGTCAAGGAGACCTGGGGCGCCGAGTTCCACCAGGATCTGGAGGTCGTGGGCGAATCCCTGAAGAAAGGGACCGGCGGCGAGGACGGCTACTCCGCGTTCAGCGTCCGGGACCCGAGGTCCGGTGAGACGGCCCCCACGCGCCTCGAGGCGATGCTCCGGGAACGGGGCGTAGGGGCCGTGACCGTCTGCGGGCTTGCCACCGACTACTGCGTGGTCGAGACGGTCCTCGACGCTCTGCGTCTCGGCTTCTCGACGAGCGTGCCTTCCGAGGCGATCCGCGCGGTCGACCTCCACGCCGGCGATGGTGATCGCGCGCTCGAGCGGATCCGCGAGACGGGCGCGGTCGTCGGCTAGCCCCAGCGGTGTGCAAGGGCGTCAGCTCTGGCACTGCGGGCAGAAGTAGGCGCTTCGGCCGGAGATCTTCACGGTTTGGATGGGGGTGCGGCAGCGGCGGCAGGGCAGGCCCTGGCGACCGTAGACCTTGAGCTCGTTCTGGAACTCACCGGGCTTGCCGAACAGGTCCAGGTATGCCTCGTCCTCCAGCGTCGTGCCCCGGTACCGAATGGCCTCCTGCAAGACCTCCTGGAGCGAGCGATAGAGACGGCGCACCTCCTGCGAGGAGAGGGTGTCCGACAGCCGGTCGTGCCGCAGCCCCGCCGCGAACAGCACCTCGTCGGAGTAGATGTTCCCCAGCCCGGAAATGAACTTCTGATCCATCAGGAGCTGCTTGAGCTTGGACTCCCGCTGAGCCATCTGCCCGCCGAATGACTGCCACGTGAACACGTGGTCCAGGGGATCGATGGCGATGTGCTGGAGCTCCTTCACCTTCCCCAGTTCGTCGCCGGCGGTAACGAACATCTCGCCGAACGTGCGAGGGTCGACGAACCGAAGGTCGCCTCCCTGCTGGAAGGTGATCACGACGTGGGTATGGGGCGGGAGTGGCACCCGCTTGTTGCCTCGGACGAACTGGCCGCTCATGGCGAAATGGACTACGAGCACGTCGCCGTTGTCCAGGGACAGCAGGACGTACTTCCCACGGCGATCGGACTTGAGGACCTTCCGGCCGAGCAGCTTGTCGGCGAACTCCTTGCGCCGGCCGTGGCGGCGGATGACCCGCATAGCGTTCTTCGACGGTCGGACCTCGGCCGCGGCAATCTTGCGGCCGACGACGTCCTTCTCCAGGTCCCGCCGCATCACCTCGACTTCGGGAAGTTCCACCTACGCTCCCTTCGACCCCGTCTCCACGGTGTGCTCCGAGAGCTTCACGAAGGCCTCGTGGGCGGCCTGCTGCTCCGCCTCCTTCTTGGAGCGGCCGGACCCGGTGCCGTAGGGCCTCCCAGCAAGGAAGACCGTCGCGGTGAACTCCTTCTCGTGATCGGGGCCCCGTTCGTCGAGGCGGTACTCCGGGAGCGCCCGCAGGTCTTGCGAGGCCAGCTCCTGGAGGATCGTCTTGTAGTCGCGCTCTCCCTCCCCTCGCACGTACGCCACCATGCGCGGGCGGAACAACCGCTCGATGATCGTGCGCGCGGCATCGAGCCCGAGGTCCAGGTAGACAGCGCCCAGGATGGCCTCCAGCGCGTCGGCCAGGATGCTGGACTTGTCCCTGCCCCCGGAGAGCTCCTCCCCCTTGCCCAGGCGGATCACCGAGCCGAGCCCGAGGTCGCGGGCCACCTCGGCCAGGGCTCCCATGTTCACGATGGCCGCCCGCAGCTTGGCCAACTCACCCTCGGAGAGGTCGGGGAACTCCCTGTACGCCAGGTCGGTGACCACCAGGCCGAGCACGGCATCGCCCAGGAACTCGAGGCGTTCGTTGTTGAACGCGAGCCCCTGCTCGAACGCGAACGACCGGTGGGTCAAGGCCTGGTTGCGAAGCTGAGGGTCCGCGAAGCGGACGCCGAGCGCCCGCTCCAAGGCGAGGGTCGTCGGATCGTCTGCGCCCGTCGCGCTCACGCGTTCCTCACGACCCCGCTACTCGACCTCGACGGCCTGGCGACCCCCGTAGTAGCCGCAGTTGGCGCAGACGCGATGGGGGAGCTTGGGTTGATGGCACTGGGGGCAGGTCGAGTACGTCGCGGCCTGTGCCTTCCAGTTGGCACGCCGCTTGGCCCCCCGGGCCTGCGTCTGTCTCCTCTTCGGAACCGGCATCCGTCCTTCCTTTCGTCGCCAGTCGTGGCCTACCGATCGCGGAACAGCTGCTCGAGTCCGGCCCAACGGGGGTCGACCACCTCATCGGTGCACGTGCACTGCCCGAGGTTGCGGTCGCCACCGCATCGCGGGCACAGCCCCAGACACTCGGGCGTGCACAGCGGGGAGAAGGGCATCGACAGGACCACGGAGTCCCGGACCATCTGCTCGGGGTCGAGCGTCAGGTCCTCTCCGAGCTCGTAGTCGTCCTCCGGACCCGGTCGGATGGGGAACAGCTCGTGCATCTCGACATCGAAGGGCTGTGTGAACTCCTTCAGGCACCGGGCGCACCGCAAGGCCATCGTGCCCCGGATGGTCCCGGTCGCGTACACCCCCTCGACCACGCTCTCCAGTGTGAGGTCGCCGGAGAGCCGCTGGTCCCCTGGGACCTCGGCCAGCTCCATGTGCAATCCCTCGACGGCCTCGTCCACGCGCACCGTCTTGGACGAGCCTGGGCTGCCGACCAGGTCGCGGACGTCGATCGCGCGCATCGCCATCACTCCTCTTCCTCCAGCTCCTCGGGGCCGAATTCCTGCTGGGCCGGCGCGGCTCCCCGCAGGCGCTCCCGCCCCCCTTCCACTTGCTCGAGCGTGCGGCCCAGGGCAGCCTTGGTGGCCGCCAGCTCCTCACCACTCCGCTGCAGCGCGATCTCGAACTGGGCCAGCTTGGCGTCCACGTAGTCCTCCGCCTCCAGACGCATTCGCCGAGCCTCCTCGCGGGCCTCGGCCAGGATCCGGTCGGCCTCGGCCTCCGCGCGCTTCACGACCTCCTCCCGGGTGGCCATCCGGAGCTGCTCCTGCTCCGCCTCCTCCACGATCTGTTGCGAGTCCCGGCGGGCCTTGGTCAGGAGCTCCTCCCGGTCCTTCACCACCCACCGGGCCTGCTTGATCTCCTCGGGCAAGGCCTCCCGCATCTGCGTCACCAGCTCCAGGATCTCCTCCCGGTTGAGCAGGGCGGACGAGGAGAGGGGCATGGACTTCGCCTCCCTGATCATGTCCTCCATCTGTTGCAGCCGGGCCGCAAGGTCCACTACGTGGGCCTCCCGAGCTTCTCTGTGAGCCGCTCGGCCACCGCCGCGGGCACCAGCCCGGAGACATCGCCTCCGTACCTGGCGACCTCTTTGACCAGGGAGGAGGACAGGAACGACCAGTTGGGCGCAGTCGTCATGAACAGCGTCTCCACGCCCGACAGGCTCCGGTTCATCTGGGCCATCTGGATCTCGTACTCGAAGTCCGTCACCGCCCGCAGGCCCTTCACGATCACGCTCGAGCCCCGGACCCTTGCGTATTCCACGAGCAATCCGGAGAACGGATCGACCTCCACGTTCCCCAGATCGCCCGTTGCCTCCTTGAGCATCGAGACCCGCTCCTCCACGCTGAACAATGGTTGCTTTGCGGGGTTCTCCAACACGGCGACCACCACCGTGTCGAAGTGCTGCCCCGCCCGTTCGATGATGTCCAGATGACCGTTGGTCACGGGGTCGAACGTCCCCGGACACAGGGCGGTCAGGCCCAACTCAGACCTCCCGGTAGACCAGGACGAGGGTGTCGCCGTACTCCAGGCGCCTCGCGACGTGCCAGTGTACCGGAATGACAGGCATGGAACTCCGGGCCGAGCGAGTCAGGACGACCGTCCATCCGTGCTCGGGTAGCCACCCCGATCCGAGCTCGGCGAGCACGGCGTCCACCTCGGTCCCAGGGGCCTCGTAGGGTGGATCAACCAGAACGAGGTCGAACGGTCCCCGCGATCTATCATCTCCGGTGAGAAATGCCCCCACCGGCGAGGGGACGATCCTCGCCCGCTCGGCCAAGCGGGTCCGGCTCAGGTTCTGCAGGAGGGTAGCCCGGGCCGGGGAGCTCCGCTCCACGAACGTCACCGCCTCCGCCCCCCGGGAGAGCGCCTCGATGCCCAGTGCTCCCGTCCCCGCGTACAGGTCCAGCACTGCGGCACCGGGGACGTGGGAGGCGATGCTCGAGAACAGGCCCTCCCTGGCCATGTCGGAAACCGGGCGGACTCCCCGGGGCACCGGAGCAAGCCGGGCGCCCTTCGCCGTTCCGGCGATGATCCGCATGGAAGCGACTGTAGCGGCGTCGGCAGCCCACTAGGAGTGGAACAGCCAGTCGATCGAGCGCTCGAACCGGCTCCGAAGCTCGTCGAGGAGGCCCGGGCGCCGCTGAAGGTCGGGATCCTCCTGGATCGCAGCGAACGCGCGGGCCCGTGCCCGCTTCACCAGCTCGAGGTCGTCGGCAAGACGGGCGAGCCTCAGGTCCGGGAGCCCCGACTGGCGGACGTCGAACAGCGTGCCCTCGCCCCGGAGCCGCAGATCCTCGTCGGCCAGCTCGAACCCGTCCGTGGTCCGAACCATGGCCGCCAGTCGAGCCCTGGCCTCCTCGTTCTCCGGGGTGCTCTCGTCGAAGAGGACGCAGGTCGACCGGTACTCGCCGCGCCCGATCCTCCCCCGGAGCTGGTGGAGCTGCGCCAGGCCGAACCGCTCGGCGTTCTCCACCAGCATCACCGTTGCGTTGGGGACGTCCACGCCGACCTCGATCACGGTCGTGGAGATCAGCAGGTGGTGCTTGCCCGCACGGAACTCCTCCATCACCCGCTCCTTCTCCGCCGGCCGGAGCCGCCCGTGCAGGACTTCCACGGAGAGGTCCGGGAACACCTGGGTGGCCAGCCGCTCGGCCTCCTTCTCGGCGGCCCGGACCTCGGCCCGGTTGGCCTCGTCGATCGCTGCGCAGACCACGAAGGCCTGCCTGCCTGCCTGAACCTCCCGGCGCACCAGGTCGTATGCCACCGTGCGCTCGGCGGCGGTCCTGGCGACCCGGGTCTCGACCGGCTGTCGACCAGAGGGCATCTCGTCCAGGACGACCACGTCGAGGTCCCCGTAGTACGTGAGCGCGAGCGTTCGCGGGATGGGGGTGGCAGTCATGATCAGTACGTCCGGCGACCCGCCCTTGCCCTTCAGGGCCATTCGCTGGTGGACGCCGAACCGGTGCTGCTCGTCGATTACGGCGAGGGACAGGTCCAGGAACGAGACGCCCTCCTGGACCAGCGCGTGGGTGCCGACGACGAGGTCCACGTCCGCCCGGGCGATGCCCTCCAGGATCCTGGTCCGGTCCTTGCCGGTCACCGACGCCGACAACAGCGCGTAGGTGACGGATGGCCCGGCGGTCGATGTCTGGGGCTCGAGTAGCGACGCCTGGCTGCCGGCAGGTCCGTCCGTCAGCTCGAGGTAGGAGACGGCGCCGAACGGCCCCAGCAGTTCGGCCATCGACCGGAAATGCTGTCCGGCGAGGACTTCGGTTGGGGCCATGATCGCCGCCTGGTGGCCCGACTGGATCGCGACCAGGGCCGCGTAGAGCGCCACGAGGGTCTTGCCCGAGCCCACGTCGCCCTGCAGCAGCGCGTTCATGGGTCGGGGGTGGGCCATGGCGTCCCCCACCTGGTGCATGGCCCGGTGCTGCGCGCGGGTGGGCTCGAACGGCAGGCTTGCGAGTAGCCGCTCAACCAACGGACCGCTCGTCTCATGCGCGACCCCTCGCTGGTTCGCCTCGACCCGATGCTTGCGGAACGCCACGCCGAGCTCCAGCGTGAACAGCTCATCGAACTTCAGCCGCTCGCGGGCAGTCGCCAGATCCTCTTGTGATTCGGGGAAGTGGATGGCCCGGATGGCCGGGTCGAACGATGCGAGGGACTCGGCCGCCACGATGTCTTCGGGGAGCGGGTCGGGGATCCGCGGAAGGCGTTCGAGCGCTCGGAACACGAGCTCGCGGATGGTCCGGGTGGTCACGCCCTCCGTGGCCCGGTGGACCGGTGTGATCCGGCCGGTGTGCACCATGTCCGCCTCGGCCCCGCGCAGGATCTCCACCTCGAAATTCGCCATCTGCAACTTGCCCCGATACATGGCAGCGGTGCCGGACACGGCGAGCTCCTGCCCTTCCTTGTACAGCGTCGCCGCCCACGGCTGATTGAAGAAGGTGATGTCGAGCGATCCCGAGCCGTCATACAGGGTGACCGTCACCATGCTCTGGCGCCGGCGGGTCTGGCGCTTCGTGGTCCGCTTTACCCGGGCGATGACCGTCCCCTCCTGCCCCACCCGGAGCTCCCGGATCGAGGCCACCTGCGAGCGGTCGATGTAGCGCCGCGGGTAGTGATGGAGCAGGTCCCGCACCGTGCGGATGTCCAGGGCCTCGGCCAGGACGTCGGCGGCCGGTGGGCCTTTGTCTCGGAACCCGGCCCGACGCGCCGCCAGCGTGCGGTCGATGGCCGTGATCGGCGACGACAGCGTGAGCGTCACGGGGAGCCGGCCGGTTCGATAAGGGGCACGGAACTCACACCGTGGTTCTACCATGCACCTCATGCCGCTCCGCCGAATGGCCGTCGCGTCCGCCCTCATCGCGATCGCGGCCGCGGCATGCACGGGCGGCGCCTCGGATGTCGGCAGGGACGACCGGACGCCGGTTCCTGCGCTGAACGCGGCGCAGGCCCGGCTCCTTCCGACGGACGCGTCGGCCCTTCCCGGATTCGACTTCGCAACCTTCCAGCAGCTCCTCGGCCAGTTGAAGGGAACCCCCGTGGTGGTGAACATCTGGGCGGCGTGGTGCGGGCCGTGCCGGGGGGAGGCCCCGGATCTGGCGTCCGCATCCCGCTCCTATGGCTCCCGCGTCCAGTTCCTGGGCGTCGACATCCTGGACACGCGGTCCTCGGCCAGGGGCTTCATGGCCGAGTTCGGATGGTCCTATCCGAGCGTCTTCGACCCCACGGCCGAGATCCGCAACGGCCTGGGGTTCGTTGGGCAGCCCGACACGGTCTTCTACGACGCCGAAGGCCGCATCGCGATGAGCTGGCAAGGACCGCTCACGCCCGCTGCCCTCCAGACGGGATTGAACAAGATCCTTCCCGCGGGCTGAGCATCAATCGTGGACGGGCGAAAGGATCGGCATCCGATTTCTCGCCGGCGTCTTCAGCTCGTCGAGGACGGCCTCGGCCCTGCGATACAGTCTTCCGGCCCTCCGCCGATCTCCACGCCGGTTGGCGGCCACAGCTTGGAGTGCGAGTGACCGTGCCAGCCAGGCGGTCCGACCCATGGTGCTCCACGTTTCAACCGCTTGCTCGAATGCCTTCGCCGCGCCCTCGTCGTCCCCAGCCAGGAGCCCACGCAGACCCGCATTCTCCTGGACAACCGCCACGACCTCCGTTTCATCGACCGTGATGTCCGGTCGAACTTCGATGTCCACCCCAACGAGCAACCCGGACTGTCTTTCCAACGCCACGGCCAAGCCCAGGAAGCCGCCCGACCCCAGGGACCGAGCGAGCGAGGCGGCTCGGGCCAGGTGGCCCTGCGCCTCATCTGGCCGGCCGGCGCCGAGGGAGGCTCGTCCCCGTAGGAGGGGGACGAGCGGCTCAAAGATGAGCCAATCGCTCGCGCGTATCGCCGCGCTCAGGCGAACGCTGAGGTTCGACACCTTGTCCCAGGCCCCCCGGTCAAGCGCCACCCATGCGTCGAAAAGAAGGGCTTCGCACCGCATCACGCGGATCTTCTTCTGTTCGATGATCAGCCGGGCCGCCCGGAGCCGGCTCTGAGCCCGCGACGGCGAACCGGATCTGAGCGCCGCCCTGGCTCCCGCCAGCAGCCCGGTGGCTCGTACCCTCGGCGAACGCAGCTCACGGGCGAGTTCGAGGGCCTCCAGGCTCAGGCGCTCAGCCTCGTCGGGAGGACCAACAGCGGCCGCGGCCATGGCACCGATGAGGACGGTGTCGGCCTCCGCATAGCGATCACCTGCCTGAGCCGCCCGAGGCCTCGCTTCGCGCATGATCCGGATGGCCTCCCCGAACTCGCCGCAGAAGTACGCGAAGTAACCACGTGTCCTGGCCACCGCGGCCCGTGATCGAAGGTCGCGATCGTCCTCCGCGAGGCGGCTCGCCTCCTTGAACCACCGATGGAACTCGGGGCCTCCTTGCGTTGTGAGCAGGTACGCGAGGTCCTGGGCGGCGACCGAGCGGCCCCACCGATCCCTCGAGCGCGCGAAGAGGCGGTAGGCCTTACGGAGCTCCAGCAACTCGCGCGAGTAATCGTCCCGGCTCCACGTCTCGGAGAGGCGGTGGAGTGCCCACCCCTGCCCCCGCACATCACCCAGGATCCCGAACTCCCCTCGTGCCTCCTCCAGGAGCACGCGAGCTCGACGCATGCGGCCCGCGTCGCTCTCGGCTCGTCCCAGCGCGAGCAGCGCCCGGGCCCCCAAACGCCGGTCGCCCAACCCATCGCCGATGGCCCTGGCTTGGGTGGCGTAGGCGATGGCCTCGCGGTGCCGCCCCATCTCGATCAAGCTCTCCGCCCGGCCGGTGAGGAGCTTGGCGATGGTCGCAGGGTCGATCCCTTCCTCATCTTCGTGGACGATGCGAAGGGCCCGCTCATACAGAGCCTCGGCGGACCGGGCCTGGTAGGCGAAGGTCTGCGCTGCCGACCGGCTGAGATACCGAACCGCGAGCCGAGCGGTACCAATCGGCGGCCGCCGGCCCGTCGTCGAGCGCCCGAGCTCCCATGCTCGCTCGTAGTGATGGGCAAGCGCGGTGACGGGCTCGTCGGACGTCGATGGGGCACGTCCCCGCAACCATTCCGCAATCTGCAGATGACGGCGGGCACGCTCCAATCGCGGCAACGACTCGTACGCCACCTCGCGGATCAGCGGATGCTTGAACCCGTATTCGATCGTCCCCGGGACGGCGCTCGTGGCGCGACGCCGCAGCAGGTCGCGCCCCTCCAGCGACAGCAGGGCCCGGTGAGGATCGGGGACCTCGGACAGGTGCACCTCGAGCCCGTCCCACGTCGCATCTCCGGCGACCGACGCGTCCTGGAGCACCTGCTTCTCGTCCGGTGGAAGCCCATCCAGCCGAGCGGCGATCAGCGACCGGATCGTCGAGGGGACGACCTGCAGGAGGTTCGGCTGGGCCACCCGCCAGCCGGCGGCTCCGGCCTCCAGCGCGCCCGTCTCGACCAGCATCCCCAGGCTCTCCTCGAGGAACAATGGGTTGCCTCCGGCCCATCCGAGCGGGGCCCGGACCACTTCAAGGGAGGCCACCTTGCCCAGGACGCTGTTGGCGAGCTCCAGCATCGCGTCGTCCGGCAGTGACCCGAGCTCGAGCCGGGGCAGTTTCGAGATCACCTTGTCGGGCCTGGAGAGACCGAGGAACAGCACGGGGCAGTCCCAAGGTTGGTGGTTCACGTCCTCAAGGGCCTTCACCAGGTCCGGGTCCGTCCACTGCAGGTCGTCCAGTACGACGATCATCGGCTGCTTCACCCTGGCCAGCCCCTCCACGACTGCACGGACGGCCCGAAGCGCGTCATACACCGACCCGGGGGGTTGCCCGGGCGCGACCCGCCCGGCCAGCAACAGGCTCATCTCCCTGACCAGGGTCCTGCGGTCGACGCCCGTGATGCGCTCGGCGAGACGCGTGGCTCCGGCCTCGATCGCCTTGAGCGGCGCTCCCGGGGAGACGTCTGCGGCCCCGCCGATCGCCTCGGCCAGCGCGTGCAGGGGGAGCTGTGGGCCGAACGGCACGCACCGGCCGACCAGGACGGAACCACGCCGCAGATGTTTCCGGAACTCCGCCGCGACCCGCGATTTGCCCAGTCCGGGCTCGCCCCTGACGACGAGGACGCGGGATCTGGCTTCGCGCTCGGTCGCGACCGCCTCCTCTTGAAGACGGCGCATCACGTTCTCTCGATCGACGAACGCTCTCGCTTCCGTCCGGCCCTGTCGCGTGGCATGGCGGGCCGGCCGGACGCCGAGCGCCTCATACGTCGCGAGGTCGGGCTTGCCCTTGGCCTGCCGAATGTATTGAGCTCCGTATCGGACGACGCCTGAGGTCCGGCCCCACGTCCGCTCGTCGACCAACACCCGCCCGCCGGGTGCCAGGTCCGCGAGCCTCGACGCGGTGTTGACCGTGTCGCCGATCACGGTGAACCCTGCCAGCTCATCCGACGGGGCGACCATGACTTCCCCTGAGTTCACGCCCGCATGGACTTCGGGGAACGGGAGGCCTTCGCTCCCCGCGTTCAGTTCGCGGACGTGATCCCGTACGGCCAGCGCGGCGCGGACTGCGCGTTCGGCGTCGTCCTCGTGGACGACCGGGACGCCGAAGACGGCCATGAACCCGTCCCCCATGATCTGAGGCACCGTGCCGCCGAAGGTCTCCGCGATGCGTTTGAGCGTGTGCATCTCGGGGCGGAGGAAGCGATAGACCTCCTCGGGATCCATGGAAGCGGCGAGCGCCGTATAGCCGGCGAGGTCCGCGAAGAGGATCGATACGAGCTTGCGCTCGCCTCGCTCGGCGACGGGCGCCCTCGACCCCGCGGCACGTCTATCCGCCATCCTCCCCGCCGCGGATCGCGTTGCCGGGCAGGTAGGCGAACGACGAGTCCGTATCCGCGATCCCCCCCACCGTCAGGAGGTCCTCGACGATCGCCTTCCACAACTCCTCGAAGCTCGGCCTCCCCAAGTCCACCAGGACATCGAACCCCCGGCCCGAGACGACGGCCGCGCCATACCAATATTCGTCCTGGTCGAACTTGGGTCCGAACCGTTCGTCCAGGGCGTCCAGGAGCTCGAACGGACTTCCGGCAGCGCGAACCCGAACGAGTGCGCAGTAGGGCGGGCTTGCCCTCTTGGGCCCCCTGATGTTCGAGACCTTGATCTCGGTGGACGTCTGGGAACGAACACCCGCATCCCAGAGAGGACCAGCGATGAACGCCTGGGCATCCTCCAGGCTCGGGGTCTCCACTCGCGTATACACGAGGAACGAGCCGATGAAGTGCGCCACGAACTTGACCTGATCACCATTCGCCCCCACCGACTCCACGACCTGTCGAATGGACCTCCCTGGCTCGATGGTGGGGGAGAAGACGTGAAGGACGATGGGACGCTCAGATGATTGCATGATGCCCCCTCACGATGTGTTCTTCGACAACTCTGCTCCCCGGACGGCCTGACCGCAAGGCGACGGGGAATCGGAGGCCGTCTGCTACCCTTCCACGCGCCATGGCAGCCGTCTGCGATATCTGTGGGAAGAAGCCGTTCTTCGGCAAGCGGGTCTCCCATTCCCACCACCGGACCAACCGTAGGTTCGATCCGAACGTCCAGCGGGTCCGGGCCCTGGTGAACGGGTCCCCGAAGCGGATCTACGCCTGCACCAGCTGCCTGAAGGCCGGCAAGGTCCAGCGGGCCGGCTAGGTCCCGGCGGCTTCCGCCCGCTCCGGTGGACGGATCCCCCACATCGGATCGACGGGCCCGATGCCCTGGCCGATGGCCAAGCTGTGGCGGATGGCTTCGGTGACGAAGGCCTTCCCCTTTCGCACCGCGGCGAGCAGGTCGTCCCCCAGAGCGAGATAGGCCGCGATCGCCGACGACAGGACGCACCCGGTGCCGTGCGTGTTCGGCGTGTCGATGCGCTCCGCTTCCACCCAGAGCAGTCGGGTCCCGTCGAAGTACAGGTCGTCCGACCGCTCGCCGGAGAGGTGCCCTCCCTTCACGAGGACTCCTCGAGGGCCGAACGACCGGATGGCCTCAGCCGCCTCCCTCATCGACGCCGCGGAGTCCACCCGGAAGCCCGCGAGGCCGCTCGCCTCCGGAAGGTTCGGCGTGACCAGGACGGCCAGGGGCAGGATGCGCTCCCGCAGGGCCTCCACCGCATCGTCGGCGAGCAGCGGATGTCCGTGTTTGGACATGAACACCGGGTCGACCACCAGGTTCGGCACCCGCGTATCGGCCACGGCGTCGGCAACGGCCTCCACGATGGCGGCCGACGCAAGCATCCCGGTCTTCGCGGCGTCGACGCCGATGTCGGTCACCACTGCCCGGATCTG
This sequence comes from Actinomycetota bacterium, assembly GCA_035637835.1. GTDB lineage: Bacteria > Actinomycetota > UBA4738 > UBA4738 > HRBIN12 > AC-69. Next base: position 116 of record DASPWN010000322.1, on the reverse strand, counting down.
GTCTGCCACCGTCTGGGGCGACAGCTCCTCGTAGCCGCTCACCCCCTTCGTGTTCTGCACGGTGACCGCGGTGACGGCGGACATCCCGTACACGCCGAGGGCGGCGAACGTCTTCA